>QHVJ01000606.1 GCA_003222275.1 Acidobacteriota bacterium | reverse complement strand
CCTCGACCGTGTGCGTCTGCGTGCGCTCCTGCGTGGCGGTCAGCATGTGCTCCAGGCGATCCTCGAGCCAGCGCACGGGACGGCCGAAGCGCATCGCGAGCAGCGGGATGAGCACGTCCTCCGGGTACACGATGAGCTTGGCGCCGAAGCCGCCGCCGACGTCGGGGGCGATCACGCGCACGCGGTGGGGTGGAAGATCGAGCAGCTCGCAGATGAACTGGCGGACCTGGTGCGGCGCCTGCGTCGAGGCCCACACCGTCAGCAGACCGGCCATCGCGTTGTATTCGGCGACAAGTCCGCGCGTCTCCATGGGCTGGCCGCCGGCGCGACCGATCGACAGGCTCAGGCTGGCGCGATGCGGAGCCGCGGCCAGTGCTGCCGTCACATCGCCGCGCGAGAGCGTAACGCGGCCCGCGAGATTGTCGGGGATGTCGTCGTGCACGCGCGCCCCGCTCGGCGCGGTCGGATCCTGCACCGAGGGCAGCGGCTCCCACGAAACGTCGATCAGCGTGCGCGCGTCCTCCGCGGCGTAGCGGCTCTCGGCGAGCACCACCGCCACCGCCTCGCCGACGAAGCGCGCGCGGTCACTCGCCAACACACAAAAGTTCTTGCCGTGAAGCGCCGCGTGCGGCGGCACGATCGCGAACGGGCGCGCGGCGGCCTCGCCGAGGTCGGCGAACGTCACCACGCCGGCGACGCCGGGAGCCTCGAGCGCGCGCGAGGCGTCGATCCCGACGATGCGCGCATGGGCGTGGGGACTGCGGACGATGGCGGCGTGCAGCATGCCGGGCAGTATGATGTCGCCGACGTAGCGGCCCTGGCCCTGGACAAGCCGCGGGTCCTCCTTGCGGAGGAGGCGATCGCCGATGAACTTCACGGCCGGCAGTGTATCGAAACGTCGACGATTGACCAACGACGTCCCGCTCGCTACGCTGCCGTCATGAAGCAGGCGCCATTCACGAGTCGCCGCTGGAGACGGGTGGAATACGAGCGGCTCATCGATCTCGGCGCGTTCGACGAAGACGAGCCGCTCGAGCTCATCGGCGGCCAGCTGATCGTCGCCGAGCCAAAGGGCAGCGAGCATGCGACGGCGGTCGAGATGGCGGGCGACGCTCTGCGCGCTGCGCTCCCCGCGGGCTGGATCGTCCGCGGGCAGAATCCGATAAACCTGGACGACGAGTCGGCGCCCGAGCCCGACCTCGCCGTCGTCCGCGGCTCCCGCGCCGACTATCGCCACGCGCATCCGGCGCGGCCGGCGCTGATCATCGAAGTGGCCGAAACGAGCCTCAGGTTCGACCGGATCGAGAAGGGCAGTCTCTATGCGCGCGCGGGCATCGTCGACTACTGGGTCGTCAACCTGGTGGATCGCGTCCTGGAGGTGTACCGGGACTCCGGCGCCGACGTCACCGCACCGTATGGCCGGCGATACCTGTCGGTGGAGCGCTTCACCCCGCCGAGCTCGGTCGCGCCGATCGGTGTACCGGCAACGCCCATTCCCGTCGCCGCGCTGCTCCCGTAGTTGGGCCGTTCTTCGGCATTCGGCGACCCCGCCCCTACGGCCCGGTCTTGGATCATACCCAGAAAGGGGTTTATCATACCCAAGATGGGAATGAAACGGACCTCGCGCAACCCTCGCCATCGATCGGCAGGCCTGGCCGACGCATTGTTCGCCAAGGTCCAGCAGCGCGTCCTCGGGGTCCTCTTCGGCAACCCTGGGCGGAGCTTCTATGCGAACGAGGTGATCGGTCTCGCACGCTCCGGTACGGGGGCCGTTCAGCGCGAGCTTGCGCGCCTCGAAGCATCCGGCCTCGTGCGCGTCACTCGCCTTGGCAAGCAAAAGCACTATCAGGCAAATCCCGGTTCGCCGATATTCAACGAGGTGCGTGCGTTGGTCCTCAAGACCGTGGCGTTGACGGATGTGCTCCGTCCGGCGCTGGCGCCTGTGTCTCAAAGCATCCGCGCGGCCTTCATCTACGGGTCGATCGCAAAGGGCGAGGATACCGCCTCCAGCGACATCGATCTCATGGTCGTGAGCGACCGCCTCGCTTATGCCGATCTGTTCGCCGCGCTCGAGAAGGCCTCAGCCGAGCTCGGGCGAAAGATCGCACCGACGATCTATTCATCGAAGGAATTCGCCGCACGCGTAAAGCAGGGCAATGCGTTCGTGAAGCGAGTACTTGCGCAGCCGAAGCTGTGGTTGATCGGTAAGGACAGTGACCTCGCCACTTGAAAACCTAGCTGGCCCCGGTCGGGCTCTGCGTAAAGAGGCGCCCGACGCAAAAGAGTTCGCGGCGCTCAGGCGCTCGGGCCTCACGCGCCTGGCCGACGCCGTCAAGGAAGCGAACGCTCTGGAGAGTCGATTCGACCTCGCCTACAACGCCGCCCATGCACTATGCCTCGCGGCGTTGCGCCACGCGGGATTCCGCCCCACGAACCGATACATCGTCTTCCAGGTTCTTCCGCACACCCTCGGTGTCGGTCCCGAGGTGTGGCGGGTGCTCGCCAAATGTCACGACGTCCGTAATCGCGCGGAATACGAAGGTGACCTCGATGTCGACGAGCGGTTGCTGGCCGACCTCATCGCCGCGTGCAAGACGGTCGCGGCTGCGCTCGACAAGCTGCCGCCCATTTTGATCACCCGACTCAGCTGACGCTACGGGAGGGCGATCGCAGCCGATCCGTCTTTCCATCAGTGGCGCGGAACGTGCCAGCGCTGTTGTTGACAAGCAATCCGTCCGGTCGCGTTTGACACGTGATCTGTCCGCTCGGGTTTGACACGTGATCTGTCCGGTCATACGGGGACGACTGGGCGCGACGCGCCGCCGTCCTGCATCCGCTCCCCGCGTATCCAACATTGGGCGTTGACGCACCCGCGCCCGGGGCGCGTAGTATGACGGCATGGCGACGGACGTCGAGGTAATCAGGCGGCGGTTCACGGTGGACGAGTACCACCGGATGGGCGAAGCCGGAATCCTCAATGAGGACGACCGGGTCGAGCTCGTTCGCGGGGAGATCGTCCAGATGTCGCCGATCGGCATCCAGCACGCCGCCTGCGTCGCACGCCTGACCGAGATCCTGCTCGGTCGGCTGCGCGGCCGTG
>QHVJ01000219.1 GCA_003222275.1 Acidobacteriota bacterium | reverse complement strand
GACGAGACCGGCTGCACCCGAGCCCAGCAACGCGAGCAGAGATCTTCGCGAAAGGCGCCTCATCGCCCCGAATGCTCTTCGGATGGGTCCCACCCGCCGCCGAGGGCTTTGATCAGATGGACGCTGGCGTTCATCTGGAAGTTGACGGCTTGCGCCAGCGACAGCTGGTTCGCGAGTAGCGTCCGCTCGGCGTCGATGACGAGGAGATAGTCGGCCAGCCCCTGCCTGTACTGGACCTGAGCGAGGCGGAGATAGTTCCGGGACTCGGCCACAGCGTCGCGCAGGCTTGCCACCTGATCGCCGAACGAGTGCAAATCGGTGAGGGCGTCCTCCACGTCGCCATAGGCGACGAGGACCTGCTCGATGTAGACCGCGACCGTCTGGCGATAGCGAGCCTTCGTCGCCTCGAGGTTGGCCCGGAGCCGGCCGCCCTGAAAGATCGGAATCGAGATGCTCGGGAGGATCTGCGCGACGCGACTCTGCCAGCTGAAGAGCATGTCGGCGTTGAGGCTCTGGAATCCGGCCGACGCCGTCAGCATGAAGCGAGGATAGAACTCCGCGGTGGCCACGCCGATCAGGGCGTTGGCGGCCGCGACGTTCTTCTCGGCCTCGGCCACGTCGGGCCGTCGCGTGAGCAGCTGCGCCGGCAGCCCCACGGGCACCGCGGGTGGCGAGACCTCCTGCAGGGGATTCGACGCCACGGTGAACGACGGCGCCGGTCGGCCGCACAGGATCGCGAGCGCGTGTTCCGTGTTGGCGCGCGCGCGCGCCGTGTTCGAGAGCTGCGCCTGCGTGGCCTTGAGCTGCGCCTGGGCCTGGGACACGACGCTTGCGCTGATGAGGCCCGTCCTGAGCTGGACCGAGAGGAGCCTGACCTGCTCCTCGTAGGCGGTCACGGTGTCCTTCAGGATCTGGATCTGGGCGTCCAGCGCGCGAATCGTGTAGTAGTACTGCGCCACGTCGGTCTCGACGGTGAGCCGCACGACCCCGACGTCGTCGGCGGTGGCCTCCGCCGTGGCACGGGCCGCCTCCAGTGATCGGCGCACGCGACCCCAGACGTCGATCTCGTACGAGAGGTCGAGCGGGATCGTCCAGTTGCTCACGTCGACGCCGCGGGCCACCTGTTTGCCGGTGATCGTGCTCGCCCGGCTTCCCGAATAGCGCGTTCGGGAGTAGCTGGGATCGAGCGAGACCGTCGGATAGAGGTAGCTGCCGGCCACGCGCGCGAGGGCGCGAGCCTCGTCGACACGGGCGACGGCTTGCCGGAGCGTCTGGTTCGACGCCTGAGCGCTCGTGATGAGCCGCTCGAGCTCGGGCTCCGCGTAGAGGCGCCACCAGTCGGCCGCAATCGGTGGTCCCGCCTCACCGGCCGGCTGCGACTTGAAGCCTGTGGGCTGCTCGACCGCGGGCCGCACGTAGCTGGGACCCACCATGCATCCCCCGGCGAGGAGGCTCAGGCTCGAAAGCGCAGCGAGGATGGCGCGGTGCCACACGGCCGGTCAGCCTCCGGCCGCCGCTGGGGACGCGATGGGATTGACGATTTGACCTTCCTGGAGCGAGACCGTCGGCTGCTTGACGATCGTTTCGTTCCCCTCGAGCCCGGACTGCACATCGATCGCGGTCCCGAGGTCGCGGCCGACCACGACCTGCTGGAAGTGCAGCTTGTTGCCGGCTCCCACGAGGATGACGCGGGTTCCCTGGGCGTCGAAGATGAGCGCGGTGGAGGGGATCCGCCAGTGAGTGCCCGAGGGACCGATCTCGAAATCGACGTAGACGAACATTCCCGGCAGCATCCGGTGCGACGGGTTGGGGATATCGACCTGGGTCAGGAGGGTGCGGCTGCCGGGATCGAGCGCACTGGCGGTGCGGGTCACCGTGGCCTTCACCGGTTGCATGAGCTGCCCTCGCACCGTCACCCGGACCGGCAGGCCGACCTTCACATTCGGCGCGTAGGCCTGGGGGACGTTGACGAAGACGCGGAGCGTTTCGATCTGGGCGACCTCGAACAGGCCGTTCGCGGCGCCGGTCACCGTGCTGGGCGCCACCGCGGTGTTGTTGACGGGGCTCCCCGCGGTGATCAACGCACCCACGTCGACGTTGCGCTGGATCACCGTTCCGGCGAACGGGGCGACGACGCGCTGAAACGAGGTCAGCTCCAGCAGGCGCTGGACGTTCGCCGTGAAGGACTGGACGTTGGCCTCGGCGGCGGCCACGGCAGCCTGGGCGGTGCGGAACGTCGCCACGCTCTGATCGACGGCCTGCTTGGCGACCGCCCCTTCGGCGTCGGCCGCCTCGTAGCGGGCCATCGTGGCTCGCGCGAGATCGAGATTGGCCCGCTGCAGCTCCAGGCTCTTCTCGGATTGCTGCAGGTCCGCGCGGGCCTGTCTCAGCTGCTGCTCGACCTCGGGCGAGGCGACCTCCGCCAGCAACTGCCCGGCCGTCACACGGTCGCCGATGTCGACGTGCCGTCGGGCCAGGTAGCCGCTGGTGCGGGCGTAGATGATCGAGTCCTGGATCGCCTGGGTCGTGGCGGCCAGGGTCAGGTCGGCGACGGATGCCGGCTCCGGCCCGACGACGTAGACGTTCGGGGGAGTGGTCCGCAGTTGCTCGGTGGCCAGCGCGAGCTCGCGGGAATTGCGCAGCCGTGGAATGACGCCCACCGCGAGCAGGACGAGGAACACGGCCAAGGCGCCGAAACCGAAGAGCATCATCGTTCGCCCTCGAACACGTGGCGCACTCATCGCTGATCCTCCGCGTCGAAGTCCTTGGGCGGCTTGCGGCGCAGCACGCTGTACGTCACCGGCACGAAGAAGAGCGTGTAGAAGGTCGCGACCATCAAACCGCCGATCACGGCCCGGCCCAGCGGCGCATTCTGCTCGCCGCCTTCGCCGAGGCCCAGGCTCATCGGCAGCATGCCGATCAGCATCGCGAGCGCGGTCATGAGAACGGGGCGGAGCCGGGTGCGGCCCGCGAGGAGGGCGGCCTCGCGCGCCTCGTGCGCGCCGAACTCCGGATGACGCTGCTCGTTGGCGAAGGTGATCATCAGGATGCTGTTGGATGTCGCCACGCCGATGGCCATGATGCAGCCCATGAGCGCCGGCACGCTGATCGTCGTGCCGGTGACGAACAGCGCCCACAGAATGCCGGCCAGGGCGCCGGGCAGCGCCATCAGGATGATGAGCGGATCCAGCCAGGACTGGAAATTGACGACCATCAGGAAATAGACGAACAACACCGCGAAGGCGATGCCGAGCGCGAGCGCCAGGAACGACTGGTTCATGCTCAGGACCTGACCGCGGACGACGATGGAGCTCGCCTTCGAGAGCTGTCGCTGGTGCTTCGCGATGATGCCGCTGATGTCGCTGGCCACGGACCCGAGATCGCGTCCCTGCACGCCGGCGTACACGTCGAACACCGGTTGCACGTTGTAGTGGTTGAGCGATAGCGGTGTGACCGTGCGACGAAAGTCGGCGAGGTTGCCCAGCAGCTGCGGCGTCGCCTGGCCGGCGATCGCCACCGGCGTGCGATGCAGCGCGTCGAGCGACGCCACGCGGTGCTGGGGCGTCTGCACGACCACCTGGTAGCTCACGCCGTTCCTGTAGTTCAGCCAGAAGTTGGTCGTCGTCGCCCCGCTGCCCGTCAGCGAGATCAGGAGGCTGCTCGCCACGTCCCGCTGGGTCAGGCCGACCTGCTGTGCGAGGGCCCGGTCGGTATCGATCATGATGCGGGGCGCATCGAGGATTTGCTGGACGTGCACGTCCACGGCGCCCGGCACACCCCGAAGCTCCGCGGCGATCTGCGTGGCGACCTCGTAGTTCTTGTCCGAGTCGGCGAGCGGGCCGGTGACCTGGATGTCGATCGGCGCCGGCAGGCCGAAGTTCAGGATCTGACTGACGATGTCCGCCGGCTGCGCGAAGAACTCCAGATCCGGGAACCGCTTCGGCAGCTCGTCCCGCAGCCGTTTCAGGTATGCGGCCGTCGGCCCGTGCGGCGTCTTGAGCGAGACCAGGATCTCCCCGTCGGCCGGGCCGACGGTGACACTGTCGCTGAGCGCCAGGTTGATCGAGTTCGGGACGCCGATGTTGTCGATGATCGCGGCGACCTCCCCGGCGGGGATCACCCGGCGGATATAGTCCTCGACCTCCTGGAAATACCGCTCCGTCTCCTCGATCCGGGTCCCCGCGGGCGCCCTGACGTGAAGGCGTAGCTGCCCGGCATCGACGGTCGGGAAGAAGTCGCGCCCGACGAACGGGTACAGGAACAGAGAGACCGCCGCGAACGCGAGAAAGACGGCGATAACCGTCCGCGTGTGCGCCAGCGCCCAGTCCAGGACACCCTCGTAGCGGGCCGTGAGATTCCGGAAGCCGGCCTCGAAGCCGTCGGAGATGCGTCCGAAGAGCGACCGCCGCTTCGCCGTGTCGTGGCCCGCCTCCCGACTCTCTCGCGCGCGCGCCTCGGGCGCCAGGAGGTACAGCACCATGGTGGGGACGAGCGTGCGCGAGAGGAAATAGCTGGCGAGCATGGCGAAGACGACGGACATCGCCAGCGGCGCGAACAGCGCTCCGCCCACACCGCCCAGGAAGAGGATCGGTATGAACACGATGCAGATCGACAGCGTCGCGACGAACGCGGGCGTAGCCACTTCGGCGGCGCCGTCAAGAATGGCCTGGCGCAGCGGCTTGCCGAGCTCCAGCTGACGGTGATTGTTCTCGATCTCGACGGTGGCGTCGTCGACGAGGATGCCGACGGCCAGCGCCATCCCACCGAGTGTCATCACGTTCAGCGACTGGTGCAGGATCTCGAGCATGATGATCGAGGTCAGGATCGACAGCGGGATCGACGTGATGACGATCAGGGTGCTCCGCCACGACCCCAGGAACAGCAGGATCATCAACGCCGTGAGGCTCGCCGCGATGGCGCCCTCGCGGACGACACCCGTGATCGCCGCGCGGACGAACAGGCTCTGATCGAACAGGAAATCGACCTTCAGGCTCGAGGGCAGGCCCGCCAGGATCTTCGGCATCAGCTGGCGCGCGCCGCTCACCACCGACAGCGTTGACGCGCTGCCGTTGCTGAGGATGGGCAGCAGCGCGGAGTGACGGCCGTCGCGGCGGACGAGGTTCGTCTGGGGATTGAACCCGTCGTGGACAAACGCGACATCCCCCACGGACAGCAGGGACCCGTTCACGTAGCGGATGGGGATCTTGTTCAGGTCGTTCAGGACCTCCGGGCTGCTGTTGGTGGCGACGTCGTACTCGCGCGTCCCGATCTTCGCCGTCCCGGCCGGCAGGATGACGTTCTGGGTCAGGATCGCATTGCTCACGTCCTGGGGTGACAGCCCCCGGGCATAGAGCGCGTCGGGGTCGATGTCGACGTTCACCACGCGCACCTTGCCGCCGTACGGCAACGGGACGGCGGCGCCCGGCACGGTGACGAGCTGCGTGCGGATGAAGTTGTTGCCGAGGTCGTTGAGCTGCTGCTCGGGCAGCACGTCGCTGCTCAGGCTGGCCAGCACGACTGGCACACTGGCGGCGTTGTACTGGATGATCAGGGGCGGAAAGATGCCGGGCGGCAGCGCGCGCACGATCTGCTGGGCCTGGGCATTGATCTGCGCGATGGCCGCCTCGATTGGCACATTGGGATGGAAAAAGAGCCGGGTGACGGCGACGCCCCGCAGCGACACGGACTCGATGTGCTCGATCCCGGT
This sequence comes from Acidobacteriota bacterium, assembly GCA_003222275.1. Classification (GTDB taxonomy): domain Bacteria; phylum Acidobacteriota; class Vicinamibacteria; order Fen-336; family Fen-336; genus AA32. Next base: position 2,358 of record QHVJ01000219.1, on the reverse strand, counting down.
GACCGTGGTAGTGAACGCGCGCTCGCTGGTGGTGACGATGCGATCCTGCATCTCGGTCGGCGACAGCCCGGAGTAGTTCCAGATGACGTTGACGACCGGGATGTTGATCGCCGGGAAGATGTCGATCGGCATGGAGGCGACCGAGACGATCCCCAGCACGGCGATCAACAGCGCCAGGACGACGAACGTATACGGCCGGCGCAGCGCGAGTCGTACGATCCACATATATGTGCGTTTCTGATGCTCGGAGGGGGGCAAAAGTCACGGCTTCGGATTCTTGCGCGTGCCGGATGCGCGACGCGATAGCCCCGAGGCCGAGGAGCCGGCCTCCTAAACGCGCTCGCGGAGCCGGCGATTTGATGGTGTGATGAAGCGTGCGCGACCGGCGGGGTCGACGGGGAGGTGCGTGGGCGGGGGACGTCCCCCGCCCTCGCCTCGGCACTACGGGGACTGGGTGCCGACGATGCCGCTGCCCGTCTCGGTGTCGGCCAAGGCCACGCCCACGCTGCTGAATGCCACGAGCGCCAGGGCCAGCGCGAAGATCAACTTCTTCATCCTCCTCACCTCCCCTCGTCGACTCTCACCTCTTGTGAGGCGCGCGCGGGCGTGTGGGTTTCATCGTTTTCTTGCGCAATCATGCGGCGTCGTCATTTCGGAAGCGCGACGTGCTCAGAACGTGTACTGGATCGCGAGGTAATAGAAGTCGCTGTCTTTGTCCTTTCCCGTCTTCTCGATGAACTCGCCGGTGGAGAAGTGGCTATAGCCGGCGTAGCCCTGGATGTGATGGGTGAGGTTGTAGGTGGCGAGAACGTCGGTCTCGGCGCCCACGTAGCGGGCGGTGGTGCCGGTCGCCGGCCGCAGCACGCCACCACTCTTGTTGTAGATCGCGTCATGATCGGAGGCCCGCCAGAAGAAATACTGCTGGAGCGAAAGCGTGAGGTCGCGGATCGGGCTGACGCTGACGCCGGCGTTGGGACTGATGAGGTTCTGTCGCCCGATGTAGTCGATGTACCCCAGGTACGAGTGGCCGTTTGGGTAGAGCGGGTTGAACGTTCCGACGTTCCCTCCTGGCCGGTCGTCTCCGCTCGCGTAGTCGAACTCGAGGTAGACGCGGGGGGACAGACGCGGGACCGGCAGCGTGTAGCCGAGAACGGTCGTGAACATCGAAGCCGCGACGTCTCCGCGGCCCACCGTCCCGAACTGGGCCGCCCCCTCCACTTCGAAGTCCAGGCCCGTGGCGCCGATCTTGCCCCAGACGCGTCCGCCGAGCGTATGTCGATGCTCCCGTCCGACGGTGCCGTTGAACGTGGCGGTCTTGTTGTTGGCGTCCAGCCAGTAGAGGTCCAGGTTCACGGCCACGACGTGAAGAGGCCCGGTGCCAAAGACGCCGAACAGCTCCTGGTCCGAGGTCGACTGGTTGAAGCGGTACTTGTCGACCACCACGGGCTGCGCCCAGAAGGGGGTGATCGTCCAGCCCGCGATCTGGCCGATCGCGGCGCCGCCCTCGAAGGCACGAGGGACCTGCGTGAAGTCCCCGGGCCCGACCAGCCGCTGAGAACCGAAGATCAGCTCCTGACGACCACCGCGCAGCGTCACGCTCGCTTGCTGGCCCAGCGGGATCATGACGTCCGCGAAACCGTTCATCAGGTCGACCTCGTCGACGTACGAAGTCGTCCGTCCCCCCGCCAGGTCGCGGTCGAGCGCGAACGCACTCCTCCCCTCGGCGAACATGCGGAAGTAGCGAGTCAGGTGGAGGTCGGCGCTCAACCGGTATCGAGAGAGGAGATAGCCATCGGACTGCTTGGGCTCCGAGTTCCCGAACAGGTATTGTCTGAAGTACTCCCCGCGCTCGCGGGCCTGGCCACCGATGGTCAGCCACACGTTCTGGTCGGACGTCAGGGGGATGAACTTCAGGCGGTCCCAGAAGTCATCGGTCGTGTCCAGGTCGACGCCTCTCAGCACCGACCAGTCCTCGTTGAACCGTCCGGCTGATCCGATCTGATACGCGGGCCGCTTCGGCTCGTTCGACGGCTGACCGGCCTGTGCCCAGGCCAGAGGCACGCCGTGGATCAAGAACGACAGCACGAGCGCCACGCCCACGACGACGGCGAGACCGAGGTGGCGGGGCGGTGCAGCGAGCGAGAAGAACCTCATGTCAGCCTCCCGGGCGCGAGGTTGGGGAGTCGGACATTCAGAGGACGCGTGGCGCACCGAGGTTACCGTATCGGCGCTGGGGGCTGCCGACCATCGGGGTGGCCGAACCCGACGAAGGTAGGGTAGACGCCCTCCGTCCGGCAAAACTACGATTGGCGCAGATCGACCGTCAGCGACGCCGGCGATCACATATGGGCAAACACG
>QHVJ01000218.1 GCA_003222275.1 Acidobacteriota bacterium | reverse complement strand
GCGTGCTCCTTTCCGTCACGAACCGGCCGATCTGGGCGGACACGACGCTTCTCGGACTCACCTTCCTGATCTCGGCGGCGTCGACGTCGGCGGCGCTCTTGATCCTGCTCGGTTTCTGGGGTGGCGCGTCAGGCGACAGCATCGACGCGCTCGAGCACTTCGATGCGTTCATCCTCGTCCTCGAGGCGATCGCGATCGCCGGACTGCTGGTCTCGCTCGGAAGGATCGCGATGGTCTGGCTGAATGGCTGGGGCCTCCTGCTCGCCGTGATGGTGCTGGGCGGAATCGCGCTTCCTCTATATATGCGGTTACGGGCCCCGGGCCCACGGCGGGCGATCGGGCCGGTGCTCGTCCTTCTCGGAGGGCTGATCCTCCGTGCGGTGATCATCTTCTCCTCGGACCGGCTGTCATGATGCGTTACTGGCGATCGATGCTCGTGCTGCTCATCGCCGGCGTCGCTCTCGGCTGCACGAGTCCCGAGTCCACCCGAACTCGTGGCGGTGGTGCCGGCGCTGACGTGGGCAATCACCCGCGGGACGCGGTCCAGCTCCATGCCGGCAACAAAATCTATTACGGGACGCGCACGGACGGCGCGGGAATTGGGAAGCGTGCCGTCATCGGCGGCGTTGCGGAAGCCGGGGAGTAGATAGGTGGCTTCCCAGGTGTCCGGCGGATCTCTCCTGGCGGCTCTGGACGTCGAGCATCCAGAGTGGCGACCGCTGCTGGTGCTCATCGAGGCGGCTCAGCGCGAAGCGGAACGCCCCCACTGGGCACGATTCGTGCCCGCGCCAGGGCATCAGGGTCGTGAGGGCCGGCCGCTGCTGGATGGTGCCGTCATCAGCGTCGCCCCCAAGCTGATCGAACGCTGGGTTCGTCACATCCTGGCGCTCGCGGCCTCCGCCGGGACCGAAGTGGAGCCGCTCGTCAACGCGGTTGCGGCGGGACGGCTCGACCCGTCGCTGCTCTTTGAGACCGCGGTGTCGCAAGACGTCGATCGCTTCCACGAGATCGCGCGAGTCGAGAGGGACTACCGCGGCGTTCTGCGGGGGCTGGCGTCGTTGATCGCCATGCCGATGCTCCAGACGTGCTGGCGGGTGTGGGCCGAGCGTGTACCGACAGACTGGACGTACGGCTACTGCCCAGTGTGTGGCGGATGGCCGGCCCTGGCGGAGATCCGCGGGCTCGACGGCGCTCGGCATCTTCGATGCGGATGTTGTGGCAGTGACTGGCGGACGGAGTGGCTGCGCTGTCCGTTCTGCCGCGAGGGCGATCACGAGAAGCTCGGCTTCCTGGTGTCGCCCGAGGGCCTGGAGCGCCAATCGATCGAGGTGTGTGACGTCTGCCGTGGATACGTCAAGACGATCACGACGCTGACCGCGATCCGTCCCGACGACGTGCTGCTGCACGATCTCGCAACGCTGCCGCTCGACATGGCAGCGCTGGAGCGCGACTATCGCCGCCCGGCAGCCAGGGGAAGCGCGGTAGCGGTCGGCGTGGTCGCAGAATCCTGGCGCTTGCGCGATCTGCTCAGTCTGCGCGCATGACGCCGCCCCGCCCGGCGCTCGTCTGCGACGCGCTGCTCGCCGCCCTCGACGCCTCGGACGGACGGCGCCGGCGGCGCAAGCGTGACACCACGCCCGATGCGATCGGGATGTCGCTCAAGCGCCGGTTGCTGGCCGAGGCGAGGCAGGCTGATCCCGATCCCGACGCCTTCGAGGCTTGGCTCCTGGACCGTTGCCTCAGCAGTTCAGCGGATGCGTCGATCGGCGCGCTGCGTGCGATGGCGCGGGAGGTGATCGACGAGTGGCGGTTGGCGGCGGCCTCCGCCGACTTCCGTGCGTGGTTGGCCGCCGGTGCTCCGTCGGACGATCGATTCCTCGACGTCTGAGCTACTGCGGCACGACGCGGGCGGTGAAGGGTTGCCACCGGTCATCCAGGATCAGTTGTCGCCTGCCGCCATCCTCGTAGAGCCGGATCGTGCCCTCGTAGAGCATCGGATGCATTTCGAAGCTGGCCTGCCCGTTTCGCACCGTCACCGTCCCCCAGGCGGTATTCGAATCCCAGGTGGCGGTGAGCTGCCCATCCGGCGTGATCGTCAGGTTGAAGGGGTCCGCCAATCCCCAACGCCCGGGCGTGACGGTCCCCGTCCACGTGCCGGCAATGGCGCTCGTCCCATCGATCGGCGCGCCATCTACCGCTCGCATCGAAGCACAACCGGCAAGGAGGACGACGGCCGCCGCCAGCAGTACCGAACCGAATCGCGTCACGAATTGACCTCAGGACCGGCGGGTCAGTGGATGCTGACGCCGGGAAGCCACGTCCCGCCGGCGGCCCGGCAGTCGCACGGCGTCCCTGGCTGGATCGTGTAGGGAATGAGGCAAATCCCGTAGTCCGTGCGACACACGCGAATCAACGGGCCCGGGTAGTCGAAGGGCAGAAGCGCGAAGAACGGCGGTGTCGACACCTCGGCCGCCGGCACGACGGCCGCAACACCCAGGATGGCCACCATCACCGCGACCAGGCACGGCCGTCTCATGTTCCACCTCGCCCGTCTCTTCAGGCCCAAGCGACCTCACATCTGCTCAGCGCTTGGGATGCTCGCGGCCTCGGTCGCGTTTCATGTCACGCCGGGGCGTCGATCGGCGTCAAAAGGACAGTGATGGTCAACGTGATGGCCGAGCTGACGGCTCAGCAGCTGGTGCTGAACGCCGCGCTCATCGTGGTCACGATGTTCGCGCTGACCTGGCGTGAGTCGCGATGGGCGCGCCGCGCCGCCGCTTCCCGGGAATGGCCGCACCCGCGATCTGTGCCGCGGTCGGCGCCAGCTCGCACGCGCGGCGCCCCTGACGGCCAGCGTGCAGTGTCTGCGCGTCGCAGAGCGAGCTGAAAGCCAGACGATGACACCGAGCTCGCGAGCCGGCGGGGCCACGGGCGGGCGGCGCGCGGCGCTCGGAACGCTCCTTGCCGTGTTCGCCGCGCTCGTCGTCGTGCCCGCCGCACCCGCAAGCGGTCAGGACGTGCGCGGCGTCTTCGCCAACGTGAGCCCCAGTGTCGTCGTCATCCGCGGCCGGGGACGGGATGTGGGCGTCAATGGCCGCGGGCTCACGGCCATCACCGAAGTCGGCTCGGGCGTCGTCGTCTCCGTGGACGGCGACGTGATGACGGCCGCCCACGTCGTGCAGGCGATGGACGAGATCACGGTCGAGTTCGCGGGCGGGCCCTCGGTGCCGGCGCACGTCATCGCCTCCGAGCCCGCCGCGGACCTCGCGCTGCTTCGCGTGCAGACGCCGCCGCGTTCCCTCATCGCGGCGCCGCTCGGCAACTCCGACACCGTCGGCGTCGGCGACCAGGTCCTCATCGTCGGCGCCCCGTACGGGCTCGGCCGTTCGCTGAGCGTCGGCTGGATCAGCGCGCGCTACCCGCCGAACACGGTATACCGGGCGATGCCGCTCGCCGAGTTTTTCCAGACCACGGCGCCGATCAATCAGGGGAATTCCGGCGGGCCGATGTTCGACCTGGCGGGGCGGGTGATCGGTATCGTGAGCCACAATATTTCGAAGTCCGGGGGTAGCGAAGGCCTCGGCTTCGTCGTCACCTCGAACTCGGCGCGCCGGCTGCTGTTCGAGGACAAGACGTTCTGGACCGGCATCGAAGGGCAGGTGGTCACCGGCGAGCTCGCGGAGATCCTCAACGTGCCGCAGCCGGCGGGTTACCTGGTGAAGACGGTCGCGAAGGGATCCCCGGCATGGACGGCCGGCATCCAGGGAGGCGACCGTGCGGCGCGCATCAACGGCGAGGACATCGTGGTGCGGGGCGACATCATCCTCGCGGTCGGCGGTGTCGAGTTCGGCCCGGGGGACGTCGTGATGCTGCGGATCCGCGAACGCATGGAGCATGCGAAGTCTGGAGACAAGTTCACGCTGACGGTCCTGCGCGCGGGCAAGGTGATCGAGCTCACACTACAGGCCTCGGCAGACCGAGACGATGAGTTCGCGCAGCCAGCGGTGGGCAGCGGAGCCATCGAGCCGGCGGTGCCACAGCATCGAGGTGCGAACCGTCGGTGACGTGAAAGGCAGCTCTCTGAGCTGGAGCGTCGACTCCGACTCGCGGACCATCGCTTCCGCGACTCGCCGGCTCAGCGTGGCCACCATGTTCGACGCGCCGAGGACGACGCCCGCGGAGAGATAGGGCAGCCGCACCGCGATCCGACGTCGCGCCCCGCGGCTCACCAGCGAACGGTCGAGGAAGCCGGTGTCGTCGCCGCTCGACGAGATCTCGATGTGCGCGAGCGCGCCAAACACCTCCGCCGAGAGCTTTCCCCGGCCGGCCGGGTGTCCCCGTCGCATCACGGCGACGAAGCGATCCTCCAGCAATGCCGCGCTCCCGAAGCGCTCGCCCACGGCACCGAAGGTGCCGATCCCCAGCTCGAGCTCACCGCTGTCGAGACGGTCGAAGACGTCGAGGGTCCCGCTCGGGCGGAGATCGAGCTGCGCGACGGGGGCCGCGGCGGAGACCGCGGCCACCAGCGGCGCCGCCACGACGATCGCCGCGTAGTTGTTGATGGCGATCGAAAAACGTCGGTTCGCCTGCGCCGCCACGAAGGTCTCGGGCTCGAGCGCCTGCTCCATTTGCGCGAGGGCATGGCGCAGCGGCAGGGCCAGTTGCTCCGCGCGAGGAGTCGGCACCATGCCTTTGGGGGTGCGGATGAATAACTGATCCTTCAGCAGATACCGCAAGCGGTTCAGGGCATGGCTCAGGGCGGGCTGGCTCATGCCGAGCCGCCTGCCCGCCCGCGTCACGCTGCCCTCTCGAAACAAGCCGTCGAACACCACGAGCAGGTTGAGGTCGAAGGCGCGCCAATTCATTTAACGCATCTCTACGTGACGACAATGAATTTGCCGCATTATAGCCCGCCGCGTAGCGTGGGGGTGGGTCAAAGCAATGAACCATTCGCCAACGGAGGAAGCGCAATGATCGACTGGATACACGCCGGTCCCTCGGTGACGGCCGCGTTTCTCGGATCCCTCGTGGAGTGCGTCGAGGCGGTGACCATTGTCCTCGCGGTCGGGATGGTGCGCGGGTGGCGCTCCGCCCTCCTCGGTGCGGCCGCCGGACTCGCCGCGCTGACCGCGCTCGTCGGTGTGCTCGGCCCGGCGCTCGGGATGATTCCCATCACCGTGCTCCAGGTGGGCATCGGCGCTCTGTTGTTGCTGTTCGGCCTGAGCTGGCTTCGCAAGGCCGTGCGACGGGCGGCGGGGATCATCCCGCTTCACGACGAGCATCGAGTGTTCGAGGGCGCGACGGCGGCGCTGGGCGCGACCGCAGTCGCGAGGGCGACCCGGTGGGACACCATCGCCATGATCACGACCTTCAAGGCCGTGGTTCTCGAGGGCATCGAAGTCGTGTTCATCGTGCTCGCGGTTGGAGCTGCCGGTCACATGATCGCCCCCGCGAGCCTGGGAGCCGCCGGGGCCGCCGTCGCCGTTGCCCTCGCCGCGCTCGTGCTCCGGCGGCCGCTGACGCGGGTGCCGGAGAACACGCTGAAGCTCTCGGTCGGAGTGCTGATCGGCGGCTTCGGGGCGTTCTGGATGGGCGAAGGCCTCGGCGTCCGTTGGCCCGGAGGCGACCTGGCCATCCTCGGGCTCGCGATGGTGTTCCTGACCATGTCGCTGCTCATCACCGCGATCCTGCGGCGCGCACGTACGAACAATGCGGCCGGCCGGCCGGCGGCGTTCGGAGGAGGTCGAGCATGAGCGTGCTGGCGACCGAGCCTGTCCTCGAGACCCGACGGGAGGCGATTCGGCCGCGCCTCGATCCGGATGGCGCGCTCCTCGAGGCGTTGCAGCGTCGTGATCCGTCAGCGGCGGAGGAGCTCGTCGCCCGGTTCGGCGCGCGTGCGTATCGCCTCGCGCGGGGGATCACTGGCAACACCGAGGATGCCGAGGAGGCCGTGCAGGACGCGTTCTTGAGCGTCACCCGGAAGATCGACACGTTCCGGGGAGACTCGGCCTTCCGGTCGTGGATCTACCGGATCGTCAGCAACGCCGCCTATCAGAAGCGGCGCGGCCCCGCCAACCGGCGAGCCGAGCTTTCCCTGGACGCGGTGCTGCCGTTGTTTGACGAGGACGGCCGGCACAGGGAGCCGGTCGCCGACTGGTCGCCCGCCGTGGACGACCCGTCACGGCGGATCGAGCTCCGTCTCGCGTTGACGGCGGCGATGGCCGACCTGCCTGCCGACTACCAGGCCGCCGTCCTGTTGCACGACGTGGAAGGTCTGTCGAACGGCGAAGTCGCCGAGACGCTGGGCATCAGCGTCGGCAACGCGAAGACGCGCGTGCATCGTGCGCGCCTGTTTCTTCGCAAGCGACTCGCGGAGGCCATGACGGCATGACGTCCGGCGTGACCCGTCGCGTGTCGTGCGCTCGCGTCGCCGTGCCGGCTCTCGGACGTGATGGCATGCTCGTCGTGCTCGCCGGCGCCGCGGGCGTCATGGACGCGGTCGCCTACCTGGGCCTCGGCGTCTTCACGACGATGATGACGGGAAACACGGCGTTGCTGGCCTTTGCCATCGCCCGAGGCGAGCTCGGGCCGATTCTGCGAGCGGGCCTCGCGCTGGCGGCGTTCGGCACCGGGGCCGCGATCGGCGCGCTGATCACCGGACGGAGCTCGTCACGAGGCGAGTGGCGATCCGTCGTCACCGGCGCGCTGGCCTGCGAAGGCGTCCTCCTCGGCGTATTCACGGCCGTCTGGCACGTGGCCGGCCCGGCGCGCGGCGCGGGGACGAGCGGGCTTCTGATCTTGCTGTCAGGTCTCGCGATGGGAATTCAGTCCGCGGCGATCCGTCATCTCGGAATCCCCGGCGTGGCGACCACGTACATCACGTCCACGCTGACGAATCTGAGCGCCGAGCTTGTAGGGTGGACGCGCTCGAAGGACGGAACTCGCGCGCGGCGTGTCCGGCTTCTCGCCGCCGTAGTCGTCTCGTACGGTCTGGGAGCGCTCGTCGGCGCCGTTTTCGAGGTGCGATCGTCGCCGCTGGCCGCCTGGCTGACGCTGATCTCTGTCGTCGTGGTCGTCGTGAACGCGTTTCTCCGCCATGGTCATGAGCCACCCCAAGCAGCGCCGCGAGACGACCGTCGATCGGCGTTGGCGGCGGCATCGCGCGAGTAAGGCAGTGACAGCCACCGGTGAGAACGGCTCGACGAGGGGAGTGAATTGGGAAGGGGGCACGCCGATCACGACGCCGCCCCGCTCGCTCGCGGAGCTGTTTCTGGGCTTTCTCTCCGTCGGCGCGCGCTCGTTCGGCGGCGTGCTTCCGGCGGCTCACGTTCGGCGGCCTGAGCTCCGTCGTTCCCGACATGCAGCGCTATGTCGTCGACGTGAAAGGCTGGACGAGCGCGACCGACTTCATGAGGCTCTTCGCGGTGGCGCAGGCGGCGCCCGGGCCCAACGTGCTGATCACGAGCCTGATCGGCTACAGGGTCGCCGGCGTCGCCGGCTCGCTGGTCGCGCTCTTCGCGTTGTGCCTGCCCGCGGGGGGGCTGACGTGGGTCGTCTCCGCGCTCTGGGGGCGCTTTCGCGATTCACCATGGCGCGGCGCCATTCAACGCGCCCTCGCGCCGCTGGTGGTCGGCCTGACCTTCGCCGCGGGCTACGCCATCGCGACGCCCCACGCGCCCGACTGGCGGTTGTGGCTGATTGCGCTCGCCACCGCTGCCGTCATGCTGAGGACACGTATGAATCCGCTGTGGCTACTGGCCGGCGGAGCCGTCCTCGGCGGCATGCTGCTCTGACCGCGACGGATCCGCCTTTCGCGTTCTTGCGACTCGACGCCGGCGCCTGTCACCCCTGTTCGTGGCCGCGCGTCCCAAGGGTGGGCAATGGACAGAACGTTCCTGACGATCGCGGCAGTACTGCTCGGGACGGGGCTCGTGATGACCCTGCCTGCGACGGTCCGGGCCGCGAGTGAGGCTGAGCCTCACGTCGCCACCCAAGCGGCCGCCGGGGCGGCGTTGGCCGACCGCTTCTTTCGCGTCGAGTGGAGTGCCGGCGCGTCCGAGCGGGATCAGGCGCGGATCGTCGGCTACGTCTACAACGACTATCGCGAAGACGCGGTGAACGTGCAGCTCCGGATCAGCCAGCTCGACGAGTCCGGGCGCACGGTCGCGAGCATCCTGCAGCCGGTGG
>QHVJ01000217.1 GCA_003222275.1 Acidobacteriota bacterium | reverse complement strand
CACTGCAGGTCGTCGATGTAGAGCACGAGCGGCCGGCGATCGGCCAGACGCACGAGTAGCTCGCGCAGCGCCGCGAACGCGCGCCGGCGCAGCTCGAGGGAATCGGGGATCTCGAGCACTGCCCGTCGCGCCTGGGTCACGGCGCCTACCTGGCGCAGCACCGGGAACACCCGGGCCAGCGCCAGGATGTCGTGGGGCAGGAAGGCCTCCGCCTGAGCGGACGGTAGGCGCCTGAGGTAACGGCTCAGGGCGTCGACGAGGGCGTCGAGCGCCTTGTAGGGAACCGACTCTCTCTCGTAACACCGCCCCGCCAGCACGACCACCTCCCCGTCCCCGCTCTTCAGCTCGTCCAGGAACCGACGGACGAGAGCGCTCTTCCCCATTCCCGACCCGCCGTGCACCGCCACCGTCAGTGCGCGGCCTGACTTCAGCATCTGGAAAGCATCCCGGAGCGCCGCAAGATGCGTTTCGCGCCCTACGAAGGGTGCCGCGACGGCGGCGACCGGAGGCGCCGGGACCTCGGCCGGCCTTCCCGCGCTCACGCCCTTGAGGGCCCGCAGCACGTCCATTCCGGATGGACGCTTCGCCGGGTCGCGACGAAGCAGGCCCTCACAGAGGACGTCGAGATCGTGCGGGACGCCGGGGGAGACCTCACGCGGAGGTGGTGGCTCCGACTCCTGCTTGCGCCGCATGACGTCCAGCACGGAGCCTGCGAACGGGAGCTGGCCGGTGAGCGCCTCGTACAGCATGGCTCCGACGTTGTACCAATCGCTCGCCCGGGTCAGAGGAAGCCCCGCGATCTGTTCGGGTGACATGTAGGCCGGGGTGCCGACCGCGTCCAGCGTGTGTGTGAGCGCAGGAGCGATCTCCGTCACGAGGCCGAAGTCGAGAAGAACGAGGCGCCCGTCTCGCGTGACCAGGACGTTCGAAGGCTTGATGTCTCGATGGAGCTTTCCCGAGTCGTGCAGGGCGAGCACGCCTTCGGTCAATTGCATGAGCATCGAGCGAAGGCGGCCCAGGTTGAGCGCGCCCCCGGCCGGGACGCTCGAGGCGCCGGTTCCGCCCGGCGCCTGCTCGAAGAAGGCCTGCAGACCGGCGCTGGTCGCCGCCGAGAGGCCGCTCGTCAGCCCGGACTCGGCCGGGTAGGTCTCTCCGCGCACGTACCAGAGGAAATTGACCCCGTCGACCAGCTCCATCGTGAAGAACCACTGCTGCTCGTGCGACGACAGCTCGTAGAGGGTGACGAGGTTCGGGTGGGAAACATCGGCCAGCGCGCGAAACTCCTGCTTGAACTGTACGAGGGCCTTCGCGGCGACGTGGCGCAGGATCTTGAGGGCGACGGGGATGTTCCGCTCCCGGTCGATCGCCCGATACACGACACCGTAGCCACCAGCGCCGAGACGCCCCTGGACGACGAAGCGGTCGGTGCCGCTGAACTCGTCGGCGTCGAGCCCGGTCACTGCTTTGCCCCTCGCCACCCCGCCGAGCCCGTGGCGCGTCTCTTCGACCGTCGTGCCACCTCCCACGACGCCGTGGACCGCAGCAACTCGTCCCGCATCTCGTCGAGCGTTCGCCCAGTGGACTGCGGGCGCGAGCCGAGCCAGGGCCAGAGAGATCTCCACACCGCCGCGGGCAGGACGTTCTGAAGGTACTCCAGCGCGGTGCCGCGCAATGTACGGTCATCGGTGCGCCAGGCGCGCAGGGCGACGGTCAGCGGCTCTCCGGGCAAGCCCAGCGAGAGCAGGCCGAACACGTGCTCGATGCCGCGAGGTGATGCGCGCGCCAGCGTGAGCTCGCGCTGGGCGACCGCAAAGGCATCGGGCGCGGGGATGAACAGCGAGCCATCCCGTTGACGCAGACGGAGCAACGCCTGGGCCGACCGATAGCGCACGTCGAACCGTTCGTCGCGGAGGGCGGCGACGAGCCCGTCCACCGCCCGTTGGGTCGCCGCGGCCTTGAGGACCCTCGGCACGCGGCGGCGCACGACGGGGTCCTCCTCCGGATCGAGCAGCACGTCGAGCAGCTGTCCTGTGCACCGCGTGGCGATGCGCCGAAGCGCCGCCACGGCTTCGGTGAACAGCTCGTCGCGGGCCAGAAGCGGCACGACGAGAGACACCAGCACCGGCTCCAAGGCGGCTTCCCTAGTGAGCACGCCGCGGATGCGGTCAGGATCGCCCGAGCGCAGCACCGAAGCCGCGTCCAGCCACGACTCGGCGCCCGCGTCCGCAGGCTGCGGCTCTGTTACCGGTTTCACGGCGACGCGCCGCTTCTGGGCGTCGGCCAGCGCCAACGTGGCCCGGGTCGTCTGGTCCACGACGTCGACCGGGTCGAGGTGCACCGTGCCGGCGCGCAGGCTCTCGGCGAGCACGCTGACGTAACCCTTTTGCAGGCGGCGGGTGAGAACGAGGCTGGCGGCGGCGAGCGCGCTCGCCAGGAGCAGGAGCATCCGGGTGGCACCGGCCGCCGGCAGCAACAGGATGATCATGACCACGGCGCTGCCGGCGATCGTGCCCAGGCGGTCCGCTCCCACGTCGAGCAGCGCCTTCGTGGGCCTCTTTCGCTGCGGCGCCAGGGGTGTGTACAGAAGCTCGTACGCCGACCGGAAGAGCGAGTTGCGCAGCACGGCCTGGACGCCGCGCAAAGCCACCCTCGGCCAGAGGCCGGGCACGATCGCGGTCAGCGCGGCTCCAAGGGCGATCACCAACGGCGGCACGGACAGCGTCCCCCCCAGGCCGAGTCTGTCCAGCGCGCGCCGCGTCAGGGCGGTTTGCAGCCCGAGGGCCAGGACCCCGACCGAGGTATGGTACAGGGCGAAGAACGACATCAACGGTGCCCCCCGGCCGAACCGAGTCGTGACGGCTGCGCTCAGGACGTAGTCGAGCACGCATTCCGTCAGCGCGCAGAGCCCCACGAGCACGGCCACGTTCCTGAGATACGCCTCCCGGCGAATCAGGCCGAAAGCGTAGGACGGGCTGGACGGCGCGGTGGGAGCCGCACGCGGCAACACCCGGGCACGGTCGGTCCGCTGCAGGGTCTCCAGCACCGCCAGGCACGCCAGCGTGAGGCCAACGATGACCAGCAACATGGGAGCGACGCCGATCAGCGCGGCGGCCCGCCACGTGAGCAGCCCCCCCACCACGCCGCCCACCCCGGCGCCGCTGCCGATGCGGCCGATGACGTGGCGCGCAGTGTGGGGGTCGAAGCGCTCGTTGATCACGGACCAGAAGCCGGAGACCAGCGTCGCTCCGAAGAAACCGACATGAACGTAGACGGCGACGGCGGCGAGTCGGGGCGCCGCGAGCGCAAGCGACCACTCACCCGTCAAGAGGATCGCGCTGACCCCGAGCACCCAGCGCATCATGACGGGGGGCGACGACCGGGCCATGCCGCGGGAGAATGCCAGCACGCCCGCCAGGGAGATGCCGGCGGTCAAACCCGCGGCGATGGGCAGCGTCGTTACCGGGAAGTTCGAGAGGAAGAGCGCGTCGCGCGTTGCCTTGGCGGCCACCTGCTGCGCGACCAGCAGTCCGGCCGCCAGGCAGGCAAAACCTACCGAAGCGTCCACGGACGCGGCGGCGTCCGGACCCGACCCGGTTGCGACGGCTGGTCCCGCCATGCGTCACACCCGGGGAGACAGTGGAGCGGTCCCCGGGCGCCTGAGTATACCGGCTCGGCGCGCGCGTATCGGTCCGGAGTGGGTCAGAATCCGTCGATGGCGCCGATGCAACCGGTCCAGACCCGCTGCTGCATCGCCGGCGGCGGTCCCGCGGGCATGATGCTCGGCGTGCTCCTGGCAAGGGCCGGGGTCGACGTCCTCGTCCTCGAGAAGCACGCGGACTTCCTGCGCGACTTTCGCGGCGACACCGTCCATCCCTCGACCCTCGAGCTCATGCACGAGCTGGGCTGGCTGGAGAGCTTCCTCCAGCGGCCCCACCAGGAGCTGCGCGAGATCGGCGGGTACGTCGGCGACGAGCGCGTGCTGGTCGCGGACTTCTCTCACCTGCCGACCCGCTGCCGCTTCGTCGCGTTCATGCCGCAGTGGGACTTCCTGGACTTCCTCGCCGAGCGCGCCCGGCGCTACCCCACGTTCCACCTCGAGATGGAGGCGGAGGTCGTCGATCTCCTCGTCGGGGAGGATACGGTGGCGGGCGTGACGGCGAAGACGCCTCGCGGCCCGCTCGAGATTCGCGCGCCGCTCACCATCGGGGCGGATGGACGGCATTCCGTCGTGCGCGAACGCGCCGGCCTCCGCGTGGACGAGCTCGGCGTCCCCATCGACGTGCTGTGGATGCGGCTCTCGCGGCGCGCCCACGATCCGGGGCAGACCTTCGGCTACCTCCGCGCCGGCCACGTCCTCGTGATGCTCGACCGGGGGGACTACTGGCAGTGCGCCTTCGTCATCCCCAAGGGCGGGTACGACGAGCTGCGGCGGCAGGGTCTGCCCTCGCTCCGCGACACCATCGCCGCCATGGTGCCGTTCCTCCGCGACCGCGTGGGCGAGCTGGCGGATTGGGATGCGGTCCAGCTCCTCACCGTGAAGATCGACCGTTTACGCGAGTGGCAGCGTCCCGGCCTGCTCTGCATCGGCGACGCCGCTCATGCGATGTCCCCCATCGGCGGCGTCGGCATCAACCTGGCCGTCCAGGATGCCGTCGCCGCGGCCAACCTCCTCTTCGAGCCGCTGCGGCGGGGGTCGGTCACGACCGATGACCTGCGGACCGTGCAGCGCCGGCGCGAGTTCCCCACCCGCGCGACACAGCGCGTGCAGGTGCTCGTCCAGGACCGCGTGCTCGGCCGCGTCCTCGGCGGTGGCGCCTTCCCGAAGCTTCCGCTGGCCGCGCGGCTGCTGCGCGACCATCCGATCCTGCGCCGCATTCCCGCGCGCATGATCGGCGTGGGTTTCCGGCCGGAGCACGTGAGGACGCCTGACGCGTTCTCCGGCGGAAGATAAGTCGCCGAAGCTCTCTACCGCGTGGCGACCTTCAGCTCGGCCAGCTTGGCGACCATGTCCTCGGCCGACGTGGGCGGCTTCACCGCCTTGTCGATCGCTACGATCTTGCCGGCCTTGTCGATGTAGAACGTCCAGCGATTCGCGACGCCGCGCTCCGCGTTCAGCACGCCGTAGGCCGTCGCTACTTCCTTGGTGGGGTCGCTGAGCATCGGGAAGTCGGCCTTCTCGGAGGCCGCGAATGCCTTGTTGCCCTTCTCGCCTTCGATGGGATCGACGCTGGCCATGAAGTACGCGACATCGTATTTCCGGATCCTGTTGCCGTTGGCCGCGAGCGATTTGCACTCGATGGTGCAACCCCCCGTGAACGCCTTGGGGAACCACGCCACGACCACCGCTTTCTTCCCCTTGAAGTCGGCCAGGTGGTAGGTCTTGCCGTCGCTGGCCGCGAGCTTGAAGTCGGGGGCCTTGTCGCCGACGCTCAGCTCGGCGGCCGGGGCGGCGGCCCCGGTTCCGACCAGCGTCATCAGGGCAAGGGTCGAGAGCATGCGCATTGGGAGGTCTCCTTATTAATGGTGTCCAGGCACCGGGAGGCCCCCAGTATGACCCGGTTGACTTTCGCTTTTTATTCGCTATGATATCGGCCTTTCAGGAGGGCGCCATGACCAACCGCGAGTTCTGCCTGGATCGCCGGAAGCGCGAGCGCAAGACGTTCATCAACGTCCTCAAGGCCGTTCCCCAGGGGCGGCTCGATTACCGCCCCCATCCCCGGTCCCGTACGGCGGGCGAGCTGGCCTGGCTCATCGCCGCCGAGGATGCCGCTCTCATCCCCCTCATCGAGAGGGGCTCGGTCGAGTGGATGGAAGTGCAGCCGCCGAAGAAGATCGAGGAGATCGTGGCAGAGTACGAGCGCAACGTGAGCGCGGTCGACGCGCTCATCGCCCGGACTGACGACAAGGCGTGGGAGAAGAAGGGCAAGTTCTTTTTCGGCACTCCCACGCCGTGGGAAGACACGATCCAGAACTTCGTCTGGGGCTTCTTGCACGATGCCATCCACCACCGCGGGCAGCTCACCACGTACCTGCGCCCGATGGGGAGCAAGGTGCCGTCGATCTACGGTCCGTCGGCGGACGACAGCGGGATGTAGGACGGCTAGGGCCGCGGCAGGCGCGTGGCCTGCCAGCTCACGACCTGCCAGCGGCCGCCCCGCTTCAGGAAGGTGCCGGTGTTGAGGTAGTTCGCCACGTCCGTCTTCCCGTCTTGCTCGGTGGTACCCACGAGGCGGAACGCGACGATTGCGGTGTTGCCGTATTGCTGGATGCGAACGTCGGCCGCGGTGAAGGTCGTGTTCGGGTCTCCGGGCCTGGGTGCCAGGGCCGAGCGGACGTCGTTCAAGATGTCCGCCTTGCCGACCCGCCGCCCGGCCGAGCTGGTATAGATGAGGTCCTCGGCCCAGAAGCGGTCGTGCATCGCCGCGTCGTTGCGCGAGGCGCCGGCCAGGAAGTCCTCGAGCAGCTTCGTGAGCTCCGCGGCGGCGGGCGCCGCCGGCGTCGTGCGGGCCGGCGGCGCGAGTGCGAGCATCAACGCGAGGATCGCGATCAGCACGCGCCGACACTATCACAAGGCTCCGAAGAGCTACGGAATGCAAAGCCGCTGGGCAGGCTCGCCCACCTGGTGCGCGCAGGAACGGAGCAGTACCCTACGTTTCGCCGGCAAAGGTCCGGGCGTGCTCCTTGCAGGCCTGTGTCGGCCGAGGACACATGCTCGCCTGCCCGAACTGCCAGACCCGGCTCGCAAAGCAGCCCTCTCCCGAGGGCCCGCGATGGCTCTGCGGGGCGTGTGGCGGGCGCGCCGTCCACTTGCCGTCGCTCCGCTGTACGCCGGCGGGTGCCTTCGTCCGCCGGCTGTGGGCGCTCGCGCGCAGCGTACCTGTCGCCGATCGCAAGCGCCCCTGCCCCATGTGCGACAAGTTGATGGCGACCGTTCCCACCCTCGCCGTGACCGGCTCGACCGCGCCCCTCCGGCTCGACCTCTGCACCTCCTGCCAGTTCGTGTGGTTCGATCCCACCGAGCACGAGGCCTGGCTGCGTTCGACCTCGCTCGCGGCCACCGACGAGCGGCTGCCGGCGGAGACGCGCGCCGCGCTGGCGCGGCTGCCTCGCGCTGACTTGCCCGAATCGGTCGTCGCCGTCACGCGGGATGATCCTCCCTTCTTCGCGTGGGTGCCTCGCGGCGAGTCGACCGACTTGAAGTACCTGATCTGCATCCTCGGCTATCCCGTCGAGGTCGAGCCGCCCCCCCTTCACGGCCGGCCCTGGGCCACGTGGACCCTCATCGGACTCGTCACGGCCGTGAGCGTGTACGCGCTGTTGTTCTGGCCCGAGGCTCCCCTGGAGTGGGGCCTCATACCGGCCGAGCTGTGGCGGCATGGAGGCCTGACGCTCCTCACCTCGTTCTTCCTGCACGGCACTCCCCTCCACCTGATCGGCAACATGTACTTCCTGGCCATCTTTGGCGACAACGTCGAGGACCTGCTGGGCCGCGGCCGATATCTCGGCCTGCTGCTCATGGCCACGGTGACCGGCAACCTGTTCCACACGGCCGTGCGGCCGTTTTCGCTCATCCCCACCATCGGCGCCAGCGGCGGGATTGCCGGCGTGATCGTCTATTACGGGTTGACGTTTCCGGGTGGCCGGCTGCGGCTGCTCCGCTTCTTCCGGTTCGTAGACCTCAGCGTGTGGGGCGCCCTCGTCCTGTGGGTGAGCCTGCAGATCATCGGTACGATCGTGG
>QHVJ01000118.1 GCA_003222275.1 Acidobacteriota bacterium | reverse complement strand
CTTCACGTCGGCCTGCCCGCCGAGCTTTCCTTCGGTGCCGACCTCGCGGGCCACGCGGGTGACCTCGGCCGCGAACGAAGATAGCTGGTCCACCATCGTGTTGACGGTGTTCTTGAGCTGGAGCATCTCGCCCTTGACGTCGACGGTGATCTTCTTGGAGAGGTCGCCGGTCGCGACGGCGGTGGTGACGGCGGCGATGTTGCGGACCTGGGCGGTGAGGTTCGATGCCATCGAGTTGACGCTGTCCGTCAGGTCCTTCCACGTCCCGGAGACGCCCTTCACCTCGGCCTGTCCTCCGAGCTTCCCTTCCGTGCCCACCTCGCGGGCCATGCGCGTGACCTCGGAGGCGAACGAGCGGAGCTGGTCCACCATCGTGTTGATGGTGTCCTTCAGCTCCAGGATCTCCCCCTTGACGTCGACGGTGATCTTCTTGGTGAGGTCGCCGTTGGCCACGGCGGTGGTGACGGTGGCGATGTTGCGGACCTGGCTCGTGAGGTTGCTCGCCATCTGGTTGACGTTGTCGGTGAGGTCCTTCCACGTCCCGGCCACGCCCTTGACCCTGGCCTGGCCGCCGAGCTTGCCCTCGGTGCCGACCTCGCGGGCCACGCGGGTGACCTCCGAGGCGAAGGAAGAGAGCTGGTCGACCATCGTGTTCACGGTCTTGGCCGTGCGCAGGAACTCGCCCTCGAGCGCGCGGCCCTCCACGTCGAGGGCCATCGCCTGCGAGAGGTCGCCTTTCGCCACCGCGCCGATGACGCGCGCGGTCTCGACCGTCGGGTGGACGAGGTCCTGGATGAGGCCGTTGACGTAGATCACCGAGTCGGCCCACGACCCGCTGACGTTGCCGATGCTGGCCCGCTGGTTGAGCTTTCCTTCCCGGCCGACGACGCGGCTCACGCGCTCGAGCTCCCGGGTGGTGCGCTGCCGCAGGTCCATGCACTCGTTGAAGGTGTCGGCGATCCGGCCGGAGATGCCGGGCCAATCCGAGGGCAGGCGGACGGTGAAGTCGCCCTGCTTGAAGGACGAGAGGACCTTGAGCAGCATCCGGGATTGAACGCCGTTGACGGTGCCACGGGCACCGCCATCGCCGCCGTCCCCCGGGATCGGGGGCCGGGTCGTAGCGGCGTCCCCGCCGGCGCGGCTGCCAACGCTGCCCGCCATCGAAACGGCGGCGGGCTTTCGTATCCGCCGGGCGCCCGAGGCGCCCACGCGCTTCTTCGTGCTCACGTTCTGGGCCTTTCGGGTGGAAAACGCACGACCAGCCTCGAGCGAAGCGTGGAGGAGGGACGACCGCTCACGCAACGCTTTCTGACATTAATACACAAGAATAAGGCCCGCTCTCGCGCACTGTCAATCGGGGTCGCTGGGCTGTGCTAACGTGCGCCCATGGCGAGGCCCAAGCCACCGGAGGCCCCGGCAACAAGGAGCCGTGGGGGCCTGGGGGGACCGAAGGGTCCCCCCCGCTCAGAGAGCGAGCGCGAATCCACTTCGCGCGAGCGAAAGTTCCGAACCGCTTCCGGCCTGCCCCGAGAGCGGGTCTACGGTCCAAACGACCTTCCGGCCTCCGAGGATATCGGCGAGCCCGGGAGGTATCCCTTCACGCGCGGCCTCTATCCAGACGGATACCGGACCCGTTCCTGGACGATGCGGCAGTATGCCGGCTTCGGCACCGCCCGCGAATCGAACCGGCGATACCGGTACTTGCTCGCCGAGGGTACCACGGGACTGTCGGTCGCATTCGACCTTCCCACCCAGATCGGCTACGACTCCGACGCTCCCGAGGCCGCGGGGGAGGTGGGCCGGGTGGGGGTGGCCCTCGACAGCCTGGAGGACATGGAGACGCTGCTCGAGGGCATCCCGCTCGACCGGGTCTCCACCTCCATGACCATCAACGCCACCGCGGCCATCCTGCTCGCCCTCTACGTCGCGGTGGCGCGCCGCCGGGGTACGCCCGAGA
Organism: Acidobacteriota bacterium; assembly: GCA_003222275.1. GTDB lineage: Bacteria > Acidobacteriota > Vicinamibacteria > Fen-336 > Fen-336 > AA32. The sequence goes on along the minus strand of QHVJ01000118.1, from coordinate 25,903 downwards.
CGGCGCTCTCGGGGACGGTGCAGAACGACATCCTGAAGGAGTACGTCGCGCGGGGGACCTACATCTACCCGCCTTCCGCGTCGATGCGCCTGGTGACCGACGTCATCGCCTACTGCGCCGAGCGCGTTCCCAAGTGGAACCCGATCTCGATCTCCGGCTATCACATCCGCGAGGCGGGGGCGACCGCACCCCAGGAGATCGCCTTCACCTTCTCCCATGCCCTCGAGTACGTGCGGGCGGCCCGGGCCGCGGGGCTCGACCCGGCCCGGTTCGGCGAGCGGCTCAGCTTCTTCTTCGCGTGCCACTCCGACTTCATCGAGGAGGTGGCGAAGTTCCGCGCCGCGCGTCGGCTGTGGGCGCGGCTCGTGAAGGACAGGCTCGGCGTCACCAACCCGAGGGCCCAACAGCTTCGTTTCCACGTCCAGACCGGGGGCGTGACCCTCACCGCGCAGGAGCCCGACAACAACGTCGCCCGGGTGACGCTGCAGGCACTGGCGGCGGTGCTGGGCGGCTGCCAGAGCCTGCACACCAACGCCAAGGACGAAGCCCTCGCCCTGCCCACCGAGGCCTCGGCCCGCCTCGCCCTGCGCACGCAGCAGGTGATCGCCCACGAGACCGGCGTGGCCGACACCGTCGATCCGCTGGGGGGGGCGTACGCGGTGGAGGCCGCCACCGACCGGCTCGAGCAGGAGGCGCGGCGGATCCTGGACCGCATCGAGGACCGCGGGGGGGCGCTGAAGGCCATCGAGCGGGGAGAGATCCAGCGCGAGATCCAGGAGTCGGCGTACCGGCATCAGCGGCGCATCGAGGCCGGGGAGCAGGTGATCGTGGGCGTGAATCGCTATCAGGAAGGGGAAGCGGCCGCCCCGTCCGACATCCTGCGCATCGATCCCCAGGTGGAGCGCGAGCAAGTGGAGCGCGTGCGTGCGCTCCGGGCGCGGCGCGAGCCGGGGCCCTGGAAGAGCGCGCTCGCCGCCGTCGAAGACCGGGCCCGCGGCGGCGGCAACCTCGTCGGCGTCATCGTGGACGCGGTGATGGCCCAGGCCACGGTGGGTGAGATCGCCGGCCGCCTGCGCACCGTCTTCGGCGAGCACCGGGAAACCCTGGTCCTTTGACGTTGTTCTTCCACGCAGAGGCCGCAGAGGATTCGCAGAGGCCGCAGAGAACAGGAGTGAAATCGTGCCTCTCACCTCCGTTCATGCTCTGCGGTCTCTGCGTGCTCTCTGCGGCCTCTGCGTTGTAGCGCAATGTCGTTGGCCCGGGCGGTGTTCCGTTTGCGGGTGGAGGAGGCGATTGCGCTTCTCTTCCTGATACCGACCACCTACCTCACGCTGGCGGCGAACGCCTACGCGCGGGAGGCGGGTGTCCTCGGCGACCGCCATCCGGGCGGGGTGGTGCGCCTCGGGGTGGCGATGGCCGGCCTGGCGGCTCTCGGCGCCGCCCTCTGGCGATGGCCGCGGTCACGCGTGGTGAAGGGCGTGCGCGAGGTGCTGCCCTTCCTGGCCTGCGTCCTCATCTACACGAACCTGCACGACACCATCGGCTTCGTGAACCCCCACGACGTCCACCACGCGCTGGCCGCCCTCGACCGCACGATCTTCGGAGTGGTGCCGGCGGTCTGGGCGGAGCGCTTCGCCCGCCCGGGCCTGACGGAGCTGATGCAGTTCTTCTACGTGGACTTCGTCTGGATCGCTCCCTCCACTTCCCTGATCCTGCTCGCGACCCGGCGATGGCGCGAGTTCCGGACCGCGACCCTGGGCGTCATCGTCTGCTTCTACCTCGGCTATGCCCTGTACGTCGTGTTTCCGGCGGCCCCGCCGCGCCTCGTGCTCATATACGAGTTCAAGCGCAGCCTGCAGGGTTATCCCCACCTCTTCTCGAACCTATCGGCCCGGGCCTTCGCGCTGCTGCCCGTGGACAGCCGGGCCGCCTTCCCGTCGTTGCATGCGGCGGTGTCGCTGCTCGCTCTTTTCTACGCCTGGCGGTACGTGCGCTTCTGGTTCTGGGTGCTGTTGCCGTTCGCGCTCGGCCTGTGGGTCTCCACGGTATACCTGCGCCACCACTACGTCGTCGACCTGTTCGCGGGCTGGCTGCTGGCGCCGCTGGCGGCCTGGGTGGCGCCCCGGCTGGACGGATGGTGGTCGGGGAGACAGCGTGGGCTCGGGTACGTGACCGCGCGGGGAGCCAATGCCCCCCGCGCGGGCTGAATCACCGTCGCTTAGCGGGCGACTCCCGCGTCCTTCACGGGCACGGTCCATGCGCGGTCACCCCAGGTGAGCGTCATGGCGGAGGCGCCGTTCTTGGCCGGCTCCAACGAGATCAGGAACCGGTCCATGGGCTCCTTGGCCGGCACCGACTTCATGGGGACGCGGACGACCTCTTTGTCCGCGATCTTCGCGTAGCCGTCGAGGATCGGCCACAGGTGGTCGGCCCGTTCCGGCGGCGCGGCGGGAAAGATCGTCTTCAACGGCACGCCGGGATCGGTGTTGAGGATGAGCGCCCAGTCACCGGTCGCCGGGGCGTAGACGTACACGCTGTACTTGCCCGAGGGCACCTTCTTGCCGCCGATGAGCAGGTCGGTATCGGTCTTGAGGGTCGTGACCTCGTTGGCGCCCGCCCGCCACACCCGGTCCGGATTGAGCTTGGCGACGAGCTCGTCGACCTTCCGGCCGTTCAGCCCCGGCCGGCCGTAATCGATCGCCACCATCTTTCCGTTGAGGGTGGCGCTGACCGTCTCCCGCGCCGCCGCCGGCGGCCGGGCCGGACGCGGCGAGGTGGCCGGCTTGGGTGGGGTCTGGCTCGAGTCCTGGGCGGAGGCGACGCCCCCGATCGACACGACGACGACGAGAGACAAGAGGCGAACGCGCATGGTCGAAGCTCCTTGGTTAAGGTCTGATCGTATCAGCCGGAGAGGGCCCTCTTCAGCAGCTCGTTCACGAGCTGGGGATTGGCCTTGCCCCCCGTCTTTCTCATCACCTGCCCGACGAACCAGCCGAGGGTGCTCGTCTTGCCCTTGCGGTACGTCGCCACCTGGCCGGGGTTGCCGGCGATCACCTCGTCGATGGCGGCCTGGATCGGCCCCTGGTCGGAGACCTGGGTGAGCCCTTCGCGCTCGACGATGACGCGGGCATCCTCGCCGCTCGCCCACATCCGCTCGAAGACGTCCTTGGCGATCTTGCCGCTGATGGTGCCGGCATCGATGAGCCGGATGAGCTCGGCCAGGCCCGACGGGCGGACCGGGCAGTTCGCCACGACCGGCCCCTCCTCGGCCGAGTCCTTGAGCTTGCGCAGCACCTCGGTCATCACCCAGTTGGAGGCGGCCTTGGGGTTGCCGCTCTCGCGCGCCACGGTCTCGAAGTAGTCGGCCACCTCGCGCGAAAGCGTGAGGACGCCGGCGTCGTAGTCGGGGATGCCGTATTCGGAGGCGAAGCGGAGGCGCCTGGCCGCCGGCAGCTCCGGCAGCGCGGCCTCGACGTCGGCGATCCAGGCCGGGCCCACCACCAGCGGCGGCAGGTCGGGCTCCGGGAAGTAGCGGTAGTCGTGCGCTTCCTCCTTGGAACGCATGGAGACGGTCTCACCGCGGTCGGCGTTCCACAGCCGCGTCTCCTGCACGACCGTGCCGCCGGCGTCGAGGAGCGCGGCCTGGCGAGCGATCTCGTGATCGATGGCCCGGGCGACGTTGCGGAAGGAGTTGAGGTTCTTGATCTCGGCGCGCGTGCCGAGCGCCTCCCGGCCCCGCGGGCGGAGCGACACGTTGGCGTCGCAGCGGAGCGATCCCTCTTCCATGTTGCCGTCCGAGACGCCCGCATAGAGCAGTACCGCCTTGAGGGCGGACAGGTACTCGTGGGCCTCCTCCGAGCCGTGCAGGTCGGGGTAGGAGACGATCTCGATGAGGGGCACGCCGCTGCGGTTGAAGTCGACGCCGCTCTTCTCGCTCGACCACGGAAAGCCCTCGTGGAGAAGCTTGCCCGCGTCTTCCTCCATGTGGATCCGGTGCAGGCGCACGCGCCGGATGCCGGCGCCGGCGGAGATCTCCACGTGACCCTCGGTGGCCAGGGGCCGATCGTACTGCGAGATCTGGTAGCCCTTCGGCAGGTCGGGATAGAAGTAGTTCTTGCGCGCGAAGACCGAGACGGCATGGACGGTGCAGTGGGTGGCGAGGGCGGCCCGCAACGCGAGGTCCACGGCCTGGCGGTTGAGCACCGGCAGCGCTCCGGGGAGGCCCAGACACACGGGGCAGACATGGGTGTTGGGAGCGTCGCCGAACCGGTTGCGGCATGCGCAGAAGATCTTGGTCGCGGTGCGGAGCTGGCAGTGGACCTCGAGGCCGATGACGGCCTCGTACCGGGACGCGGTCGCGTGGGGTTTCGCGGCGGCGGTGGACACGACCGGCGATTCTAGCTCTTCGGCAGGGGCTTCGGCAGCGGCTTGCGCGGAAGCATGTCGGGCCTCGTCGCCGCCTCGTAGACGAACGAAGCGAGGATCGCGGAGGCCTGCATCAGGTCCGCGGGCACGATGTGGTCGTAGACGTCCAGGTTCGAGTGATGGGTACGGGATCCGTAGTCGAGGGGGTCCTGGATGAACTGGAAGCCGGGCAGGCCCAGGTCGTCGAAGGACTGGTGGTCCGTGCCGCCGGTGTCGCGTATCGTCAGCGTCGTGGCGCCGAGGTCGCGGAAAGGCGCGAGCCACGACTCGAAGATCGGGCGCACCGCGTCGTTGCCCTGGAGATAGACGCCCCGGATCTTGCCGGTGCCGTTGTCGACGTTGAAGTACGCGGCGAGCTTCGCGTGCTCGGGCTTGAGGGCCATGGTGACGGGGTCTCCGAAGTGCTCCTTGACGTACCCGCGGGAGCCGTAGAGCCCCTGCTCCTCCCCGCTCCAGAGCGCGAGCCGCACCGTCCGGTCCATCGTGAGGTTGAGCGTCTTCAGGATCCGCATCGCCTCGAGCGCGACCGCGCACCCCGCGGCGTTGTCGGTGGCGCCCGTCCCGGAGTGCCACGAGTCCAGGTGGGCGCCGAGCATCACGACCTCTTCCTTCTTCTTCGCGCCGGGAATCTCCGCGACGACGTTGACGCCGTCGGTCGCCTCGTCCGAGAACGCGGCCGCGACCTCCAGCTCCACCTTCACCGGTATCTTGCGGTCGACGAGGCGGGTGATGCGGTAGTACGCCTCGGGCTGCAGGACGACCCATACCGGCGGGGCGGCGGCGTCCTTGCCCCAGCGGCCGGCGTTCTCGGCGAACACGATCCCGCCCGCGCCCCGCTGGTCCGTGGACAACACGGCCGCGGCGCCCTCGTCGTGCAGGAACGCCGTCAGGCGGTCGTACGCGTTCTCGACGCTCTCCCAGTACTCCCAGAGCACCTCCGCGGGATACGCGGCGAAGATCCGCCATCTCTTCTTCGGGTCCGGGTCCAGCCGCAGGAGGGGCCGCGGAAGGGGGGGAGCGGCGAAGGGCTCGGGAGAGGTCACGAGGTCGGCGAGCTTCTTGTCGTCGTACCGCTCGCTGGGCGGCTCGGTGGGCGGCGTGAGCTCCCGCGCCGGCTCGATGAGGACGATCCGGCCCCCGAGCCGGCCCTTCTGGTCCGCCGCGTACTTCCGGATCCGCTCCGTCACCTTCGGCAGATCGAAACGATCGGCGTCCTCCTGCGGGGTGAAGAGCGGCGCCGAGACGACCTCGGCGGTGATGGCGCCTCGTGTCGCCGCGGACCAGGCCTTGGGGATGCCGGGTAGCGGGGCGTACACCGGCTCCTTCAGGTGGGCCGAGAACCGGGTGAGGGACCATCCGCGTCCGAAGGTGCCCCACTTCTCGAGGCGCGCGCTCGCGACGCCCCACTCCTTGAGCCTCCCCACCGACCAGTCGGCGGCCGCCCGGAAGCCGGGGGAGTTGGTCAGGCGGGGCCCGTTGACGTCGGTGAGGTAGAAGAGCTGGTCCATGACGCGCGATCCCAGGAACGCCTCGTTCTTGATGCGATGGATCGTCGCCAGGTCGGCGTTCTCCTCACCCGAGGCCGTCGCGGGTATCGTGCCGAGCAGAAAGAGGGCAAAGGCGTGACGCATCATGTTCGGAGCTCCTCGCGGGTATGGGATGGCGCGAGCGTACGCACGCGGCCAGGATCGGTCAAGCCACCTTGACCGGAGGGGCCTCTCCCCGGTACACCTAGAAGCATGGTGCGCAGAGCCGCCCCCCCGAAACCGGGGCAAGCCTTCGAGGAGCTGCAGGCGTCCGTGCTGTTCTGCGGGCGCTGCCGCGCCCCCCAGCCGGTGCGGGAGCGGCTGCTGCTCGTGCTCCCCAACGGCGAGCTCTACGAGTACCTCTGCACCGCGTGCGGCGAGTCCGTGGGCAAGCGCACGCTGACGGGCGCGCCGCTGGTCATGGGCTAGGCGGGTAGCTCATCCTCCTTGTCGGGCAGTTCTTGCGTGGATGGCTAGAATAGCGCCGGCATGCTGACCAAGGAAGATCTCGGCCGACTGCTCGAGTACACGGTGTGGGCGAACCACCGCGTGATGCGGGTGGCGGCCACCCTCGCCCCCGACGATTTCAAGCGCGACCTCGGCTCCAGCCACGGGGGGGTCCGCGGCACCCTGACCCACATGATGGGCGCGGAGTGGATCTGGCTGGAGCGCTTCAAGGGCGTCTCTCCCACGCGGGGACTCGACGAGGGCGAGTTCCCCGACGTCGTCGTCCTCCGTGACCGGTGGACGCTCATCGAGCAGCACCGCGCCGATTGGTTCCGCTCGCTGCGGGAACAGGACGCGACCGGGCCGGTCGCGTTCCGCACGCTGGCCGGGGCCGCCTTCGAAGCGCCGCTGTGGGAGCTGCTGCAGCACGTGGCCAACCACGCGAGCTACCACCGGGGACAGGTCGTCACGCTCCTGCGCCAGCTCGGCGCGCGCACCGTGATCACGGACATGCTCTTGTGGGACCGCGAACGGCGCGCGGCCGTCGAGGAAGGGCCCTAGGGGCGCGCAGAGTCGTTCCGATAGACCTTGCCCCCGCGCATGACGAAAGCGACCTTCTCGGTCGCGCGGACGTCGGCCAGCACGTCCCCGGGCACGGCCACGACGTCGGCGTCCTTTCCCGGCTCGAGGGTACCCGTCCGCCTGTCGATCCCGAGCAGCGTCGATGCCGCCGACGTAGCGGTGCGCAGCGCCGCCGCGGGCGTCATCCCGTGCTCGACGAGAAGGGCGAACTCCTCGGCATTCCGGCCGTGGGGGCCGACGGCGGAGTCGGTGCCGAAGGCGATCTTCACGCCCATGCGGAGGGCGTTGCGGAAGGCGGCCGAGCGGGACTCGAGCGCGGCCTTGGCCTTGGCCGCGATCTCGGGCGGATAGGTGCGGGTGGACTTGCGGCCGCCCGCGTACTCGCCCGCCATGAGGGTGGGCACGAAGTACGTCCCGCGCTCCTTCATCATGCGCAGCGCCTCGTCGTCGAGGAAAGAGCCGTGCTCGATGGAGTCGATGCCGGCCCGGATGGCGACCTTCGCCCCCTCGGCGCCGTGGGCGTGGGCGGCGGTCTTCTTCCGCAGCCGGTGGGCCTCGTCGACGATGGCGTCCATCTCGGCCTGGGTGAGCTGCGGGGTATCCACCTCGTCGGTGAGGGAGAGGACGCCGCCGGTGGCGCACACCTTGATCACGTCTGCGCCGTACTTGACCTCGAAGCGCACCGCATCGCGGAAGGCGTCGGCGCCGCTGGCGATGCCCTCCGCCACCCCGGGCTCCTTGCCGAAGAGCAGGTAGGGGAACCCGGTGGTGTCGCAGTGGCCGCCGCGGGCCCCGAGGGCCTGGGTGGCGACGAGCATCCGGGGGCCGGGGATGACCCCGGCGCTGATGCTGTTGCGCAGGCCCACGTCGATGTAGTCGTCCGCCCCGACGTTGCGCACCGTCGTGAACCCGGCCATCAGGGTGCGCCGCGCGTACTCGGTGGCACGGATCGCCTTCTCGGCCACGGTGCGGCGCAGGCCCTCCACCGCGGCGCGGTACCAGTCGTCGGCGCTTTCTCCCGTGAGGTGGACGTGGGCGTCGATGAAGCCGGGGAGGAGCGTGGCGTCGCCGAGGTCGATGACGCGCGCCCCGGCGGGCACGGCCAGACCGGAGCCGGCGGCCGTGATCCTTCCCGACTCGACGATCACCACCGCGTTGGGGACGGTGGTGTCCCCGCGGCCGTCGAACATGCGGGCGGCCTTGAGCACGACGACTTCCGCGCCCGCTGTGGCCGGGGATGGTGCCTGTGCCCACGCCGCGGGGGAGGACGCCACCAGCAAGGCCAGAAGTCCGCTCCGCATCGCATCACCTCCGCAAGGGGCCGGTATGCTACACCGGGTCCGCGGAGGAGAAACAACCGTGACGCTGACGGCGGACGGCCGATGGCTCTTCGCCGGACGCGCGCTGAGAACGTTCTCGTTCGGCTATCTCTCCCTGGCCCTCGCGCTCTATCTGGCCGCCCGCGGGTTCTCGGCCGGGGCCATCGGCGGCATCCTCACCGCCACGCTGGTGGAGGACGCGGTCTTCACCGCCCTCGTCTCCGGCCTCGCGAACCGCGTCGGCCGCCGGCGCGTGCTGACGGCGTGCAGCCTGCTCATCAGCTTCGCGGGCGTGATGCTGGCGGTCGGCGACCGTCCCTGGGTGCTCGTCGTCGGGGCCGTCCTGGGCACGCTGAGCCCGAGCGGCCAGGAGGCGGGCCCCTTCTCCCCGGTGGAGCAGGCGCTGCTGCCGGCCACCGTGTCCCGCGACGCTCGGACGCGCGTCTTCGCCTGGTACAACGTGGCGGGGTACGTGCCCGCGGCCCTGGGGTCTTTGGCCGCGGCCGCGTGGTTGCGGGCCGCCGCTGCCCTGGGCATGGAGGAGCTGAGCGGCTTTCGCGCTCTCCTGTGGTTCTATGCGGCGAACGGAGTCATGCTCGCCTTCGTCTATCGACGCCTTTCGCCCGCAGCCGAGGTGACCGCGGCCCGTCCGGACGCCGCGCGTCTCGGGTTGCACCGCTCGCGCCGCATCGTCTTCGAGCTGGCCGGCCTGCAGGCCGTGGACTCCCTCGCCGGCGGCTTCATCGTACAGAGCCTGCTCGTCTACTGGTTCCACGTCCGTTTCGGCGCCGGACCCGAGGCGCTGGGTCCGCTCTTCTTCGGCACGAACCTGCTTTCGGCGGTCTCCTTCCTCGTCGCCGCCCGGGTGGCCGACCGCATCGGCCTGCTCAACACGATGGTCTTCTCCCATCTGCCTTCGAACGTGTTGCTGTGCCTGGTGCCCCTGGCTCCCTCGTTTCCCCTGGCCGCGGTGCTTCTCCTCGCCCGCCACCTGCTCTCCCAGATGGACGTGCCCACGCGGCAGGCCTATACGATGGCGCTCGTCACCCCCGACGAGAGACCGGCGGCGGCAGGGTTCACGACGAGCGCCCGCGGCCTCGCGCAGGCGGTGGCCCCCGCCATCAGCGGCCTCGCCCTGCAACGCGCCGCCTCCGGGTTGCCGTTCTTCCTCGCCGGGGGCCTGAAGATCGCCTACGATCTGGCCCTGTACTTCCGCTTCCGAAACGTGAAGCTGCCGGACAAGGAAACAGAATCGTGATTGATTTGCGTTCCGACACGGTGACTCAGCCGACGCCCGAGATGCGGCGGGCGATGGCCGAAGCCGACGTCGGCGACGACGTCTACGGCGAGGACCCCAGCGTCAACCGCCTCCAGGACGTGGCCGCGAAGATGCTCGGCTTCGAGGCCGCCCTGTGGGTCCCCTCCGGGGTCATGGGCAACGAGATCGCGATCCGCATCCTCACCGTCCCCGGCCAGGAGGTGCTGGTCGAAGAGCGTAGCCACGTCGTTCAGTACGAGCTGGCGGGCATGGCCGTGCTGTCCGGCGTCGTACCTCGGACCGTGGCGGGCGAGGACGGGCGCCTCCGGCCGGAGGACGTCCGCGCCGCGGTGAAGCCGCGGGTCTATTACCGCTCCGAGGTCGGCCTCGCCGTGCTCGAGAACACCCACAACCTCGCGGGGGGCACGTACTACACCGTGGAGCAGACGACGGATACGGTGTACGCCTGCCGGGAGGCGGGGCTGAAGGTGCACGTCGACGGCGCGCGCATCTGGAACGCCGCGGTGGCCCTCGGCGTGGAGCCGAAGCGCCTGTTGAAGGGCGCGGACACGGCGATGGTGACGCTGTCGAAGGGACTGAGCGCGCCGGCGGGGTCGCTGCTGGTCGCCTCCCGGGATCGGATCGAGTCCGCCCGCCGCGTGCGAAAGCAGCTCGGGGGGGGCATGCGCCAGGTGGGCATTCTCGCCGCGGCCGGGCTCGTAGGCCTGGAGACGATGATGGGCCGCCTGGCCGAGGACCACGAGAACGCGCGCCTCCTCGGCGAGGCGCTCGCCGGCGGCCGCGGCGTGCGGGTGGCGCCCGTCCGCACCAACATCGTGGTCGGGCGGATCGAAACCGGCCGCTCGGCGCCCGAGGTGGTGGCCGAGCTGGACCGCCACGGCGTCCTCGCCTCCGCGATGGACGCCGTCACCTTGCGGCTCGTGACGCATCGAGGCGTCTCGGTCGAAGACTGCCGGCACGCCGCGGAGGCTCTCGCCGCCGTACTAAAGTAGGAACGAGCCGTCAATCATCGAGAGAGGATCCTGATGCTCAAGACGATCATGTCCATTGCGTTCGCCGTGTCGCTCGGCGCTTCCGCCGCCGCTCAGACCGTCAGCAGGGCCGGCGCCGGGTTGGACACCGCCCGCATCGAGCAGCTCACGGGCGCCAAGGGCAAGCTCGACGAGAAGGAAGGCGCGTTCAAGGTCTCCGTCCCGCGCTCCGATCTCGCCGTCACCGCCGCCGGGGTGCGGATGACGCCGCCGCTCGGCCTCACTTCGTGGGCGTCCTTCCAGCGGGCCGGCACCCGCACGATGGTGATGGGGGACCTGGTGCTGCTCGAGGACCAGGTCAACCCGGTGATGAGCGTGGCCCTCGACAACGGGCTGGAGGTGACCGCGCTCCACAACCATTTCTTCTGGGACACGCCGAAGGTGATGTTCATGCACATCGGAGGCACGAGCGACGAGGCCGCTCTCGCCTCCGCCGTGGGGAAGGTGTTCGCGCGGATCAAGGAGACGAGCGGAGGCAAGGGCGAGACGCCGAAGGCGGACGTCGACCCCGCGAAGACCACCCTCGACCCGGCGCGGATCGAGTCCGTGCTGGGCCGCAAGGGCGAGCTCGCCAACGGCGTCTACAAGCTGGTGGTGGCCCGGAGCGCGCGCATGCACGGGCACGCGGTCGGGGCGACGATGGGCGTCAACACCTGGGCCGCGTTCGCCGGCTCCGACGACGCGGCGGTCGTGGACGGCGACTTCGCGATGCGCGAGACCGAGCTGCAGCGAGTGCTGAAGGCGCTGCGCGCGGCCGGCATCGCCATCGTGGCCATCCACCAGCACATGAGCGACGAGCAGCCGCGCATCATGTTCCTCCACTACTGGGGTGTGGGCCGGACGAGCGATCTCGCGAAGGGCCTTCGGGCGGCGTTAGACGTGACCGAGCCGCGCCCGCGGCGGTAGCTACCGGGGCTCTGCCGCGCGGTGCTATCGTCGCCCGAGGTGCAGCGGGACCTCGGACGGCTCACGGGCCGGGAGCACGACCTGCTCGTGGTCGGCGGGGGCATCTACGGAGCCGCGGCGGCCTGGGACGCGTCCCAACGGGGACTGGCCGTGGCGCTGGTCGAAGCGGGCGACTTCGGCTCCGGCACTTCCTGGAACAGCCTGAAGACGATCCACGGCGGCCTGCGCCATCTGCCGCGCGCCGATCTCTCCAGCTTGCGTGAAGGGTCGCGCGAGCGAGCGGCGCTCCTGCGCATCGCCCCCGAGCTGGTGCGGCCGCTGCCCTTCCTGCTCCCGCTCTACGGCCACGGCCTCCACGGACGGGAGGCGATGGCGGCCGCGCTGCTGGCCGCCGACCTGCTGAGCGCCGGCGGCGGCGACGGCCTTCCGCCGTCGCACCGCATCCCGCGGTCGCGCGTCCTGTCGGCCCAGGAAGTGCGCGCGCGCGCGCCGGGCATCGACGCGGCCCGCCTGACGGGAGGCGCCTCGTGGACCGACGCGCAGGTGGAGAGCAGCGAGCGCCTGCTCATGGGCTTCCTCCACGCCGCCGCCGGAGCGGGCGCAGCGTTGGCGAGCCGCGTAGAAACGACGGAGCTGCGGCGACGCCACGGGCGCGTCGTGGGTGCCCTCGCCCGCGATCGAGAGGGTGGGGAGGCGCTCGAGGTGCGCAGCCGCATGGTGCTGAGCGCCGGCGGGCCGTGGAACGACCGCATCGCGGCGTCGGCGGGGATCGCGATGCGGCCGACTCCGCTGCTGAGCGCCCTCAACCTCGTCCTGCGGCGCCGGCTCGTCGACGTCGAGGCGCTCGGCGGGCGCGGCGACGGGCGCTACCTGTTCATGGTCCCCTGGCGCGACCGCTGCATCGTCGGCACCGGTTACGAGCCGGCCGGCTCGCCCAGCGCCGACGGCGGAATCGAGGCGCTCCTGGCCGAAGCGAACAGGGCCTTCCCTTGGGCGGGAATCGAGAGGAACGACGTGAGCCTCGTCCATCGAGGCTTCGTTCCCGGACACGGAGGCGCCGCGGGGCTGCTCGCGCGAGGCCGGGTCGTCGACCATGAAGCCGAAGGCGGGCTGCCGGGGCTCTGCTCGGTGCGCTCGGCGAAGTACACGGCCGCGCGCGCTTCGGCCGAGGCGGCGATCGACCTCGTTGTGCGCCGCCTGGGGCGCCGCTCGGCGCCGTGCCGTACCGCCACGACGCCGCTGCCGCGGGCCCGGACGCTGGCGGGGACGCTCGAGGAGCGCGCGCGCATCGCCGCCCGCGAGGAGATGGCGCTGCACCTGACCGACGCCGTGCTGAGGCGCCTCGACCTCGGCACCGCCGGTGCGGCGGCGCGCGACGATGTGAATGCGGTGGCGCTGGCCATGGCGACCGAGCTGGGCTGGGACGCCGCGCGCATCGAGCGCGAACAGGCGGCCCTCGGCGCCGCCTATCGCCCGGACGGCTCGGTCCGGGACGACGGACCGTTACCGCCCGCCACGAAGTGACCTTGCGACTCCTGCTTCTCAGCAACTCGACCGAGCACGGAAAGGGCTACCTCGACCATGCCATGCCCGCCGTCCTCGACTTCCTCGGCCCCGTTCGCCAACTCCTCTTCGTCCCCTTTGCGTTGCGGGACCGCGACGCCTACACGGCCAGGGTGCGGAGCCGGTTCGCGAAGGAGGGGATCGACGTGCGCGGCGTGCGGCCGGAGGGCTCGGAGGCGGCGGTCGTCGAAGCCGCGGAGGCGCTCTTCGTCGGGGGCGGCAACACGTTCCGGCTTCTCGACACGCTCCAGCGTACGGGCCTGCTCGAGGCCCTCCGCCGCCGCGCCCGACGCGGCGTGCCCTATCTCGGCGCCAGCGCGGGGACCAACGTCGCTGCCCCGACGATCAAGACCACCAACGACATGCCGATCGTGCAGCCGGCCAGCTTCGCCGCCCTCGACCTCGTGCCCTTCCAGATCAACCCGCATTACGTCGACCCCGATCCCTCCTCGCGCCACATGGGCGAGACGCGCGAAGAACGCCTCCGCGAGTTCCTGGAGGACAACGACGCCGTGGTCGTCGCTCTGCGCGAGGGGGCGTGGCTGCGGGTCGAAGGGCGCCGGGCCACGCTGGGAGGATCGCGGGGAGCGCGGATCTTCCGCCGCGGCCGCGATCCGGAGGAAGTCTCCCCCGGCGCCGCCCTGGACGCCCTGCTGACTGACTAGGGGAACTTCTGGCTGTACGTGTGGCGCGACCTGACCCGGACTCCATCCTTCACCGCGGGCTCGTAGCGGAACTTGTAGACGGCCTCGATCACCGCCTCGTCCAGGAGCGCCGAAGCCCCGCGGAGGAGCCGCACGTCGTGGGGCACGCCGCGCTCGTCCACGATCATCTCCACCTCGACCGTCCCTTGGAGGTGGAGCCGCCGGGCGTCCTTCGGGTAGGCCGCGGGCTCGCCCGAGATGCGGCGCGGCGGCGGCACGCTGGGGTCGAGCTCGACCAGCATTCCCTCCGTCAAGGGAGGGGCGACGGGGCTCGCCGCGGGCACGGGCACGAGGTCGGGGGGAGCGGGATCCAGGCGGGCCTGCAGCAGCAGCTTTACACCCGGATGTGCGTCGACCTGCCTCACCGCGGGCAGGAAGCCGGCGCGCTCGATGCGGATCTCGTGGGGGCCCGGGTTGAGCGAGAGCTTCTGGATGGGCGTCAGCCCGATCACTCTGTTGTCCACGGTCACCGTCGCCGCCTCCGGGTCGGAATGGATCTCCGCCGGCGCGAGCAACGGGGGCATGACGAAGCTCAGGGGCACGGCGTTCGTGCCCTCCTGCATCTCGAAGGTCAGCTCGGCGGGAGCATGGCCTTCGAGTGAGAGCCGGAGCTGATGCATCCCGGGGCGGAGATCCTTGATCGCCAGGGGCGTCTCTCCCGCGGGGCGCCCGTCCATCCACACCGATGCGCCGGGCGGACGGGTCTCGATCCGCAGGCCTTCGGGCGCGGCCGCCGCACGGCGCAGGACGGCCACCGGCAACGGTCCTCCCTTGCGCAGAGCCACGACCTCCGCTCCCACCACGAGCAGGGCCGCCGTGAGCACCGCCCACGACAGCCAGCGGCGGGTCGGCTTCTCGTCCTCGTCGATGGTTCCATCGGGACGGCGCTTCAGCAGATGGGTGGTGAGCTCGCCCGAACGGCCCCGGGCGGCGGCGGCGGCCAGGGGCTCGAGCAGCTCCTCGGGCAGGATCAGCTCCTCGCCGCTGAGGGCGGCGACGAGCGACTGCGCGGTGGGGAAGCGGTTGGCCGGCTCCTTGGCCAGCGCCCGCCGGAACACCTCGTCGTGGTGGGGGGGCAGATCATCGTTGTAGCTCCGGGGGGGCGGGGCGGCCTCGTGGACGATGCGGTAGATGATGGCGGTGATGCTGTCGCCCTGGAAGGGACGCTTGCCGGTGAGGGCCTCGTAGGCGACCACCCCGAACGAGAACAGGTCCGCCCGCGGCGTGACGTCGTCGCTCGCGATCAGCTCCGGCGCCATGTACGACGGGGAGCCGAAGGACTGGCCGGAGTCCGTGATCGCCGAGGTCGGAAGGCGGGCCACGCCGAAATCCATGAGCTTCGGCCGGCCATCGGGTTGGATCATGATGTTGGCCGGCTTCACGTCCCGGTGGATCACTCCCGCGTGGTGCGCGTAGTCGATGGCCTCCGCCACGGGCGTCAGGATCCGCATCGCCTCGGCGAGGGGCAGCACGGCCCGGTGCGCGAGGATCGCCTGGAGGCTCACTCCCTCCAGGAACTCCATGACGAAGTAGTCCTCGCCGACGTCGTAGATGCTCACGATGTTCGGGTGGGACAGGCGGCCCGCGGCCTGGGCTTCCCGGCGGAAGCGCCGGAGATATTCTTGCGAAGTTTCGTGCGTCAGGTACTCGGCCCGGATCGTCTTGATCGCGACGACGCGGCGGACCAGCGGGTCCCAGGCCTTGTAAACGCGGCCCATGGCCCCCTCGCCGATCTCCTGCTGTATCTCGTAGCGGCCGAACCGTGCAGCGGTGTCGGGGACAGCGGTGTCCTTGCTCAAGGCACTAAGCTCGCTTTCGGCCGGATGATAACTCAGTCCCGCCGGATGAGGGCGGCCACGAGCATATACCCCTTGACCGAGGGAATCAGGCCGTCGAGGCGGGAAATCAGCCATACGGCCGGATACAGCAGCGAGTAGGCCCGGAACGCTTTCCGATGGCGTTGGATGTCGGAGGCCGTGACCACCATGCCTTTGGTCGAGGACTTCTTCCCGAGTCGTTCCAGCCCCCAGTTGATCGCGGTATCGACGGCTTCGGAGAAGAAGCGCGAATAGGTGCGGTGGCGGTCGAGCGTGAAGCGAGGCGAGAGCAGGGCCGCCAATGACTCTGGCGTGTACCCCGGACGCAGGTGCCCGTGCTTCTCGTCGGTCTGCCCGATCGCGTGGCGCATCCGTCGCAGGGTCGTGTCCTTGGGATGGGGCGTGTTCACGATCAAGCGCCCGCGGGGCTTGGTGACCCGGGCCAGCTCCGCCGCGAAAGCCTCGTCGTCGGCGACGTGCTCCAGCATGTCGACGACCACGACGCGGTCGAACTCGGCATCGGGGAAGGGGAGACGCGCATCCTTCTCGATTTGGTGCACGTCGTCCCGCACCAGCTCCCGGATCGACGCCACCGCTTCCGGCGTGAGATCCGCGGAGGCCCACCGCCCCCCGCGCCGGCGCAAGAGGAGGCTCACGACCCCGTTGTCCGAGCCCAGGTCGAGGCACCGCAGGCGGTCGGTCGGGCCGAGCATCTCCACGATCGCGGCGAGCTTCTGCTGCTTGAGGACGGACCGCCGGAACAGCGCGAGCGCCCAGGTCTCGCCGTCAGCCACGTCGCTCGGCCCGGAGGATGACGGGAGAGCCCCAGGCGCGCGTGAGACCGGCGACGCGGGCCGTCGTCTCGAGCGCGCGGGAGAGAGAGGCCAGCCGCAGGCCACGGTGCAGCGCCATCGGCAGCAGGAACTGCGGCCGGCGGGCGGTGCGGACGAAGCCGCCGGCGGCGAAAGCCTCCTCCACCTCGGCGTCTCGGAAGACGCGGAAGGGCCGCGTATCACCCTCGATGCCCTTCTTCACGCCGAAGAGCACGCCCGAGACCGCATTGGCGCTGCGCGCGGTCGGGTAGTCGACGATCACCAGGTGCCGGGCGAGGCGGCACAGCTCCCTCACCAGCTCGCGCCAGCGTTCGACGTGCGGGAGCAGCCGGAACGCGAGGGCCGCATCGAAGGAGCCGTCCGGGAACGGCGCCTGCAGGAGCGGCCCGGAGCGGAAGCGGGCCTGTCCCGAGCGCACCCACTCCTGCAGTCGCTCGGAGCAGCGGTCGCTGCTGCCGTAGACGGTCACGTCGCACCCTGCCTCCACCAGCGGACCGGTGAGCTGGGCGTGGCCGCCCCCCACCTCGAGCACCGAGGTGCGCGGCCGCGGGCGGAGCAGCTCGAGGGTGGTGCGGGCCTGCACGTCCAGGAACCACCGTCCCACGGAGCCTTCGAAGCGGCGGGCGTAGGCGGCGGAAGAGGTCTCGACGTCCGCGTCCGTCATCCCCCGTGGGTCAGGAGGTCGGTGAGACAGGCGGCTATCGTACACCGGGCGTCGCTTCCGGCTCGGGCGTAGGCGTGGCCGCGGGCTCCGGCATCGGGACGGGCGTCTCGGCCGAGGGCACTGTCGCCGAGGGCGGTGCGGTCGCCGGTAGGGCCGGGGGCGCTTCGTCTTCCTCCGTGTCCACCGGCTCCGGCGGCGGAGGCTCGGTGCCGAGTCCCGCCGCGTCCCGCTCGATGTAGCCGGCGCTCGCCATCAGCCACAGCACGCGCCGCTCGGCGCGGGCGTGGCGGCGGGGATCGACGAGGGGGTTGATGCGGCGCGGGTTCGGGATCATGGCCGCCAGCCCCGCCGCCTCCGCCGCCTCCAGGTCGGAGACCGGCTTGGCATAGTAGCGGCGCGCGGCCGCCTGGGCGCCGTAGATCCCGTCGCCCCACTCGATCACGTTGAGGTACAGCTCCAGGATCCGCTTCTTGGTGAGGTCGCCTTCCAGCCACCGCGCCACCACCAGCTCCCGGAGCTTGCGGGTGATCGACTTCTCGGTGGTGAAGAAGAGGTTCTTGGCGAGCTGCTGCGTGATCGTGCTGCCGCCGCGCACGAAGCCGCCGCGGGCGCGGTCGGTCTCCACCGACTTCTTGATCGCCTCCCAGTCGACGCCTTCGTGGCCGAAGAACTTCTGGTCCTCGGCGGCGATGACGGCGTGGATGAGGTGGCGGGAGACACTCCAGATCGGCACCCAGGCCTGGACGCGGCGATACGGACGGTGCGCCCTCCTCGCCTCCTCCTCCCGCTGGCGCATCAGTGACGTGACGGAGGGGTTCGTTCGCGCCAGGGCCCGGACCTCGGCCCGCGAAGGGAGGCCTGCGACCACCCACCCCGCGTAGAGAAGGCCGGCGAGCACGACGAGCAGCACGGCCCGACGCATCCGTCCATTATCCGCGGCCCTGAAGGAGACTTCCGGTACGCGATAATGGAAGGCGCGGCCACGATCAGATACCATCGACCGCCGCGTCGGGGGGTTCTTCTTGGACTTCGGCCTCAGCGAGGAGCAGCAGCTCCTCAAGAAGACGGTTCGCGAGTTCGCGGAGTCCGAGCTCGCCCCGCACTCCCGGGAGTGGGACGAGAAGCAGGAGTTCCCGCGCGCGATCTTCTCGAAGCTGGGGGAGCTCGGCCTCATGGGTGTCGTCTGGCCCGCCGAGTACGGCGGCTCGGGCATGACGACACTCGACTATGCCCTCGTGATGGAGGAGCTGGCCCGAGTCGATGCGGGAGTGGCCCTCTCCGTGGCCGCCCACAACAGCCTCTGCTCCGGCCACATCTTCCTCGCCGGCACCGACGAG
Organism: Acidobacteriota bacterium; assembly: GCA_003222275.1. Classification (GTDB taxonomy): domain Bacteria; phylum Acidobacteriota; class Vicinamibacteria; order Fen-336; family Fen-336; genus AA32. Next base: position 7,470 of record QHVJ01000118.1, on the reverse strand, counting down.
CAGAAGCGCCGCTTCCTCACGCCGCTGGCGCGGGGAGAGAAGGTCGGATGCTGGGGGCTCACCGAGAGCGGCGCCGGCTCGGACGCGGGCGGGACGCGAACCACCGCCGTGCGGGCCGGCGACGGCTGGACCCTGAACGGTTCGAAGACCTTCATCACCAACGGCCGCATCGCCGACACCGCGGTCGTCATGGCGGTGACGGACCGCGAGAAGGAAAAGAAGGGCATCTCGGCCTTCATCGTCGAGCGCGGCACCAAGGGCTTCCGGGCGGGCAAGAAGGAGGACAAGCTCGGCGTGCGGTCGTCGGACACGTCGGAGCTGGTCTTCGAGGACTGCCGCATCCCCTCCGGGAACCTCCTGGGGGCCGAGGGCCACGGCTTCATCGACACGCTGCGGATCCTGGACCGCGGGCGCATCGGCATCGCCGCCTTCTCGGTGGGCATCGCCCAGGCCTGCCTGGAAGCGTCGATGAAGTACGCGCGGGAGCGCCGGCAGTTCGGCCATGCGATCGCCGAGTTCCAGGCCATCCAGTTCAAGATCGCCGACATGGCCACGCGCGTCGACGGGGCGCGGCTGCTCACGTGGCGGGCGGCCTTCCTGCGCGACGCCGGCCAGGAGCACACGGCCGAGTCGTCCATGGCCAAGCTGTATGCGAGCGAGATGGCGGTCCAGGCCGCCCTCGACGCGGTTCAGATCCACGGCGGATACGGCTACATCAAGGAGTACCCGGTGGAGCGCTACCTGCGCGACTCCAAGCTGGGGACGATCGGCGAGGGCACGAGCGAGGTCCAGCGGCTGGTCATCGCCCGGGAGCTGCTGAAGCTGCGCGGCATGGTCCGCTAGGCCTGGACCGGCTCTTTAACGCAGAGGACGCGGAGAACGAACGGAGAGGACGCAGAGAAAAATGGGCGACGACACTTCCCCGATTTCTCCGCGACCTCTCCGTTTTCCTCCGCGACCTCCGCGTTGAGTCCGTTGAGTAACGAGTTGGCCGAAGGGGTGCGCCGGGGCGACGTACGGGCGCTCGCCCGGGCGATCAGCGTCGTGGAGAACGGCCGGCCGGCGGCGCCCGCGTTGCTCGCGGCCCTCTTCCCCTACGCCGGCAAGTCGCTCGTCGTCGGGGTCACGGGGCCGCCCGGCTCGGGCAAGTCGACGCTCGTGGATCGCCTGACCGCCCACCTCCGCCGCCAGGGCCAGAAGGTGGGCATCGTGGCCGTCGACCCCACCTCGCCCTTCAGCGGCGGAGCGATCCTGGGCGACCGGATCCGCATGCAGGGCCACGCGGCGGACGAAGGCGTGTTCATCCGCTCCATGGCGACGCGCGGTCACCTCGGGGGGCTGGCGGCCGCCACCGGCCGGGTCCTCACGGTGCTCGCGGCCTCGGGCAAGGACGTGATCCTCGTGGAGACGGTGGGCGTGGGCCAGGACGAAGTGGAGATCATGGGCACGGCCGACGTGAGCGTGGTGGTGCTGGTGCCCGGCCTCGGCGACGAGGTTCAGGCCCTGAAGGCGGGCATCATGGAGATCGCCGACGTGTTCGTCGTGAACAAGGCGGACCGCGAGGGTGTCGACCGCGTGGTGGCGGAGATCGAGTCGATGCTCTCGCTCGCCTCGCATGAAGGACAGCCGCCGCCGCAGATCGTGAAGACGGTGGCCACCGACGACCGCGGCGTCGACGAGGTGTGGGCGGCGGTGGAGGCGTTCCGCGCGCGGTCCGCCGGCAACGGGCTGCTCGCCGACCGGCGCCGGGCCCAGCTCCGCCGGCAGCTCGAGGAGACGCTGCAGGATCGCCTGCTCACGCGGGCCCGCGAGGCGGCGTTCACGCCGGAGGAGCTGGAGAACCAGGTCGATCGGCTGGAGGCGCGCACCGTGGATCCGTTGGCGGCGGCCGAGGAGGTCATGAAGAGGATGGGCCTGTGAAGGCGTTGAAGATCGATCATCTCGGCATCGCGGTGCCGAGCCTGGCCGAGGCGGTGAAGGCCTACGAGGCGCTCGGCTTCACGGTGGAGTCCCGCGAGGACGTTCCGACCGAGAAGGTCCGCGTCGCGTTCCTGCCCGTGGGCGAATCGCGCCTGGAGCTTCTCGAGCCGACCGACGCCGGCTCGACGATCGCGAAGTTCCTCCAGAAGCGCTCCGGCATCCACCATGTCTGCGTCCTCGTGGAGGACATCGAAACGGTCCTCGCCGAGTTGCGCGCGCGCGGCGTGTCCCTGATTGACACCGAGCCGCGCCCGGGGGCGGGCGGGTCGCGGGTGGCGTTCGTGCATCCCCGCTCGGCGGGCGGGGTGCTGTTGGAGCTGAAGGAAAAGGGCTAGCGAGCGGAGCGCGATTCATTCGCGCGGAGCGAGGGGGGTCTGGGGGGCGCGCCGCTAGCGCCCCCCGGCTCAATGACGACACCGAGCCGCGCCCGGGGGCGGGCGGGTCGCGGGTGGCGTTCGTGCATCCCCGCTCGGCGGGCGGGGTGCTGCTGGAGCTGAAGGAAAAGGGCTAGCGAGCGGACCGGGCGGGGGTCTCCAGGTACTCCCGCTCCGCCTTGCGGATCTGCCGGTAGCGGCGGAAGACGTCGCGGTCGCTCTCCATCCCGACCCAGTACTTCCAGCTCGCCCCCCGGAACGTGTGCGCGACCATCGCCGGCCCGTGGCGCAGGCAGAAGCCGGGGCTGTGGCGCAGCGCGACGGGGAAGTGGCGCAGCTTCATCCAGCGCTCCGCCTTCCAGCGCAGGAACTCGATCTCCTCCGCCCCGAGGTGCTCGCTCTTCACGACCGCGGTCGTCCCGTCGTACTCCTCGAGCCGGTCGTTGGTGATGAGGCCGCGCGCGTCGAGGTCCTTCGTCATGGGCGTCCGCGGGTAGGGCGTGGGGTGCTGGATGTACGGCCAGTCGACGTAGCGCCGGGCGAAGCGCAGGTTGGCCTCGATCGACTCGGGGGTGTCGCTCGGGTTGCCCACGATGAGCCCGCCCACGACGTACATGCCGTGGCGGTGCAGGTGGTCGATGGCGGCGGTGGTGGCGTTGCCGACCCGGCGCCCGCCCTCGTGCCGGATGTTCTTGGCCGCCGCCTTGAGGAACCCCAGGTCCTCGTCGAGCACGTTCTCGATGCCGAGGAACACGTAGCGGAAGCCCGCCTCGCGCATCCGCGGGGCGAGGGTCTCGCCGTGGTCCGCGATGGCGGAGGTCATCGCCTGCACGACGTAGTCGATGCGGTTCAGGCCGGCCTCCACGATCGCGGCGCACAGCGCCTCGAAGCGCTTGACGTCGAGGGTCACGTTGTCGTCGACGATGAAGAGGCACTGGGCGCCGTGCGCGCGGGCGTCGCGGATGTCGTCGAGAACGCGCGCGAAGTCGTAGGCGTGGAAGTTCCGGCCCCGCATCTCGATGATCGAGCAGAAGCTGCAGTCGAACGTGCAGCCGCGCGAGGTCTCGATCACGTCCACGCTGCGGCCGAGCAGCGTGTAGCCGCCCAGGACGCGGGCGTCGCGCCGGGGCAGGCGCAACGATCCGTCCGCCAGGCGCTGGACGGCACGGTCGGGATTGTGGTGGAAGCGGCCCTCCGCGTCGCGCCAGCTCAGGCCGCAGATCCGCGCGTGGCCGTCGCCGCTCTCGAGCGCGCGCAGCAGGTCGCGGAAGGTCGTCTCGCCCTCGCCACGGACGACGAAGTCGACGCCGAGCTCCGGAGAGGCCCAGGCGTCGGGAGCGAGACTCGGATCGTAGCCGCCGACGACGATGCGGGCGGCGGGCCGGAGCGCCCGCACGAGCCCGATGAGCCGGAACGCCGTGCGGCGCTGGAACGTCATCACCGAGAGGCCGACGACGTCCGGCTCTCGCTCCTGCACGAGCCGCTCGACCGTCGCCGCCACCCGGCCCTGCACGAGGACGAGGTCGGCGACGGCCACCCGGTGATGAGGGTCGACGTTGCCGGCGAGGGAGGTCAGGGCCCCGTTCGGCATGCGGATGGCGACGGGAGCCATGTGCTCGAACGAGTCGGGCATGGAAAGGAGCAGGACGTTCATGACTCGAGAATGTTACGCCGGCGGTGCCGGTGCCTGTCAACGATAGGTACGGCGCGCGCTTCACCGACGAGGGCTATGCGAGCGAGATCGCGGCGCATCCTCCCGCCTTGATCGTGACCGTGGGCGGCGGGTTCAACCTGCCCGCGATCCTGGAGGCCGCGAGCCTCGCGCGGCGTCGAGGCGCGGGCCGGCGTTGCGGCGTGGAGAATGACCGCATACCATGACGATTTTGCGTGGGGCGCGCCCGGGGCGCCGGTGCCTGCGGAGCGGGAGCGGACGAGGGAGCGATGACCGAAGGGGCGGAGATCGGCATCATCGGCGGGAGCGGCCTCTACGAGATGGAGGGTTTCGAGACCGCCCGCGAGGTGGCGGTCGATACGCCCTTCGGCGCTCCCTCGGACCGGCTCAGGGTCGGGCGGCTCGAAGGTCGGTCGGTGGCGTTCCTGGCCCGCCACGCCCGCGGCCACCGGATCCTGCCCAGCGAGCTGAACTTCAAGGCCAACGTCTTCGCGCTCAAGCTGCTCGGCGTCCAGGCGATCCTGTCCGTCTCCGCGGTCGGCTCGCTGAAGGAGAAGTACGCGCCGCTGCACATGGTGATACCGGACCAGCTCTTCGACCGGACGTACCTGCGCCCGTCGACGTTCTTCGGTCGCGGGCTCGTGGCCCACGTGGCCTTCGCCCAGCCGTTCTGTCCCGTGCTGTCGGCCACGCTCGCCGAGGCGTGCGGGGAGGCGGGGGCGACGTTCCATCGCGGAGGGACGTACGTGTGCATCGAGGGGCCGCAGTTCTCGACGCGCGCGGAGTCGGAGCTCTACCGGTCCTGGGGCATGGACCTCGTCGGGATGACCAACCTGCAGGAGGCCAAGCTCGCCCGCGAGGCGGAGCTGTGCTACGCCACCCTGGCCATGGTCACGGACTACGACTGCTGGCATCCCGACCACGACTCGGTCACCGCCGACCAGATCATCGCCAACCTCGTCCGCAACGCGGCCACGGCCAAGGCGGTCCTGCGCGCCGCCCTCCGCCATTTGCCCTCCTCGCCCCGCCCCTGCGACTGCGGGAGCGCGTTGAAGCAGGCGCTCGTCACCCCCGCGGAGCTGGTGCCCGAGAGGGTGAAGCGGGAGCTGGCCCCGATCATCGGAAAATACTTGAAATAGTCCGCAGAGAGCGCAGAGGGAGCAGCGAGCGCAGAGTGCCCATTCTCGTCGTGGGAAGCGTCGCGTACGACACCGTGGAGACGCCCTTCGGACGCGCCGAGCGCGTCCTGGGCGGCAGCGCGTCGTTCTTCTCGGTGGCGGCATCGTTCTTCGTGCCCGTGAACCTCGTCGGCGTCGTCGGCCGCGACTTCGGCGACAAGGAGCTGGCGGCCTTGCGCGGGCGCGGCATCGACCTCGAAGGCCTGGAGAGAATGGACGGACAGACCTTCCATTGGCAGGGGAAGTACTCCTACGACCTCAACTCCCGGGAAACGGTCTGCACCGACCTGAACGTCTTCGAGTTCTTCCGGCCCAAGATCCCGGAGCGGTACCGGCGGAGCGAGTACGTCTTCCTCGGCAACATCGACCCGGTCCTGCAGCGCGAGGTGCTCGACCAGGTGGACCGCCCGCGCCTCGTCGCGTGCGACACGATGAACTTCTGGATCGAGGGCAAGCCCGAGGAGCTGAAGAAGACGCTGGCCCGCGTCGACGTGCTGCTGATCAACGACGCGGAGGCGCGCCAGCTCTCGGGGGAATGGAACATCGTCAAGGCGGCCCGCGCGATCCGGGCGATGGGCCCCCGCACGCTCATCGTGAAGAAGGGCGAGCACGGGGTGCTGATGTTCACGGAGGACGGGTCGTTCGCCGCGCCCGCCTACCCGCTGGAGGAGGTGTTCGATCCCACCGGGGCCGGGGACACCTTCGCCGGGGGGTTCGTCGGCTACCTGGCCGGCGCCGCGAGCACCGGAAGCGTGGACGAGGTGGTGTTGCGCCGCGCCGTCATCATGGGGAGCACACTCGCGTCGTTCTGTGTGGAGGCCTTCAGCCTCGATCGCCTGATCCGGCTGACCCGCGCCGAGATCGACGACCGCTATCGCCTGTTCAAGCGCCTGACCCATTTCGAAAGCGTCTAACGAACGCCGGCCTCTCAACGCAGAGGACGCGGAGAACGAACGGAGAGGACGCAGAGGAGGAAAAGGGGGCGAAGGCGTTTTCCCCTGTAGTGCTCCGCGACCTCTTCGTTCTTTCTCTGCGACCTCCGCGTTAAAAGGCGATCGTTAAGCGGCTAATACTCCCCGGACGCGCCGCCGCCGCCGAAGCGGCCGCCGCCGGGGGCGAGCGAGCGGTCGTCGCTCGCCGCCACCTTCGCGGCCGGGCTCGCGGCCAGCGCGGCCACGACCTCCAGGGAGCGGTGTTTCTCGGGGTCCTCGAACAGCGGCTCGGCCGTGAGCCCTCCCCGCTCTCCTCCGGCGCCGGACGCGAGGAAGCGGCGGAGGGCGAGGGCGGCGGCGATGGCCGCGCCGCCGCCCAGGCTCAAGACGACCCACAGCGGTGCGAAGCGAACGTAGAAGCGAAGGGTCACCAGCGAGACGATGCCCAGCGCGAGGCCGACGTCGAGGAACAGGCGGCGGCGCGTCGCTACGCCAAACGCGATGGCGGCGAGCGGGATCAGGGCCGTGCCGGCGATCGCCAGCGGCCGCCAGGGCGAATCCCCCAAGCCGTGGGTGCCGCTGCTCATCGACTCGATGAAGCCGGTGTCCCAGGATCGCAGGTGGACAGACGCGTAGAGCGCGATGAGCGCGAGGCCGAGGAGCGCCTGGACGGAGCGGCGGTGGGCCGGGGGCAGCCGCGGGTACTCGCCGGCGGCCATCAGCGCCGGGATCAGCATCGAAGAAGCGACGATCCACAGGAGGCGTGGCGCCGGGCCCTGGGCCAGGAGCAAGAAGAAGCTCACGCCGGCCAGGGCCGCGCAGACCCGCATTCCCCAGCGCCACGCGGCCGCCGCGAAGGCCAGGGTCGCCATCGCGAAGAGCCACGAGAGCAGAGTGCGTTCCCCCAATCGCGCGTCGAACATCAAGAGGCCCGCGCCGCCGAGAAGGTACGCCAGGCCCACGAGCGCGGTGGCGGTCTCCGTCCCGCCCTCCTCTCGCCGCAGCGGCCCGAATTGGATGTCGGCCAGAACGCAGAGCAAGAGCCCGAAAGCCATGGCCGACGCGCCGGCGGTGTTGCCGTCCGGGCGGAAGACGGCCATGACGAAGAAAAAGACCGCGTTGAGCGCGAGGGCGGTGAACACGAAGGCGAGGCCCCGGAAGCTCGGGCCGAGACGGACGCGGTCGTCGGGGTACGAGCGCACGACCGCATCCAGGGCGCGCTCATCGATGGTCCCGGCCCTCCGCCAACCGCGGGCGGCCACGCGCACTTCCCGCCGGCGGTCCGCCTCGGCGGCGGCGGCCCTCACGCCGCTTCCTTCAACCGGCGGTGGGCG
>QHVJ01000216.1 GCA_003222275.1 Acidobacteriota bacterium | reverse complement strand
AGCTGCACCCTCAGCGGCAGCGGCAATATGGCTAGCTGTTCTGTCACCTATACGCCGAGCGCGGTCAATACTGGCACCCACACGATCACCGCCTCGTACAACGGCGATGCGACCCACGCCATCAGCTCCGGCAACACCGGCGTGACCGTGACCGCAAACAAGCGCACGACCAGCACGAGCATCAGCTGCACGCCTTCGTCGGTGTCCGTGGACAGCTCCACCACCTGCACGGCGACGGTGACGGACACCGACGTGGGCACTCAGACCACGCCGACCGGCACGGTCAGCTTCGCGAGTGGCGGGGCCGGCACCTTCGGCAGTTCGAGTTGCGGTCTCAGCGGCAGTACCGCCAGTTGCTCGGTCACGTACACGCCGAGCGCAGTCGGCACAGGCACGCACGTAATCACCGGCTCGTACAGCGGCGATGTGACGCACGCGACGAGCACGGGCAGCTTCGACGAAGGGGTCGGCAAGCGTGCGACCTCGACCAGCGTCAGCTGCGCGCCTTCGTCGGTGGCCGTGGACAGCGCCACGGCCTGTACGGCAACGGTGACCAACGGCAGTGGCGCGAACATCCCGACCGGCACGGTGAGCTGGACGAGCGACGGGACGGGCACCTTCAGCGCCGCGAGCTGCACCCTGGATGCGACCGGTAAGTGCACGGTGAACTACACGCCGACGGCGGTGGGAACGGGCACCCACAAGATCACGGGCAGCTACGGAGGCGATGCCAAGCACGCGACGAGCACCGGCAGCTTCGACGAAGCGGTATCCGCAGCCCGTAAGCACCGCACGATGACGACGGTGATCTGTGACCCGGCGGTTGGCGTTGTCCCGCGCCCGGCAGACCCGGATACCAGATGTACCGCCACGGTGGGAGACCTCGAGACTTCAAAGACGACCCCGACGGGCGTGGTGAGCTTCACGGTGTCCATCAATGGCGGGTCCAGCACCTTCGTCGACAGCTGCCATCTCAGTCAGACCATGACCGGCCAGGCGAGCTGCTTTGTGATCTATGGCACCTTCACGACCGGCGTGCACTCTATCACCGCCAGCTACGAAGGTGACGGGACCCACGAGAGCTCCACTAGCGCCATCCCGGGTGTCTTTACGGTGATTGTCGGCCCATGAGGGACCTCGCGCTGCCCCCAGTGGATGGTCTGTAGGCGACCCGACGGATCCGAAAAGGCGGCCGGTGAAAGCGGCGCCGCTGTTATCCGCAAGAAAGAGGCTCATAGCGCGTTGCCTCCTCCTCTCACGCGCCTAGCGCTTTGATTTGACGCCGGTCTCATCCGCTGTACTGCGGAGCACGACAATGCGGAAGCCGCTCGAACCCCACCGCTCCTCTCGACCGCATAGCCGCCCCACGCCGTGGTGGCCGCTGGCAATCCTGCTCCTCGGCATCGCGACGCCTCTCTGGGCGCAAGAACTTCCCGAGCCAGGCACCTGGCGCACCGTCGCGAATCTGAACCAGGCGCGCGCCGGGCACACCGCCACGCTGCTCGCGAACGGCTCCGTCCTGATCGCGGGAGGCAGAGACGCTTCCGGCCATGCCTTGTCCGATGCGGAGATCTTCGATCCGTCGACGGGGCAGTACACGCCGATTTCGGCCGCGGTGCCGACGCCCGTCTGGGGCCACACCGCCACGCTTGTCGCTGACGGCACGGTTCTGATCGCCGGGGGGCGCGACGACCTCGGACGGCCAGTCGCCTCGGCCCAGCTCTTTGATCCCTCCTCGAGCACCTTCACCTCCGTCGGCTCCATGACCACGCCGCGCGGCGCGCACACCGCCACGCCGCTCCGCGACGCCAGGATACTCATTGCCGGTGGCTCGGACGGTCAAACGGCACTGGCTTCGCTTGAAATCTACGATCCGGCAACCCGCACGTTCTCGTTGGCGCCCAGCACCATGATCGCGCCACGAGAGAGTCACACGGCGACCTCGCTGGCCGACGGACGAGTCCTGATTGCTGGCGGCTCGAATGCCTCGGGCGCTCTCAATACGTCTGAACTCTATGACCCCCCCGGCGGCACGATCACCGCAGCGGGCCCGCTCAACCTCCCGCGCACGCTGGCCAGCGCCGCGCTCTTGCTGGACGGCACCGTGCTCGTGGCCGGCGGCCAGGCCACGGGCAACGTCGACCTCAACTCCGCTGAGGTCTACGACCCCGTGACCAATACATTTGCGCTGCTCCCCGCTCTGATGAGCACCGCGCGCAGCGGGCACGCGGGTCTACGGCTGCCCGACAACGGAAGAGTGCTGCTGGTGGGTGGAACCAGCGCGGGGCAAGTGGTCGCAACCGCCGAGGTGTATGACCCTGTCACGTCGAGCTTCCGGCAGGTTGGGTCGCCCACCGCCCCCCGCCAGCTCTTCGCCACGAACTTCTTCGCGGAGCCCGACCTCGGCATCGTTCTCATGAGCGGCGGCCTCGACAGCACTCGGAGTCCGCTCGCTTCCTCCGAAGCCTTCTACTACCCCACGCTGCGCAGCGACAAACCCGACTACTCGCCCGGCGACATCGTCACGCTGATGGGGGAGGGGTGGAGGCCGAACGAAACGATCAGCATCAATCTCCACGAGTCGAGCGGCGACCCGGACACCAACCTCACCGCGACCGCCGACGCCCACGGCGCGTTCGTCAACAGCGAGTTCCTCGTTCAGCCAGCGGATCGCGGCGTCACGTTCCTCGCCACCGCCACGGGGCAAACGTCGAAGTGGACGGCGCAGACGATATTCACGGATGACCGCACGATTCTTTCGGTGTCGTTGAACGGTGGGACCCCTTGGACTCCTCCCTCGCCAAGTACGAACGGCGCCCCCGTGACCGTACTACCCGGCGCGACGATCTCCGCCACGATACAAGTACAAACCACTGGAACCGGGGCCGCGGCTCGTTGGAGGTCCACCAGCTGGCAAATTGGCTCTGGGGGAGTCATCTGCGTCAATCATCCTGACCATGATTCTGCCGGTACCTTCGCAGAGAGCTTCAACGTTACGGCGCCCTCCCTGACCGGGACGTACAACATTTCCTTCATCGCGTACAGCAACGACACGTGTAGTCAGAACCCGAGTACTCCCCTGACGCTGGCGAACGCGATCATCGTGAAGGACAACACGACGACCAAGATCACCTCTGACGCGCCCGACCCCTCCGTCGCGGGACAGCCCTACACCGTCACCTGGACGGTCACGGTCGAACACTCCGGCAGTGGTACGCCAACCGGAACGGTCACCGTAGACGACGGCACGGGCGCCAGCTGCTCCGCAGCCGTGGCCACGGGCGGCTGCTCGCTGACCTCCACGACGGCGGGGTCGAAGACACTGACCGCCAAGTACAGCGGTGACAGCAACTTCAACGCGAGCACCTCGCCGGGCGAGCCGCATCAAGTGAACGCCCGATCCACGACGACCAGCGTGACCTGCGCGCCGCCGACGGTCCCCGTGGGTCAGACGACTAACTGCACGGCGACAGTCACGGACACGGGCCCGGGCACGGCCATTACCCCGACAGGCGTGGTCGCCTTCTCGACCAGCGGCAGTGGGGCCTTCACCCCAAGTGACAGCTGCACACTGAGTGGCAGCGGAGCCTCGGCGAGCTGCTCGGTGACCTACACCCCGAGCGCGGTGGAGACAGGCAGCCACACCATCACCGCCAGCTACGATGGCGACAGCGCGCACAGCACCAGCAGCGGCACCTTCGTCGTGACCGTCACCAAGCACCCGACCGTCACCACCGTGAGCTGCAACCCGCCCGCCTTCGCCGCCGGCGCCTCCACCAGCTGCACCGCCACCGTCACCGACTCGGTCGCCACCCCGCCCTTCGCCACCGGCACCGTCAACTTCTTCGCGGATGCCTCCACCACCGCCTTCGCCAGCTGCTCGCTCACCGGCACCGGCCAGGTGCAGACTTGCGCGGTCAGCTACACCACCACCACCGTGGGCCCCCACACCATCGTCGCGACGTACCAGGGCGACGCCACCCACGAAAGCTCCTCCAGCGCCACCGCCGCCGCCGTGACCGTCCTCGCTGTCGCCGACCTGGCAATCACGAAGAGCGCGCCGGCTGAGGCCACGTCGGGCACGAACATCTCCTACCACCTCGTCGTCACCAACAATGGCCCCTCCACCTCCAGCGGCGGCACGGTGACTGACGTGCTGCCGGCCCAGGTGAGCTTTGTCTCGGCCGCTGGGTGCATCAACACGGCCGGCACCGTGACCTGCAGCTTCGGCACGCTGGTCCCGAGCTCGAGCGTGAGCTTCGATATCGTCGTGCACATCTCGGTCGTGACGACAGGAGCCGTGGCCAACACCGCGAGCGTAAAGGGCAACGACACCGACACGAACCCGGCCAACAACACTGCTCCCACCACGACCGTGGTGAGCCCGCAAACGACACCCGGGAAGGTGACGGGTGGTGGCGTCATCGACGTCCCGGGGGGGAGGGCGAACTTCGGCTTTGTCGCACAGCGTAAGACCACGGGTGGGCCTGCGAGTGGCAACCTCAACTACCTGGACCACACGAGCGGACGGCATGTGCACGGCCCGGTTACCTCGCTGACGATCATAGGCAATTCAGCAGAGTTCGGGGGCTCCTGCGGTCCTTCATGCACGTTCACCGTAGCTGTCCAGGACAACGCCGAGCCCGACGGGAGCGGCAAAGACACGTTCTACATCACGGTTACCGCGTCCCCTCCATACAGGGCGGGTGGCACCATTCGCAGTGGCAACATTCAGGTTCATGGTGACAATCCCCCTGCACCCTCCCAGGGTGGATCAGTAGTGACAGGTGGCGGCGGTGGGATCTTCCCGACTGGCGCCTCCTTTAACGGCGTCTCTCTCAACGGCTTGCAATTCGGAAAAGGGGTTGGCATCCCGGGTGACAGCTCTGCCATCGGAGATTTTCAGGCGGTTCTGCTCGGGACCTCCCTCCTTGGTCGGCCGCAAAACATCAACGTCGTGGGTCGGCCCAGCAGCGGCTCTCTCAACCCTGATGGCAGCGCGGTCTTCGCAGGTCTGTGCACGGTTGACATGGGCGACGGCACGCCTCCTCTCATCGGGCTGCCGTTCAGCGTCACGGCCACGACGGAAAGCGTCCGGCTCATCCTCGGGACGACGCCGTTACCAGCGGCGACGCTAACCGCCGGGAGCATCACAATCCAGTAGCCCGCGGTCGATCGTGCCGCCGTCCCGAGCACGCGGCGAACTCGGACAGGGGCTCGGCCGGCGGCACCACATGTCCGGTGACCGACGCGGCCGGGCACCGAGCGTGAGCGTGCCCCCACTCGGCCGGTCGACTTGGTGCCCGGATGCTCCTTGACGTCGACGTCGGCGGCGGAGCAGTATCGCTGCCGATGTCGACCGTCGACCAGCAACGCGTACGTCGGACCCGCGTCGGCCTGATCGCCCACGACCCCGCGCGCGCGCAGCCGGGCTACACGCTCTTCACGCCGATGTTCAGCGACGGCACCGTCTACCTGGTAGACATGGGCGGTGACGTCGTCCACACGTGGCGCCTTCCCTACCGTCCCGGTCTCTACGGCTACCTCCTCGACAACGGCCACCTCTTCTATTCCGGCAAGGTCATGGAGGACCTGAAGCGCTTCGAGGCGTGGGCGCGTTTCAAGGCGGGCGCGGCGCTCGAGGTCGACTGGAACGGCAAGATCGTTTGGGAGGTCAAGCACCCAGACCACCATCACGACGCGCGCAAGCTGCGCAACGGTAACGTCATCCTCCTCTGTCTACGCCCGATCCCGGCCGCGCTGCACGCCCGCATCAAAGGCGGGCTGGCCGGCAGCGAGGTCGACGGCACGATCTACGCCGACTATCTTCTGGAGGTGACGACGCGCGGTGAGGTCGTGTGGGAGTGGCGGAGCTGGGAGCATCTGGACTTCGAGACCGAGGTCATCACGCTGCAGGACCGTCGCGAGGAGTGGACGCACGGCAACACCGTCGCCGAGCTGCTCGACGGGAACCTCGTGGTGAGCTTCCGCAACATCTCGACGGTCGCCATCGTCGAGCGTCGCACCGGCGACATCGTGTGGAAACTCGGTGGCCCGCCGCTGGCTCAGCAGCACGACCCGCGCCCGCTACCCAACGGCAATCTCCTCATCTTCGACAACGGCCCGCACCGCCGCGATCACCCGGCGCCGTATTCGCGCGTGATCGAGGTCGACCCGCGCGCCGGCACGATCGTGTGGGAGTATCGCGACCAGTCTCTGTTCGACTTCTTCAGCCCGTACATCTCCGGCGGCCAGCGCCTGGCCAACGGCAACACGCTGATCTGTGAGGGTTGTGACGGGCGGATCTTCGAGGTGACGCCGGAGGGCCTCGTCGTCTGGGAGTACGTGAACCCTCATTTCTTCGTGGAGCAGGGCCGTCCGGGACTGAACAACTGGGTCTTCCGCGCGTTCCGCTATACGCCGGAGGAAATCGAGCGCGCGCGCCGGGCGTGACCCGGTGCGCGCTCCCGTTACGCCTTCTTGACGACCTTGAGGTAGACGGCCTCGACGTTCGTCCCGACGCGGTCGCGATAGCGGCCGAGCGGGTACTTGGAGAAGCCGGCCTCGTACTTCGCCGCGAGCTGGTCGCCCACCTTCGTCTTCATCTCGTCGAGCGTCGCACCGTCGGCCGACGCCTTCTTCACGGCCGCGATGAGGTCGACGAAGTAGCCGCGGAAGAACGCGAGGTGACTCTTCGGCCGCACCTCGCCGTGGCCGGGGATGATGTGGTCGAACCCGAGCTTGCCGAGCGTGGTCAGCGTCTCGGGCCACTCGGCCGGGTAGCCGTCGTTCATGAACGGCATCCAGTCGATGAGCGCGTCGCCCGTGGCGACCACCTTCTCCTTCGGCATGAAGATGAAGAGATCGCCGTTGGTGTGCGCCCGGCCCAGCACGTGGAGCTGGATCTCGCGACCGCCTTCGTGCAGCGTCGTCGTCGTCGCGACGGTGCGTGTCGGCAGCGCCGGCTTCATGCTCTGAAGCTCCTTCTGGTACTCCTCCGCCTGCCGCAGGTTCGACTCGAGGTTGGCCTTCTTGGCCGGGTCCGTCTCCTTCTGGATGTCGCCCTTCAGCTTGGCGATCTCCCCGGGGAGGGCCGCGAGCTGCTTCTCGATGTACGGCACGCCCCCGACGCCCGCATCCGGCCGCGTGAGATTTTCCTTCGTGCGCTCGCTGGCCACCACCTCCACGCCCGGATTGGCGTTCGTGTAGACCTCGTTGCCCTGCCAGTGATCCCAGTGGAAGTGCGTGTTGACGATCTTCCTGATCGGCTGTTTGGTCATGCTCTGGATCTCGTTGTACAGCGAGCGCGCCGCCGACGGCTTGCTGTGCGAGTCCACCACCACCACGCCGTCATTCGTCATGATCACCGCGGCGTTGCAGTTGACCTTGTAGCGCGGCTCCGCGATCGCGGCATACACGCCGTCGCCGACCTTCTTGAGCTCGAAGAGGTCCCTGCTGGCCGTCTGGGCGTGGGCCGGCATGACGCAACAGAGCTCGTGAGGGTCGAGCGTGTGAACGGCCGCGGCCGCCAGACCGATCTGGGCGAGCACCTGTCGACGTGTCCACATAGGTGACCTCCTGGCAGGGTGTGGGCCCGATCTTAACCCCGCCGCCCGCGGTGTCAATCTCTTCGCCGGGAGAGAATGCCGACCATGCTCGTCACACGTATTCCGTTCTGGCGGCTGCGGCAGCACGGCGTGGTCGAGGAGGCCGTGCGGGGCGGGTCCCGCCGCCGCATCGGCGGTCGCGACTGGCCGCTGCCCGAGCCCGTCCGTGAGCGCATGCGCGGCCTGCTCGCGCCGCTGGGCTTCGATCTCATGCGCCCGATCCTCGTCGCCGAACCGGAGGACGAAAACGCCCTGGAGTTCCGGCAGGACGACGGGGGCGACGGGGACTAAGACGCCGCGGGCGCGGTCCCCGCGGCGTCGTCGTTCACTCCTTCGGCACCAGGACGATCTCGATGCGGCGGTTCTTGGCGCGGCCTTCCAGCGTCGTGTTGTCAGCGACCGGCTTGAACTCGCCGAAGGCGGCGGCGGAGAGGCTGGCCGCCTCGATGCCCTGCTTTTGCAGATAGCGGGCGACGTTGATCGCGCGCCCGGCCGAAAGCTCCCAGTTGGTCGGATAGCGCTGCACGAGCGGACCCACGATGGGCTTGTTGTCCGTGTGCCCCTCGATGCGGATCGATTTATCGCTCACCGTTTTGAGGATCTCGATGACCTTGCTGAGGA
>QHVJ01000215.1 GCA_003222275.1 Acidobacteriota bacterium | reverse complement strand
GAAGCCCTCCTCGCGTGTGGGTGGCTCGAGCCGCGCGCGGGCGACGTGGATCGCGACGTCGGGAACCCGCGCCTTGCCCTCGCGAGCCCGGTTACGCGCGAGGCACTCCTTCGCCGTCGCGTCGAAGAAATAACCGACCACCTTCGCGCCCGCGGCGCGCGCCGCCGCGATGAGGGGCGCCCGGTCCGTCGAACGGAGATTGGTGTTGTCCACGACGACGGACCGTCCGGCGGCGAGAGCCTGCGCAACGAGCGCGAGCTGGCGGCGGTTGCGGTCCCGCGTGCTGCGCATCAGGTCCTTGCTCACGTGGGCGTGGCCGGCGAGGCGCGCGCGGACGAAGCTCGTCTTGCCGGACCCGGGAAGGCCGACGAGGATGGCCACCTCCAACGACGGCGGCTCCCCGTTCACTCCTCGTCCTGCAGCACCCGCCGGTAGACCTCGCGCGCGGGCAGCCCCAGCGTTTTCGCCACTTCCTTGACCGCCTCCCGGCGCGTGCGTCCCTCGCTGGTGAGCCGCGCGAAGAGAGCCTCCGCCGTCTCCGCGCCCGACGGGGGCGCCTCGGCGGCCCCCGCCACCACGAGGACGATCTCGCCGCGGATCTCCTTGCGCTCGGCGAGGTGCGCGCGCAGCTCCGATAGCGTTCCGCGCCGGTACTCCTCGTGGAGCTTGGTCGCCTCGCGGCAGAGGAAGGCCGGCCGGTCGCCGAGCGCCTGCCGCATGTCCTCCAGGCTGGCGACCACGCGGACGGGCGACTCGTAGAAGACGAGCGTCTCGCGCGCCGCCGCCAGCTCTTCGAGCGCCGCCCGCCGCCCGCCCGAGCGCGACGGCAGGAACCCCACGAAGAGGAAGCGGTCGGTCGGCAGTCCGGCAACCGACAGCGCGGCCACCACCGCGCTGGGGCCCGGAACGGGCACGACGGCCAGGCCCTGCGCGCGCGCGTCGCGCACGAGCCGGTAGCCCGGATCGGAGATGCCGGGCGTTCCCGCGTCGGATACGAGCGCCACGTCGCCGCCCTTGCGGATCACGTCCAGGATCTGCGTGCCCTTCCATCGCTCGTTGTGCTCGTAATAGGAGGTGGTGGGCGTGGAGATGCCGTGGGCCTTCAGCAGCCCCGCCGTTCGGCGCGTGTCCTCGCACGCCACGAGCCTTGCCTCGCGCAGCACCCGCAGCGCTCGCAGCGTCACGTCCTCGAGGTTTCCCAGGGGCGTCGCGACCACGTAGAGCGTTCCGGAGCGCTCCGTCATCGCCGTGCTACGATCCGGCGCGGGTGGAGCGAGCCGCGGACGCCGCCGGGACGGCCAGACGCCGGATCGCAACGGCATGTGCCCTCGCGCTGTGGGTCCTTGGCCTCGACGCCTGGTTCCACGGCCCGATCTTCCACGGCCATCTGAGCGCTCCCGCCGCCCTCCTGCTGCTGCTCGCCAGCGTGGTGGTGGCGCTGACGGCTCTCCGGGCCGGGGGAGGGCCGCGTCTCACGCGCGGCTTCGCGGTGGCCGCCGCCGTCGTATGCGTCCTCGCGACGGTGGTGCGCCTGCCGGCCCTGGCCGCGCCGGGCAGCCTCATCTCCTCCGACAGCGCGGTGGCCGGCATCATCGCACAGGAGCTGCGGGCGGGGCAGCTGCCGCCGCCGATCTACGCTCCCGGCTTTCCCTACGAAGGGACCCTGAAGGCGCAGCTCACCGCGCTCCTCGGCCGCTCGATGGCGGGAGTGGGTACGCCGCTGCTCTACGCCGTCTGCTCTCACCTCTTCTATCTGATATGGACGGTGGCGGTGATGCTGCTGGCGCGGGACGTCGGCGGCATCCGCGCCGCCCTCGGCGCCGGCCTGTTCATGGCCGTTCCGCCCCGTTTCCTCATGGCATTCTCGCTCAACAACGTCGGCCAGTACCCGGAAGTGAACGCGCTCGGCACCCTCGGCCTCGCGTTGCTGATGGGCGGTCAGGGTCTGCTCCTTCCTGGTTTCCTGATCGGGCTGGCCGTATGGCAGCAGCTCCTCGGTGTCTACTTCGTGATCGTGGCCGCGCTGGCGGCCGCGCTCACCCCCGAGTGGCGACGCGCGGGCCGATGGGCCGGAGGCGTGGCGGGCTTCGTGGCCGGGAGCTATCCCGTCTGGGCCTGGAATGCCGGACATGGCTGGGCGACGCTCGATTTCTTTCGCCGCGGAAGCAAGGATCCGGCGGCGCGGCTCGGCGGCCTTCCCGAGCGGCTCGTGCAGACGATGGCCGTCAGCTTTCCGAAGATGTTCGGGCTGACCGACGCCGGTTTTTACCCGGCCCTGGCCACCGCGCTCGGCCTCGCATTGCCGCTGCTGGTGCTCGCGATGTTGTGGGCCCGGCGGCGCGACGCGCTCGAAGGCCGGGGCCGGCGCGCGGTCTTCCTCGTCGGCGTCCTCTTCATCGTCGTGGTCGGAGTCTTCTGCGTCTCCAAGTTCAGCTACCGCGGCCTGCGCCGGCCGCGATATCTCATCCCGGTCTACACCTCGGCCGCGGTGGCCCTGGGCTGGGGACTCGACGCGCTGGCGCGTCGCTCGCGGGCGGCGGCGGCAGCGTCCGCGCTGGCCCTCCTGGGCCTCGATGCCGTCGGACTCGTACCGTGGCTGCGCGGGCGGGCGCCGGTCGAAGCGATGAACGAGGCGTTCCTGGGCCAGGCGCAGGGGCTCGGCATCCGCACCGGCTACACTGGATTCTGGATCGGCCCCCGCTTCTCGTTTCTGTCCGAGGGCCGCCTCGTCCTCTCCGGGGAGCTCGGTCCGGATGTTTCGTGGGTCCATCCGGCACATGCCGCGCGCGTCCGGACCGACGGCCCCGACGCGCTCGTGGTCGACCAGCCGGACTTGGCGCGCGCCCTCGAGCGCCGGCTCGCCGCGCTGGGAGTGCGCCATGAGCGCACCGACGTCGGCCGCTTCACGATTCTTCACCACCTCTCCCGCCGGGTCGGACTCGAAGAATTGTCAGGCTATGATGCCGAGCAAACCCGGGCAAGGGGGGAGGGAGACGAAATGCCCGAAGACCCAACTAACTGATATAGAAGTTTTTAGCCCGAAAGCTGGTGGGGGAGGCCGTTGCAACCGCGATCGAGGCAGGCGACAATCCCCGTATGACGCTGAGCCGCAATTATTTCCTTGACACCCGTCTCGGGATCCGCCTAGGATCCCGCCGATCTGGGCGCCGTGAACCAGCCCCTTGATCGGAGGACAGCGTCTCCATCTCACACACAAATTCACCACAGATTAGGGGGTGTTCACGTTTTGGCCGAGATCAAATTGCAGGAGGGCGAATCGATCGAAAATGCCCTCCGTCGCTTCAAGCGGAAGGTGCAGCAGGAAGACATCATCAAGGACATCAAGAAGCACAGCTTCTATCTGAAGCCGGGCGACAAGCGCCGCGCCAAGCAGGCGCTGGCCCGGAAGAGGAACCGCAAGAAGATCCGCAGGGAAACGGAATAGGTCATCGAGCGAGGAAGTCGGATCCGCCCGCGGGAGGCCGCGGGGCTCTCTGGGGGCACCGAGTGCCCCCAGAGCTCAAAGGGCGAGCGTCGGGAGCCATTCCCACGCGAGCGAAATGCGAGAGGACATGGAGTACCGAGACAAGACGCTGGTTTGCGTCGAGTGTCATCAGCCGTTCACTTGGACCGCGGGTGAGCAGCTCTTCTACGCGGACAAGAACTTCAAGAACGAGCCCAAGCGCTGCAAGGACTGCAAGGCCAAGCGCAACTCGCGGCTGAATCATCCCCAGCGCGAGCGCGTCGAAACCACCGCGACCTGCTCCCAGTGCGGCAAGGAGACCACCGTCCCCTTCAAGCCCACCCAGGGACGGCCGGTCTATTGCAAGGAGTGTTTCCAGCAGCGTAAGGCCGCCGCGGTCTGAGCCGTCTCTTCCCTCCCACGACGTTCCATCGGCCGGGCGACCTGCCGCGCCCGTCAGCGCGGCTGATTTTCCGGAGAACGTCCGTCAGCCTGTGGCCGCGGCCTGCACGGCCGTGATTGCGATGACGTCCACGATGTCGTCGTCATTCAAGCGCGGTGTGATGCCGGTCAGACGGCAGCATCACACCTGAGAGCCGCGTCCTCGGCGGCGCTCATCATCGATTTCCGCCCTCGCGGGAGTAGATCCCGCTCGGGCAGACAGGAAGCGCCGCCTGCGGGCGCTCCAACGGCGCTGCCATGACCTCAGGCGCGCATTGCCTGCACGGCCGTGATTGCGATGACGTCCACGATGTCCTCTACCGAACAGCCGCGGGAGAGGTCGTTCGCCGGGCGCGCGAGGCCCTGAAGGATCGGGCCGAGGGCCCGGGCGCCGCCGATCCGCTCCACCAGCTTGTAGCCGATGTTCCCCGCGTCCAGATCGGGGAAGATGAGGACGTTCGCCCGGCCGGCGACCGGGCTGCCCGCGACCTTGCTCGCCGCCACCGTGGGCACGAGAGCAGCGTCGAGCTGCATCTCCCCGTCCGCGGCCAGCTCCGGCGCCCGCGCGTGCACGATGCGGGCGGCCTCCGCCACCTTGCGGGAACGAGGATGGTCGGCGCTGCCCTTCGTCGAGAACGACAGGAGGGCGACCCGCGGCGTCGTCTGCAGGAACTCACGCGCGTTCTCGGCGGCGAGGATCGCGATCTCGGCCAGCTCCGCCGCCGACGGCTCCGGGTTCACGCCGCAATCGGCGAAGACGAGCGCCCCGCCCTCTCCCAGCTCCGCGCGCGGCGTCAGCATCAGCATGAAAGAGGACAGCCGGGTGACTCCGCTCCTCACCCCGATCCCGCGCAGCGCGGCCCGCAGCGTCTGCGCCGTCGTCGAGACGGCCCCGGCCACGAATCCGTCGAAGCGCCCGGCGGCCACTCCCAGCGCCGCCCACAGCAGCGGGTCGGCGAGGTGCTGCCGCGCCTCGTCGGAGCCGATGCCGCGATGGCGGACCCGCTCGACGTAGGCGCGGAGCGCCGTCTCGATCTCGCGGCCCTCCCGCGGAACGGCTTCGACGGCCACCCCCGCCAGCTCGACGCCCAGCTCGCGAGCCGTGGAGCGCACCGTTTCGGGCTCCCCCAGCAGCGTCACCCGAGACAGGCCCTTCCGGGAGGTGATCGCGGCCGCCCGGATGATGCGCGGCTCGGTCCCTTCGGGCAGGACGATGTGGCGGCCCGCCTCGCGGGCCCGCATGTGGAGATGCTCGCGAAGATCCATTGCGAAGGGACGACCCTAGCACACCTCGGCCCAGCGTTGACAGCCGTGGAGACCCTGTGATAGCTTGGCCGCTCCTCGCAAGTAATTGTCGCCGCAGGGAGAAAGCGCCATGAAGATCGTCGAGCGCCAGGTCGGTGACGTGACCATCCTCGACCTCCACGGGAAGATCCTGATCGGCGAGGGGGACGACGCCCTCCGCGATGCCGTGACGAGGCTGGTGGATGGCGGGAAGACGAAGATCGTCCTGAACCTCGCCGACGTCCCCTACGTGGACTCGGCTGGTCTCGGCGAGATCGTGCGCTGCTACACCACGGTCAGCCGCAAGGGCGGCAAGCTGAAGCTCCTGAACCTGACCAAGAAGATCCAGGACCTGCTGGCCATCACCAAGCTCCTCACCGTCTTCGAGACGTACGACTCCGAAGAAGAGGCGGTCCGGAGCTTCTAGGCAGCCCTGCGGGCGATCCTCGTCTCGCTGCGGCCTCACCAGTGGACGAAGAACCTGGTGGTGTTCGCGGCCCTCGCCTTCTCGAAGCACCTCTTCGAGCGCGGGCCGCTGCTGCGCTCGCTGCTGGCCTTCGCCCTCTTCTGCGTGCTCTCGGGGGCCGTCTATCTCCTGAACGACGTGGCGGACGTCGAGCGGGACCGGCGGCATCCCACGAAGAGCCGGCGGCCGATCGCGAGCGGTCAGCTGGCCGTGCGCACGGCGGTGATGATCGCCATCGGCCTGGGCCTGGCGGCCCTCGGCGGGTCGTGGCTGCTCGGTCCAGCCTTCCTGGCGAGCGCCGCCTGCTACCTGGCCCTCAACCTTCTCTATTCCTTCCGGCTGAAGGAGGTCGTCATCGTCGACGTGCTGAGCGTGAGCCTCGGCTTCGTCATCCGCGCCGTCGCCGGAGGGACCGCCATCGGCGTCGCGATCAGCGACTGGCTGCTGATCTGCACGGTGCTCCTCGCGCTTTTCCTGAGCCTCTCCAAGCGCCGCCATGAGCTGACGTCCCTGAGCGGCACGGCCGCCGGGCACCGCGCGATCCTCGCCGAGTACAGCCCCTACCTCCTGGATCAGATGATCGGTGTCGTCACCGCCTCCTGCCTCATGGCCTACGCCTTCTATACGACGGCGGAGGAGACCCGGCAGAAGTTCCAGACGGACCGGCTGGCCTGGACCATCCCTTTCGTGCTCTACGGCATCTTCCGCTATCTTTATCTGGTGCATCAGAAGGAGAAGGGGGGAAGCCCCACCGACGTCCTGCTGACCGACCGGCCGCTGCTGCTGGACGTGGCGCTGTGGGCGGTGGCGGTGGTCTTCATCGTCTACACGGCCCCGGGGCCGCCGGTGCCGCTGCGGCGGTGAGGCGCTTGCGGACGCGGGCCAGCCGACGATGACCTTCCAGATCCGGGCCGAGGGCGTCGACGTCGAGGCGATCATGCGCGAGATCCGCGAGCGGATCGAAGAGAAGCGCCGGAAGGGCCTTCTCACCGATGCGGAGGTGCGAGAGATCGCGGATCACCGGCTCGAAGGCGTGCTCGACGCCCACGACTTCAAGCCCGACCTGCTCTCGGAGTTCCGGGAGCATCCGGAGCGCTGGAACTTCTCGTTCGATCCGGCGACCCCGTACCGCAGCAGCCGGGGTGCCGCCGGCCGGGCGTTGGAGGCGGTGCGGAGACTCCTGCGGCCGGTGCAGAAGCTCTTCTGGAACCCGACGCCGATGATCTCGGCGCTCTCCCGCCAGTCCGACCTCAACACCTACTACGTCCACCTGCTCCACAACATGGCGGCGGAGCTGACGCGCCTCAACCTCGAGGTGCAGGACCTGAAGAACCGCGCGCTCCAGCTCCAGGCGCGCCTCGACCTGCAGGCCCGGCGGGAGAAGACGCTGGAGGCGATGCTGGACGTCCGCGACCGCGGCCCGAAGGAGCGCGGCGGGGGGGACGGTCCGAGTTGACCCCCCGGCGGGTCCACCAGCTCGTGGCCGCCCTCTCCTACGGCGACGCCATCGGCAACGAGGCCCTGGCCATCCAGGGCCACCTCCGCCGTGCCGGGTTCGAGTCGGACATCTTCGCGGAGAGAGTCCACCCCCGCATGGCCCACCTCGCGCGGCCGCTGTGGGAATACGGCGACGTCTCGTCATCCGAGACGGTGTGCCTGTTCCACTTCTCCATCGGGAGCGCGGCCGGTCGCCTCATCTACCACGCCCCCGACCGGCTCGTGAGCATCTACCACAACATCACGCCCGCGGACTGGTTCCTCGGTTTCCACCCTCACCTGGCCGGGCTGTGCCACCACGGGCGCCGCGAGCTGGCGGCCTTCGCCGCCCGCACCGAGCTGGGGCTGGCCGACAGCGAGTTCAACCGGCGAGAGCTGGAGGCCGCGGGATACCGGCGGACCGCCGTGCTGCCGATCGTGCTCGACCTCGACGACTACCGCCGGCCCGCCTCGTCCGTGGCCCGCCGCATGTACGACGACGGCCGGGTGAACGTGCTCTTCGTGGGACGCATCATCCCCAACAAGCGGATCGAGGACCTCATCGGCGTCTTCGCCCTCTACCAGCGCCACGTCGAGCCCCGGTCCCGCCTGCTCCTCGTGGGCGACTACCGCGGCCACGAGCGGTACTACGACCGGCTGCAGGAGCGCGTGCGGCGGCTCGGGGCCGACGAGGTGGTGTTCACGGGCCACGTGGACGACGACGACGTGCGGGCCTGCTACTCGGCCGGCGACGTGTTCCTGTGCCTGTCCGAGCACGAGGGCTACTGCGTGCCGCTGCTCGAGGCGATGGCCTTCGGCCTGCCCGTCATCGCCTACGACGCGGGGGCGGTGGCGGAGACGCTGCGGGGAGGGGGGATCCTCCTTCGCGAGAAACGGCCGGAGGTGGTGGCGGAGCTGCTCGGCCGCGTGCACGAGGACGGCGCCTTGCGCGCGGCGGTGCTGCGCACGCAAGAGCGGGCCCTGGCCGCGGTGCGCGCCATCGACTTTTCCGCGCTCCTGCAGGAGCGGTTGGCGCCGGTGCTGGCGGCGCCGGTGCTCGAT
>QHVJ01000214.1 GCA_003222275.1 Acidobacteriota bacterium | reverse complement strand
GGGCGGGTAGCGAAACCGCGTCTCCGCCACCTTTCGGCCTCGAGAATGTGAACTGTCATGCCGGAAGGCGCGTATACGCCCACGTCTCCACCGGGGAGTCTCGCGGAACCGGGCGTGGAGGGGAACGGTGAACGTGGTGAGGCGGATGGCTCGACGTACCGTCCGTGCCGCCGCCGTCGTGGCGGGCTCGATGATGACCCTTGCCGGAGCCCAGGCGGGGCCAAGCTCGGATGCGATCGTCCTCCCGTCTGATGTGGACATTCGCAAGGTGCTCGCCGAACGGGTCGACGCCCTCGCCGGGCAAGAAGACGGCGTCGGCATCGTCATCGGCGTGATCGGACCCCGAGGCGGAAGGGTCATCTCCTACGGTCATCCCCGCCAGGGAGACCCGCGACCGTTGGATGGCGACACCTGTTTCGAGATCGGCTCGGTGACCAAGGTGTTCACCGCACTCTTGCTCGCGGACATGGTCCGAAGGGGTGAAGTCGCGCTCGCGGACTCGGTCGCGAAGTTTCTGCCCGCCGTCAAGATCCCCGAACGGAACGGCCGTTCGATCACGCTCCTGGACCTGGCGACTCATACCTCAGGTCTGCCGTTCATGCCGGACGCGTTGCCCGCCTTCGATGATTCAGCTTCGACGAAATACGGCGCCGCCCGACTCCGGGAGTTCCTGGCCGGCTACGAGCTGCCGCGCGACTCCGGTGCCGAATGGGACTACTCGAACATCGGTTACTGGCTTCTGGGACAGGCCCTCGCATCTCGGGCCGCCATGGATTACGAGAGCCTGTTGCGGATGCGTGTCATCGCTCCCTTGAAGTTGACGAGCACCGCCATCACTCCATCGGCGAAGATGAAGGCGAAGCTCGCCGTCGGCCACAATGCCGTTTTGCAGCCATCGCCGCCCTTCTCGACCGTCCCGATCTACGCGGAGATGTGGGCCGCGGGCGGTCTCGTTTCAACGGCCAATGACCTTTTGAAGTTGCTCGCGGTGACCATGGGCTACGAACGCTCGCCGTTGGCTCCGGCGATGGCCACCATGCGGAGCACGCGCCGTCCGATGCCACAGCACGGGGAAGCGCAAGCACTGGGCTGGGTGGTGATTGGGGAAGGTGACGACCAGATGATCGTACACGATGGCGGCACGTGGGGGTGTGTCAGTTCCGTGGCCTGGGATCCAAAGCAGCGGGTGGGGGTCGTCGTCCTTTCGAACCAAATGGCAGGGGTCAGCGACATTGCGCGTCACCTGCTGCGGCCGAACGTCCCGCTGGAGAGACCGACGGCTACGAAGCGCACGGAGACGGCGCTCGATTCGGCGATACTCGACACCGGCGCCGGTCGGTATGCAGGGCAGGACGAGGAGGCATTCGTCATCGTCCGGGAAGGCGATTTCCTGACGATCCAACTGCCCGCGAGCTGGGGGCTTCCGAAATTACGCCTCCGTCCGGAAAGCCGGCGGGACTTCTTCGTCGCGGAGCTCCCCCTTCGGGTCACGTTCCAGACCGACAGTGACGGACACGTGAACGGCCTGCTGGTCTACCCGCCGCGCGGACAACACGCGATGGTCGCGAACAGGATAAGCTCGGACAGGTGATGAGCGCCCCGGCCGGGCGGCTTGACGCGCCGGCCGGCGGCCCATAGCGTGTCCCGGCGATGGCGCGCTTCAAGCTCACGCTCGAATACGCGGGCACCCGCTATCGCGGCTGGCAGGTTCAGGCGAACGCCCGCACCGTGCAGGGCGAGATCCAGCGCGTGGTGCGAGAGATCTCGGGCCGGACGGATTTCCAGGTCTACGGCTCGGGGCGCACGGACTCGGGCGTGCACGCGCTCGGCCAGGTCGCCCACCTCGACCTGGAGACTCGCCTCTCGGCCGAGGCGCTGCGCTTCCAGCTCAACGACGCGTTGCCGGGCGACATCAACGTGTTGGCGGCGGAGAAGGTCACGCGCCAGTTCCACGCGCGCCACGGCGCGGTGGGCCGCAGCTATCTGTACCAGGTGAGCCGGCGGCGCACCGCGTTCGTCAAGCCTTTCGTGTGGTGGGTGCGTGACCCTCTCGACGTGGCCCGGATGCGCGACGGAGCGGCCGGATTCGTTGGCATGCATGACTTCCGCTTCCTCAGCGACGACGATCCGGAGGAGAAGTCCACGCGGGTGAAGCTGGAGGCGGTCGACATCGCCGAGGAGGGGGCGCTGGTGCTCGTCCGCGTGCGGGGGTCGCACTTCCTCTGGAAGATGGTCCGCCGACTGGTGGGCGTCCTGGTCGAGGTCGGGCGCGGCGCTTTGTCTCCTCGGGAGGTCCCGCGGCTGCTGTCGGGAGTCACGGGTCACCCGGCGGAGCTGACCGCGCCGCCCTCGGGCCTGTTTCTCGAGGCCGTGCTCTACCCGGGCGACCGATTCGACCGTCCTCTGCGATCTGCGGTGGCCGTGGATCGGGGGGCAGGGTGAGGTCATAATGGGCTCGTCTCGCTCCTGAGCCAAGGTCCCTCCGGTGCCCACTCGGTTCGGTGATTTCGTCTTCGACGAGGACACGCGCGAGCTGCGGCGCGGCGGGGAAGCCGTCCCGCTCCCACCCAAGGCCTTCGAGCTGCTGCGCCAACTCCTGAGCCGCCGTCCCCACGCCATCGCCAAGGGAGAGCTTCAGGCACTCCTCTGGCCGGACACCAACGTCACCGAGGCCAGCCTCGCCAGCGCCGCCAGCGACCTGCGCGCGGCCCTCAACGACCGCCGCCGCCGGCCGCAGTTCATCCGGACCGTCCACGGCTTCGGATACGCCTTTTGCGGGGAGGCGCAGGACGTCGGAGAAGCGCTTTCAGAGCCTGCGGCCGGTCAGGAGGCCGCGCCGAGCTCGGTCTACCGCCTCATCTGGAAGCGCCGCGAGATCCAGCTCGCGAAAGGGGAGAACCTCCTGGGGCGCGACCGCCGTTCGGTGGCCTGGTTCGACTCTGCCACCGTGTCCCGCCGCCACGCGCGCATCCTCGTCAAGGGTGACCAGGCGATCCTGGAGGATCTGGGGAGCCGGAACGGGACCTGGATCGGCGGGAAGAGGATCAGCGGTCCCGTCCAGCTCTCCGACCTCGACGAGGTGAAGCTCGGCTCGCTGGTGATGGTGTTCCGCATCCTCGAGGAATCAGAGACGGAATCGGGCTCCTGATCCCTCCGCCGCCGGGTCAGTTGGCTACGGGCAGCGTGAACGAGAACGTGGTTCCCTCGCCCATCTTGCTCTCGACCCAGATCCGGCCGCCGTGCGCTTCGACGAGGCCCTTCGCGATCTTGAGCCCGATCCCGGCGCCCAGCCGCGCCGTGCTCTGCGCCTGCCAGTACGGCTCGAAGACGCGCGGGAGGTCCGCCTCGGGGATGCCCGGTCCCTGATCGGTGACCGAGACGCGCACCTCACGCCCTTCCCGGCAGGCGGCGAGCGTGATGCGGCCGCCGCGCGGCGTGAACTTGATGGCGTTGCCGATCAGGTTCCCCAGTACCTGGCAGATGCGGTCCGGGTCGGCGCACACCGCGATGGGCGGGGCGGGCAGGTCGCAGGAGACCTCCAGGTGCTTGGCCCCGGCCTGGACGTGCAGCGCTTCGCAGGCTTCCCGCAGGAGCGTCGCCAGCTCCACGCTCCGCGCGTCCACGCGCAGCGTTCGGCCGGCATCGAGTCGCCCCATCTCCTGGAGATCCTTGATGAGGCGCTCCATCCGGTCCGCGGCGCGCTTGATGATTTCGATGACCTGTGTCCGGTCCTCCTGGCCCTGCGAGGCATCCTCGAGGAGCGTGGTGCCGAGCGCGATCGTGCTGAGCGGCGTCCGAAGGTCGTGGGACACGATTGCCAGGAGCTCTCCGCTCAATCGGGGTGAGAGTCCCAGGGCCAGCATTCCCGTCGCTTGCTGCGTCATGATCGCCTCCACGTCGCCGCCGGCCTCGCGACCGGTTCGAAGTGATTGACGGAGTTTGTCTTCCCCGCGTTCCCAGAGTGGCCCACCTTCCAGAAAACGATCAGCAGACCGCCAGAATCGTGGTAGTTTCTGCGCCCTATGAAGATCCTCGGCGTCGGGATCAGCGGCATCGGGTGGTGCGCCGCGGAGCACATCAAGGCCTTCGGGCGCAACCCGCACGCGCGCATCGTGCTCCTGCACGGGCGCGACGAGGACCGCGCTCGCAAGAAGCTCGCCGGCTATGGTGCGGACGTGTCCGGCGCACGCTTCACCAAGCGGTACGAAGACCTCCTGGAGTCGGACGAGGTCGACATCGTGTCGATCACGACCCCCAACCACCTGCACGCCGATCAGGCGGTGGCCGCGGCCCGGGCCGGCAAGCACCTCGTCGTCGAAAAGCCCACCGCCTTGAACGTGCGCGACCTGGCGCGCATCCGCGACGCGGTCCGCCGGGCGCGGGTGCGCACGATCGTCTCCTTCGAGCTGCACTACAACCCCTACCTCCGCTTCGTCCACTGGCTGCGGGCGTCGGGCCGCCTGGGGCGCATCCGTTTCGCGCGGGTCCAGTACCTTTCGCGGGTGACCGACTGGTACGCGGGGTGGGAGTGGGTCCGGAAGCGCAAGACCGGCGGGAGCCATCTCCTGGCCGCAGGCTGCCATGCGGTCGACGCGCTGCGCTGGTGCTCGGGACGGGAGGCGGAGGAGGTGAGCGCGTACCACACGCGCTTCACGCCGGGCTACGAATGGCCGACGACCATCGAGGTCAACGTCAAGCTCGAGAAGGGGGCGCTCGGCCACGTGACCAGCTCCACCGACTTCATGTTGCCCTACACGTTCGGCGTGGAGCTGATGGGGGACCGCGCTACCGTTCGCGACACGCTGATCTGCGGGAAGGACGAGCCGGTGGATCTGGAAGAGCTGAGGACGGCGAACCCTTTTCCCGAAGTGAAGCTGAGCGAGGGGCGTTACGGCAGCGAGAGCCCGGCGATCCGAATCGAGGCGAGGATGCCGGACTCCGCCGACGTGAGCCACCATCCCTTCCAGGGCGAGATGGACGAGCTCGTGGACGCGGTTCGCCAGGGCCGGGAGACCCACCTCAGCGTCTTCGACGCCCAGAAGACGATGGAGCTGTGCCTGGCCGCCGATCTCTCCGCGGCGAGAGGAGGGCGCCCGGTCCGCCTTCCCCTCATCCGCAAAGCGAGGGCGAAATGAAACGTCGTGAAGCGCTGAGGCTGGGAGCCGTGGGCGCGCTTGCTCCCTTGGCCGGAGTGACGGCCGGCGCGGCGCCGGCGGGACGCCGGCCCGTGAAGCTGGCGGTGTCGACCTATTCCTACTGGCACTTCAAGCCCGACAAGTACCCCATCGAGAAGGTCATCGAGCACGCGGCCTCGCTCGGCTTCGACGGCGTCGAGATACTGCATCGCCAGATGGCGGACGAGTCGCCCGCCTACGTCAACGCATTGAAGAAGGCCGCCTTCCGCAACGGCCTCGATCTGGTCATGCTCTCGATCCACCAGGACTTCGTCGATCCGGACCCCGCGGCGCGCCAGAAGGACGTCGACCACACGAAGAGGTGCATCGACCTGGCGAGTGCGCTCGGCATTCCCTGCATCCGGCTGAATTCGGGACGCTGGAACACGATCGCCTCCTTCGACGACCTCATGAAAGTCAAGGGCGACGAGCCACCGTTGCCGGGACACACCGACGACGAGGCTTTCAAGTGGTGCATCGAATCGATCGAGGCCTGCCTGCCCGCGGCGGAAAGGGCGGGAGTGATGCTCGCGCTCGAGAACCACTGGGGACTCACCACCCGGCCCGAGAACCTGCTCCGGATCTACGACGCCGTCCGCTCGCCATGGCTGGGCATCAACCTCGACACCGGCAATTTCCCCAGCGATCCATACGCCGGGATCGAGAAGCTGGCGCCGCACGCGGTCATCGTCCAGGCGAAGACGTATTACGGCGGAGGAGAGTGGTACACGCTCGACCTCGACTACCCGCGCATCGCCGGTATCCTCCGGGGCGCGGGCTTCCACGGCTACGTGTCGCTGGAGATGGAAGGCAAGGAGCCGGCGGAGACGGCCGTGCCGAAGAGCCTCGACGTGCTGCGAGCGGCATTCGGAGGCTGACGCTCCGCTCCCGCCCGCGCCGGCGGTAGACTGGATCGTTCAGGAGAGGAATCGATGACCACGCGAGCCGTGAGCCGCCGGGCCGCCCTTCGAAGAATCGGCGCCGGGGCGGGCGCCCTGACCCTCCTGCCCTTCCTTTCGGACGAGGGCCTGGCCGCGTTCGTCCACATCCAGGGGACGAAGGCCGCGCCCTCCCTGAAGGTCCTCTCGCCGTCCCAGTACGCCACGCTGGAGGCGCTGGTGGAGGCGATCATCCCCGCCGACGAGCGCTCCCCCGGGGCCAGGGAAGCACGCGTCGCGGACTATTTCGACCTGGTGCTGAGCGAGGCGCAGCCGTCACTGAAAGAGGAGTGGCTCGCGGGGCTCGCGGCGTTCGACGCCGAGGCGACCCGGCGCTTCGGGAAGCCCTTCCTCCGGCTCGATGCGGGCCAGGTCGAGGCGCTGCTCACCGACGTCAGCCGTTTCGAGGCCGTCAAGACGAAGCCGGAGGAGACGGCGCGGGAGGTCACCCGCTACGACCAGCCGACGCAGAAGCCGGTGCTCGTGGAAGGGCTCCTCGGCGACGTCAGCCGCTTCGACCCCGACCGGCCGCGGCCGCCGCTGGAGGCCTTCTTCGCCACGACCAAGCGGGCGACGATCCACGGCTACTACACCTCCGAGATCGGCATCCACAAGGAGCTTCGCTACAAGGGAAACCAGATCCTGGCCGAGTTCCAGGGATGCCTGACCCAGGACGGCAAGGATTGCCCGCACTGCGGGCAGAAGGCCTAACGAGGTCCCCATGCCCGCCGACCCTACGCTCGACGTCGATCTCGCCGCCGTCACTGACGAGTCCCGCAAGCTCTCCGCGTCCATCCAGCCCCGCTCCGGGCCGTGGGACGTGATCGTCGTCGGCAGCGGCGCCGCCGGCGGCATGACCGCGTTCCAGCTCGCCATGGCCGGCATCAAGGTGCTGATGCTGGAGGCGGGCCGGATGATCGACCACCGCAAGGAATACCGGACGATGGAGTGGCCGTACCAGTCTCCGCGGCGCTTCCGGATGCCGCCCGACCATCGCCCGATCGCGGTCGCCGAGTACAACTTCCTCGACCGGCCCTACGGCAACAACCCGGCCTACGACAAGTACAAGAAGGTGACGTCGTACGCCGGGAACACCTTCACGCGCAACTGGGTCGTGAACGAGAAGGAGCACCCGACGACGGGGACGCAATACTCCTGGGTGCGGGCGCGCGTGCTGGGGGGGAAGACGAACTTCTGGGGCCGGGGCGCGCTGCGCTACGGGCCGCTGCAGTTCAAGGCGGCCAGCCACGACGGCTACGACGTGGACTGGCCCATCTCCTACGAGGACGTGTCCCCGTACTACGACAAGGTCGACGTGCTGCTCGGCTGCTCGGGGACGAAAGAAGGCCTGATGCAGGTCCCGGACGGCATCTTCCAGCGTCCGGTCAAGCTCAACTGCGTCGAGGTGCACTTCAAGCGTGCGATCGCCAAGATGGGCCGGCACTACATTCCCGGCCGCGCGGGGGTGACCACCGACGGGCTGCTGAACAGCAAGTACCGCGCTCGGTGCATGGGGCGCGGCCGCTGCGGGCGCGGATGCGACATCGGCGCCGCGTTCCATTCGCCGACGGCGCTCGTCTATCCGGCGCGGGACAGCGGCAACCTCACCATCCGGCCCTACTCCGTCGTCTCGGAGGTGCTCCTCGACGCGGGCACGGGACGCGCCGCCGGCGTCCGCGTCATCGACGCGAACACCCGCGAGGTGATGGACTTCAAGGCCAAGGTGGTGGTGCTGGGCGCGGGCACGCTCGATAGCACGCGCATCCTGCTCAACTCGAAGTCCGCGCGGCACCCCGCCGGGCTGGGCAACTCCTCCGGGCTCCTGGGCTGCTACCTGAGCGAGCACCTCATGGGCCCGCGCGGCAGCGGGTTCATCCCGGTGCGCATCGGCACCGAGCCCACGCTCGACGACGGACGTCCGGTCGGGCCCTACATCCCGCGGTTCCGCAACGTGACCGACAAGCACCCGGACTTCATCCGCGGCTACCACTTCCAGGGCGGTGGCGGGGCCTACGAGTACCCGGGCATGGCTCACGACCTGCCGGGGTTCGGGAAGGCGTTCAAATCGTCGGTGCGCAAGTACTACCCGGCCATGATCAGCATCGGCGGCTTCGGCGAGGTGCTTCCCCGGAAGGAGAATCGCGTCAGCCTCGACGCGGTCGTGAAGGACGCCTGGGGGATCCCGGTCCTGCGCTTCGATTTCCGCTTCGGCGACAACGACCTGAAGATGGCCAAGGACATGGCGGACAGCGCCGAAGAGATGCTGAAGGCGGCGGGGGCGGAAGCGATCAAGATCGAGCGCGACCCGCTCCCGGAGGGCTGGTCCATCCACGAGATCGGTACCGCGCGCATGGGCGACGACCCGAAGACCTCGGTCACGGACAAGTTCTGCCGCCTGCACGACGTCTCCAACGTGTATCTGGCCGATGCCGCCCCGTTCGTCTCCGGCGGCACCCAGAACACGACGTGGTCGATCCTGGCCATGTGCTGGCGGACGATGGATCATTTGAAGGAGCGGATGCGCGTGGGTGACGTTTGACGCCGTAATCGTCCTCCGGCGAGGACGGCGGCCCGCCGACGCGGCCGCGTAAGCGCTCGTTCCTGCAAGCATTTCCACTCGACTCCAGGCGTGGCACCCTTCCTGCTTTCTCGCCGGGCGAAGCCGCCGCGGTCGGCGGCGAGGACAAGGAGGACCGCATGGCACGCCGAGCGATCGCCGTCCTGAGCCTGGGGCTGCTGGCCGCTCTTCCCGCCACCGTCGGGGCCTCGAGCCTCGAGCTGCGCATCGGCGGCTTCGTTCCCCGCGCCGACAGCAACCTCTTCCGCGACGACTCCGACCTCTACACGGTGAGCAAGAAAGACTGGGCCGGCGTTTACGGGGGGGCCGAGTTCAGCTTCACGCCGAGCGATCACGTCGAGCTCGGGATTCACCTCGACGGCTACGGGCGCCGCGTCGACACGAACTATCGCGACTACACGCGCCCCGGCGGCGGTGAGATCCTGCAGAGCTTGAAGCTCACCCTTGTCCCCCTCGGAGCCACGCTGCGCCTCTTTCCCACCGATCGCGATGCGACGGTCGCCCCGTACGTGGGCGTCGGGCCCGACCTCGTCTTCTACAAGTACGAGGAGTTCGGCGACTTCATCGACTTCGCTGATCCCGAGCTCACCATCCGCGCGGACGACTTCGTCTCCGAGGGCGTGCGCCCTGGCCTCCACGTGACGGGCGGCCTGCGGGTGCGCGTGGGCCACGACTTCAGCATCCTCGGGGAAGGCCGTTACCAGTGGGCGAAGGCGACGCTGGGGGACGACTTCAGCCCGCAACCGGGGCAGGACGCGCTGCGTCTCGACATGTCGGGGTTCAGCGCTGTCGTCGGGCTGAGCATCCGCTTCTAACGCCCGGCGGGGGCGTGCTACGATCGTTCGCTCGCGCGAAGTGAATTCGCGCGACGCCCATCGCTCTTGCCCTCGCGCACTCCGGCTTCCTACTCCGTCGACCTCGGCCTCATCCTCCTTCTCGTCGTCCTTGTCGCCGCGCTGACGCTCGGCGGCTCCTCGCTGCGCCCGTACGATTCCCCCGAGCTCGACCCGCGGCCGGAGCTGCTGCCCCTCTACCTGCTGCTCTCGCTGACGCGGCTGGGCGTGACGCTGGCGATCTCCGTCCTCCTCGCCGTCCCCACCGGCTACCTGGCGGCGAAGTCCGCCTTCGCGCGCCGGCTGATCCTGCCGACGCTCGACATCTTCCAGTCGGTGCCGATCGTCGGGTTCTTCCCCGTGGCGGTCTGGGGCTTCGTGCGGCTGTTCGGGGGCTCGGCGTTCGGCGTCGAGCTGGCCGCCGTCTTCCTGATCTTTACGTCGATGTTCTGGAACCTCGCCTTCGGGGTCTACGAGAGCCTCATCACCGTCCCCGAGGAGCTGCGCATGGCGGCCGACCAGTTCGGCTTGCGCGGTTCGCTTCGCTGGAGCCACCTCATCCTTCCCGTGGTCGTGCCGAGCCTGCTCTACAACTCGCTTGTGTCGTGGGCCAACGGCTGGTTCTTCCTCATCGCAAGCGAGATCATCGCGGTCGGCCCGGCCCGATACACCCTGCCCGGCCTGGGCAGCTATCTCGCCCAGGCCGTGACGGCGGGGCGCAACGACCTGACCATGCTGGCCCTGGCGGTGCTGCTCGCGACGACGATCGGGATGCACCTGCTCCTGTGGGGCCCCCTCTCGATCTGGGCGGAGCGCTTCCATCTCGAGGAGACCGGCGACCGTCCGCGGCGGCCGCGGATCGCCCGGATCCTGGGGCGCAGCCGCCTCGTCCGCTCGGCCAGCGTCGGCATCGTGACTCCCGCCGCGCAGCAGGCGCTGCGCGTCTCCGGCCGCGTACTCGACTTCCTCGGACGCCATGCGGCGGGCAGCGCGGCCGTGCTGTTCGGCCT
>QHVJ01000063.1 GCA_003222275.1 Acidobacteriota bacterium | reverse complement strand
CGACGACATCCTGGATGTCGCCGCGGTCGACGGGAACGGCGGCGTAGGTGACCGGGCGGTCATGGCTGCGGAACGCCAACACCGCCGCCACCGCCGCCACGGCGGCGGCCACGAGGACGATGCGGGACACACGAGTACGCGGCGACATACGCCCAGTTTAGACCGGGAAGACGGGGGAGTGTTGGCACTCCCCCGTGTCAAAGGGTGTGAGGGCGGAAGCTCAGGGAGTCGGCGTGACCCCGGTCCCCGAGGCGGTCGCGCTGGTCGTCGAAATTGCACTGGCCGCCGTCGTCGTCCGCGGAGCTGACGTGCTCGCGAAGGCCACACCGCCCCCGGCGACCTGCACGCGATCGAAATTGACGAGGCTCTTGCGGTAGTCGGCCACCGCGCGCAGCTCGGCCACCAGGGCCAGGGCCAGGTCGCGCTGGGCCTGGGTGACGACGAAGTTGGTGGACATGCCGGCCGCGAACTTCTTCTGCTCGGCGTCCAGCCGCTGCTCCTGGAGCACCCGTGCCGCCCGGGTGGACTCCACCCGCTTGTAGTTCGTCTCCACGGCGCGTCCCGCGGTGCGGACCTCGGAGGCCACCTGCATCTCGAGCCGGCGCAGGCTGGTCTGGGTCTGCTCGCGGGAGATCTGGGCCCGCGCCGACGTGGCGGCGGCTTGCCGGTTGAAGATCGGGTACGAGAAGTTCAGCCCCAGGGTCCAGGTAGGGAAGTCCCGGCCGAAGACGCTGCTGAGCGCGTCGCTGTAACCGCCGGGCGTCGTCCCGATGATCGGACCACCGAAGCCCTGCCGCTGGATGATGGTTCCTCCGATACCGGACGAGCCGTAGGCTGCGACCACGCTCAGGTCAGGGAGCGTCTGGTTCGAGGCGTACTGGACGTTGACGTCGGCGTTTTCCAGGTTCTTGCGGGCGGCCACGACGTCGGTTCGCTGGTCGAGCGCCTTCCGGGTCGCGGCCTCGACGTCGACCACGAACGGCTCCGCGGTCGGGCGGTCGGTGGGCACGATCCGCAGGGCCCAAATGGACGGGTCGTTCTTCGGGAAGATGGCGCTCTTGATCGCATCCTCGGCATCCATGACCGCCGCCTCGGCCACGATCACGCCCTCCTCGCGGCTCGCCACCTCGGACTGTGCCGCCACCACGTCCAGGGGGGCCATGGTCCCGACCTTGACCCGGATCTGGTTCTCGTCGAGGAGCTTCTGGGCCAGGCTCAGGCTCGTGCGCTGGGCCTGGAGGTTGTCGATCGCATAGATGAGGTCGTAGTAGAGGTCCTTCACGCTGGCCACTACGTTGGTGACCGTCTGCTGGAACTGCACGTCGGAGATCTCCCGGTTCTTCTTGGCCACCCTCAGCTGGAGGCGGCTGGAGTCGATGCGGAAATTCCTGAGGAAGGGTTGGGAGAGGCTGGCGTTGAGGGCGGAGTTGTAGGACGGGTTGAACGTGTTGAAGACCGAGTTCGTGTTCCCGCGGTTGTTGGTGAAGTCGACCCGGGCGTTGCCGCCCGTCTTCAGCAACTGCGCGGCGCCGAAGTTGTAGGTGCTCGTCTTGCTGTCCACCTTGGTGGCTCCGGCGAAGGCGTTTGTCGCCGGAGAAGTCCGCGAGTTCTGGCTCACGGTGGACGTGAGCAGCGGGTCGTAGTTCCCCCGATAGAGTCGGATGCTCTCCTCGCTCAGCTCCGGGTTGTATCGCTCCACGGCGATGTCGTTGTTGTTCTCGAGGGCGCGCTTGACCGACTCGTCGAGCGACAGATCGAGAGTTGGGCGATCCGGTGACGTCGGCGGCGGCGACGGGCGAGGCGCGACAGGTTCCTGGGCCCGCGCCCGCGCCGGAAGGCCCAATGATGCGGCGAAGATCAAAGCGGCAATCGCGCGACTCGTTCGAAGCATGTCTGAACGTCCTCCACCTTTGCGGGACGAGAGTCCCAAACTTCGGATTATAGCCGAGGCTCGAGCGGACGACCGCCGATCACTCGGCGCCCAGGACTACAAACGAGAAGTGCTTGTCAAAAGATTCGAAAATCTGACTTCAATGTGTTGAACGTATCGAGCTGGGGGTGCTAGCGGCGCACCCCCCAGACCCCCCGCTCGCTCCGCGGAAGTGAATCCCGCTACGCTCGCAGCTCGCGGCTCCGGTTCGTTGCCCCGAGGCTCAAAACTGAAAGCGCACGCCCAGCTGCAACTGACGCGGGGCGCCCGGGTTGTTGTTCAGCAGGAACTGGCCCCGTCGCGTCGACGCCGGATTCTGGTCGTAGATCTGGAGGAAGTTGGGGTTCGTCGGGGGCCCGAAGCCGCAGTCGAGCGGCACGGGGGCCGAGCAGTAGTTCTGCACCGTCGTGCCCGCGAGCTCGATGTTGTCCCAGTTGAAGACGTTGAAGGCGTCGGCGGAGAAGGTGAGGCTCTGGCTGTTGCGGATGCTCCACTTCCACTGCAGCCGGAGATTCACCTCCTTGAAGGGGGTGTTGCGGAAGGCGTTCCTCTTGAAGGAGACGCCGGCCGCGCTGTAGGGGCGATCCAACGAGAAGTTGGCGCCGGTCGAGTTCGCGCCGTCGCCATTGGCGTCGAAACCCATGGCGGCGTCGATGGGCCGGCCCGACAGGATGCGGAAGCCGGTCGTGATGTCGAAGCCCTTCGGCAGGAAGTAGACCATGTACCCGTTGAACTGGTGGGTCCGGTCCAGCCGCGCGGGCCCCCACTCGTCGGCGAGGTTGTAGGTGTTCTGGTAGTTCGGACCGCCGGCGTCGCGCTCGTTGTCGTCGTCGGACTCGGACTTGCTGAGCACGTAGTAGGCGTTGACGCTGCCCCATTTCTTCTGGACGCGGGTGCTGAACGTCAGGGCCTGGTACTTCGATTCCGCCGTGGACTCGCGCACCTGGAGCTGGCCCAGATCGGAGATGGGCCGGGGCGTCGCCGGCCGATTGAAGAACGGCCGCTGGGCGGGGTCATTGGCGCGAACGACCGGCGGGGCCAGGTTCAGCTCGCGGTTCCGCTCCAACCGATCGGTCTTCACGTACACGCCCTCGAGGCCGAGGGTGATCCCGGACCAGATCTCGCGCTGGCCGCCCAGGCCGACCTGGAAGGCGCGCGGGTTCTTGAAGTCCGGATCCACCGAAAGGGGCCCGCTCCCGACCGCAGGGTTCGGCGACAGGCCGAGAGCGCGCGCAATGGCCAGGACCTGGTCCTGGGCCAGGATCGGGAGCGACCCGAGGGGAGTGCGGTTGAGGTCGATCCCGATCAGGAGGAGCTGCCGGTAGACCGTGTTGTTCGTGCTTCCGGCGGAGACGGGCAGGGGAAGCCGCAGCGAAAGGTCCCCGGCCGGCGTACGGTAGTTGTTCATCGGTCCCGCGTACACGAGCGCCGGCGTGCGGGCGTAGTAGAGACCCGTGTAGCCACGAAGCACGGTCTTGCCGTCTCCGCCGGGGTCCCACGCGAAGCCGACCCGCGGGCCCCACTGGTTGAGCTGGTCCGGGATCTGGGTGGGATCCACTCTCCGTCCCTCGACCGGGGAAACGAAGTTCCGGACGCGCGAGAGCAGGAAGTCGTTGTTCGCGATGGGAGTGGGATTGAAGGCTCCCTCCCAGCGCACACCGTAGTTCACGGTGACCTTCGGCGTGACCTTCCAGCTGTCCTGGGCATAGAACGCCAACTCGTCGCTTGCGAAGTCGACGAGCAGGTTGCCCATCTGGCGGTCGTAAGTCACGGCGGTCGAGTCGAAGCGGTTGGCGACGGCCCCGCCGACGCCGAGGATGTCGAGCACGTTCGCGGTGGTTCCCGACACGTTGAAGGCGCCGAACTGGTTGAACCCGAAGGTCTGGTCCACGAAGGTGTGCCGGTAGTCCCCGCCGACCTTGAACGTGTGGCCGCTCCGGATCCAGGTCAGGTTGACGTTGCCTCCCGCGGTCCAGTCGGACTGGGTCGTGGGCAGGAAGTTGACGCTCCCGAACCGGCCGATGCCCGTGGTGACGTTGGTCGCCTCGGCGTTGGCCAGGCGCGGACGCTGCTCCCGCGCGTACTGCGCCCTCGTTTCGAGGAGCAGGTTGGGCTTCAGGACGCTCGTGAGCTGGCCCACCACGACGTTGGTGTTGTCCTTCTCGGTGCCGTTGTTGGAGAGCGCGCTGATCGTGGCCGGGTCGAGAGCGTTGCCGGTGGCGTTCGAGTTCAGGGCCTTGTTGTCGCTGTGGGTGTAACGGATGTTCAGCCGGTGGTTGGTCCCGAACTGGTGGTCGATCCGGCCGAGGACCGTCCAGGCGTCGTTGGTGGCGTCGAAGGGCGTCTCGAGCGATTTGTAGAAATCGAAGGCCTCCTGCGTGGCGGGGGTGGCGGTCAGCCCCGAGAGCGCGCTGAACAGCACCTGGCGGGTGTTCTTGAACTTCTGCTGCTCGTAGGCGAGGAAGAAAAAGGTCTTGTCCTTCCGGAGCGGACCGCCGATCGATCCGCCGAACTGCTGCTGCGTGGGCGCCGCCGCCTGACCGAAGACGTTGTCGTCGGCCCAGTCGCGGTTCCGGTTGAGGTAGAAGACGGAGCCACGGATGTCGTTCGAGCCGGACTTGGTGATCGCGTTGACGATCCCGCCCGAGGAGCGGCCGAACTCCGCCGTGTAGCCGGAGGCCACCACCTGGAACTCCTGGATCGCCTCCTGGGGAACGGTGAACGCGTTGTTCGAGCGCTCGCCGCCGCGGATGCCGCCGAAGAACGGCTGGTTGTGGTCAGCGCCGTCGATGCTGACGTTGGTGTTGATTCCGCGCTGGCCGGCCATCGAGAGCTGGCCTCTCTGCGGGTCGACCTGCACGGTGGGCGTGAGCGTGACGAAGTCCTGGAATCGGCGGCCGTTGATCGGAAGGTTCCCGATGGCGGTCTCGTCCAGCGTGGACGTGCGGACGGACGAGCTCGTCTCGACGGCGGTCGCTCCTCCCTCCACGGTGACCGCTTCCTGGATCCCTCCCACCTTGAGCGCCGTGTTCACGTTGACCAGCGATCCCACCGTCACCTTGATGGCCTTGTGCTTCGCGGGCTGGAAGCCGGTCAGAGACGCGGTCACCTCGTAGGTGCCGGGCGGAATCAACGGGGCGACGAAGTTCCCGTCGGGGTCCGTGACCAAGGTCCGGGTGATGCCGCGCGAGACGTCGCTGATGACCACCGTCACGCCGGGGAGCACGCCTCCGGTCGCATCGACGACACGGCCCCGGATCTCTCCCGTCGTCGCCTGGGATTGCGGGAAGGCGGAAGCGGCGGCGAGGATGCCGGTCAAAGCCAGGGCCGCCAAGCGGGCGCTGTTCTTCACGTTCACTCTCCTGCAGGGGGATTTCGACGCGATCGTACTGCCGCTCTCTTTCCCGAGTCAACGTCCCGCTTCAAGCTTTGGGGTCGGGTCGCTATAATCGCCGCTCCCAGGAGGTAAACGTGAAGGTGCTGCTGCCCCACGATCAGATCCAGGCGCGCATCCGCGAGATGGGGCGCGAGATCGCCCGCGACTACGCGGGCCGCGATCCGCATCTGGTGGGCGTCCTGAAGGGCGCCTGCACCTTCATGAGCGACCTCTCCCAGGCGGTCGATCTGCCGTTGACGCTGGACTACATCGCCGTGTCTTCCTACGGCGCCGCC
The DNA here is from genome assembly GCA_003222275.1 of Acidobacteriota bacterium. Taxonomy (GTDB): domain Bacteria; phylum Acidobacteriota; class Vicinamibacteria; order Fen-336; family Fen-336; genus AA32. The sequence continues at coordinate 2,607 of QHVJ01000063.1, read as the reverse complement.
ACCAAATCGTCGGGCGAAGTGAAGCTCGTGAAGGACCTCGACCAGGGGCTGGAGGGCCGCGACCTCCTCGTGGTGGAGGACATCGTGGATACCGGCCTTACGCTGAACTACCTGCTGAACGTGCTCAAGGCCCGCGGGCCGCGCACGCTGAAGGTGGCCGCCCTGCTGTCCAAGCCCTCCCGCCGCCTGGTGGAGGTCAAGGTCGACTACGTCGGCTTCTCGATCGAGGACCATTTCGTCGTGGGCTACGGGCTCGACTATAACGAGAAGTACCGCAACCTGAAGGATATCGTGATCTACGGCGCGGACTAGACTTCTCATATGCGCTACGTGCTGGGCATCGACGCCGGCGGAACCAAGACCGTCGGGCTCCTGGCCGACGAGCAGGGTCGGGTGGTGGCCGAGGCGCGGGGCGGCGGCGCGAACCTGCAGACCCAGGGCGAGCTCGAGGTCGAAAAGGTCTTCGACGGGCTCATCGAGACGCTCGGCCATGACCACACGATCTCGGCTCTCTGCCTCGGCATCGCGGGCGTGGACCGCCCCCACGACGAGGCGGTCATCCGCGGCATCCTCCGCCGGCTGGGATACCGGGACGGAGTGCGGGTGGTCAACGACGCGACGATCGCGCTGGCGGCCGGAGCGCCGGAGCGCGTGGGCATCGTCGTGCTCGCGGGCACCGGCTCCATCGCCTTCGGAGCCGACCGCACCGGACGCACCGCCCGCTCCGGCGGCTACGGCTTCCTTCTCGCCGACGAGGGATCGGGCTACTGGCTCGGCCATCAGATCCTGCGCGCGGCGGTGCGCAGCGCCGACGGCCGCGGGCCGAACACGCTGTTCGAATCCCTGGTCTTCGAGTCGTTCGGCGTCGGCTCCGTCCCCGACCTGATCCCGCACGTGTACGAGAAGGGCCTGCCCAAGCACCGCATCGCCGCCCTGGCCCCGCTCGTCGAAGAGGCCCGGGTCCGCGGCGACGCGCTGGCGATGGAGCTCGTCGATCGCGCCGGGCGGGAGCTGGCCCTCGCCGCGCGCGCCGTCCACCGGCAGATCGACCTCGGCCACGCGCCCTTCCCGGTGGTGCTGGCCGGGGGTGTCTTCAAGGCCTGTCCGACCCTGCACGGGACCCTGTCGAGCCACCTGGAGCTGCCCGGCGCAGAGCCGACGCTCCTCGCTACGGAGCCGGCCAGCGGCGCGGTTGCGCTCGCGCTGGACCTGCTGAAGTGAACGGCTCGTGAGCGCGTCGAAACGCCTCATCGTCAACGCGGACGACCTCGGGCGCACCGAGGGGATCAACGAGGGGATCTTCGACGCGCACCGGCGCGGCATCGTGACGAGCGCGACGATGATGGTGAACTATCCTGCGGCCCGGCGGGTCGCCGTGCTGTCCCGCGACAGTCCCGGCCTCGGCATCGGCCTCCACCTCGCGCTCAGCGGCGGCGTGCCCGCGCTCCCGCCGGAACAGGTCCGCAGCCTGGTCGATGCGAACGGCATGCTGCCCGCGAAGCCGGGCGGCCTCGCCGGCGCCGACCGGATGGAGGTGATGGCGGAGGTCCGCGCCCAGCTCCGGCGGTTCCGGGAGATCATGGGCCGCGACCCGACACACTTCGACAGCCATCACCACTCGCACCGCGAGGTGCCGGCGGTCTTCGACGCGATCCTCGCCGTGGCCTGGGAGACGGGGCTGCCCGTGCGCAGCGCGAGCGCGGCGATGGCGGCGCAGCTCAAGCGCGAGGGCGTGCCGACTCCCGACCACTTCGTCGAGGATTTCTACGCCGAGGGCGCGACGCTCAACGACCTCATCGGGATCGTCGAGGACCTGCCCGTGGGCACGAGCGAGCTGATGTGCCATCCCGCGGTCGTCGACGCCGAGCTGCGCTCCACGAGCGGATACGCGGAGCCGCGGACGCGCGAGCTGGACGTGCTGACGAACCCGGCCGTGCGCCAGGCCGTCCAACGCTCGGGGGTCCGGCTCATCAGCTTCGGGCAGCTCTAGCTTGAAGACGAGGGTCCTCGACGGCGCGGAGGCGGTCGCCCGCGCCGTAGCCGACGATGTGGCGGCCTGCGCCACGCGCCGGCCCGACCTCGTCCTCGCGCTCCCTACCGGCCACACGCCCATCCCTCTCTACGACGAGCTCGCGGCGCGCTGTGCGCGCGGGGAGTGTGACCTGTCCCGCGCGCGCGGCTTCAACCTGGACGAGCTGATACTGCCGCGCTCCGACCCGCGCACCTTCCGGGCGTTCATGGAGCAGCACGCGTGGGGGCGGACGGGCCTGCGGCGGGACCGCTGCGACATCCCCGACGGCGATGCGCCCGACCTGGGCGCGGAGTGCCGTCGCTATGAAGAAGCCATCGCCGCCGCCGGCGGCCTCGACCTCGCCCTCCTCGGGGTCGGAGTCGACGGCCACGTGGCCTACAACATGCCGGGCCCGATCAGCCTGCCCACCCATGTCACCCGTCTTCCCGACGGCCTGGCAGCCTCGCTGCAGGTGCCGCCTTCGGCGTGGCCGCTGCGGGCGCTCACGATGGGGATCGGGACCATCCGCGGCGCGCGGGCGATCCGCGTGATCGCGACCGGAGCGAGGAAGGCCACGGCGGTGCGGATGCTAGTCC
>QHVJ01000062.1 GCA_003222275.1 Acidobacteriota bacterium | reverse complement strand
ACGGTGACGATTACCGGCTCGGGCTGGCAGCCGGGCGAGACGGTGGACGTGCTCCTGCAGGAGGTGCCCAAGACCCACGACGACCGGACGCTCAAGGCCACGGCGGATGCGGCCGGAAACATTTTCAACGACGAGTTCGCGCCGGAAGCGCACGACGTCGGCGTCCAGTTCGACCTCACGGCCACCGGCGCCGCGTCGCAGGCCCAGACGACGTTCAGGGATGCTCCGCCTCCGAAGATTACAGCCAAGGACCATGAAGGGCAGAAGAAGGTCGGTGGCGTTCCCGACGGCTACACCAATGGCAACGTGACGGAGTACGCCGAGGGCGACTTCATCAACTTCCGCTTCACGCTCGAGGGCGATGCCGAAACGAGGGGCCAGCTCGAGGTGCGGTTCACCGAGAACGACGGCACGTGCCTGTTCTTCGACAACTATTTCGCGCTCGGCACGCATGACGGTTCTGCCCCGGCAATCCAGGTGATCTCGGGCTCCGCGCCCACTGTGTCTATCATCAGCGGCCCCACGGCCCAGGATTCCGGTACGTCCAGCGGCGAGTGGGTGGTCACGCTCGACATTGACTTTGCCGATTCGGGCACGGCCATCGTCAACTACAACCTCAAGCTGTCAGAGCAGGCAGCGGACTGCAACGGTTCTTCCCAGCACAGCCGACTCAATGAAGCGGGAGGCGACGTACGGAACACCGGAGCGCAGAACGTGCCGGTGCCGGCCAACCAGATTATCAAGACGTGCCCAACGGCGGGGTGCGACGACAGCAACCCCTGCACCAGCGATAAATGCGACGAGTCGACAAACTTCGAGTGCGCGCACACCAGCGTCGCCGACGGCACTTCTTGCTCGGACGGCAACGCCTGTAACGGGGCGGAGACCTGCCACAGCGGCACCTGCACCGGGTCCAACCCCATCCTCTGCCCTACGCCGGATCAGTGCCACACCGCGGGGACCTGCGATCCCGCCACCGGAGTCTGCTCCAATCCGCCCAAGGCGGACGGGGCCGGTTGTGACGATGGCCTCTCCTGTACGACCGGCGATAGCTGTCAGAGCGGGGCCTGCATCGGGACGCCGGTCGTCTGCACGGCCCTGGACCAGTGCCACCTCGCCGGGGTCTGCAATCCCATGACCGGTCAGTGCTCGAACGTGAACAAACCCGACGGCTTCGCGTGTGACGACGGTGACTCGTGTACGGCTGGTGAGACCTGCCAGGCGGGCGCCTGCACAGGCGGCGCGCCGAGTTGCGGGCCTCCGCCGCCGCCTCCACCCCAGGATCCCCCCACCACGACGACGGTGAGCTGTAACCCGTCGACGGCCTCGCGTGGCCCGATCCCGACCAACGTGAGCACCAGATGCACGGCCACGGTGAGCGACGTGCTCGAAGCCGGACCCTTCGCCACGGGCACGGTGAGCTTCTTCGCTGATGGCGCAACCGGGCCCTTCGCCACCTGCACCATCAACGGCGCCACCCGGGTGCAGACCTGCTCGGTCACCTATGGCACCGCGGTTCCTGGCCCGCACCCGATCGTAGCGGTTTACGGCGGTGACGGAACCCACGTGATGTCCACCGGCGCGACCGTCTTCACGGTGACGGTGAGGGTGGTCACCGGCCCCGGCGGGGGTCGAGGCGAGGTCCCGATCGTCACTTTGACGGGCGCGCCTCTGCTTGGTCGACAGCGGTACGTTCAGGGCCAGGCGGATCGCTCGTACCACCGCCGGATGTAGGACCGGATGGGACCCATGCCCGCATGCCGGTGCGGGACCGCCGGAGGACGCGCGTGGAACAAGATCAAGCCGTCGCCGACCGGGCATAGACCGCGGCCGTTTCCTGTCCAATCGAAGCGATCCTCCGGCCTACCCTCCCGCCTTGGCCGCCGCGGGCGGCACGGGCACGTTCAGCTTCGTCAGCTCCGCATTGATGGACTGCGCGAACTCCTCGAACGGCTTGGCCCCCGAGAGGAAGTGGCCGTTGATGAAGAAGGCAGGCGTCCCGGTGACGCCGAGGGCCTTGGCTTCGGCCATGTCGGCGTCGATTGGCGCCTTGCTACGCGGCGAATAGAGGTCCTGCTCGAAGCGCTTCATGTCGAGCCCCAGTTCGCGCGCGTACTGCAGGAGGAACTCCTTCTGGATCTTGGGCTGGCCGGCGAACACCTTGTCGTGGAACGGCCAGAACTTCCCCTGCTGGTCGGCCGCCATGGACGCAAAATGCGCCAGGGGTGCATCTTTGTGGATGTCGAGGGGGTCGTGCTTCCACACGATGCGGACTTTGTCGCCGTATACCTTCTGGATCTGCTCGAGGGTCGGACCGACCCTCCCGCAGAACGGTCACTGGAAATCGGAGAACTCGGCGATCGTGACGGGGGCGCCGGCGGGCCCCCGCGTCGGGGCGCCTTCGGTCTTGATGGAATAGACGCGGTTGGGATCCGGTCCCTGCCTGACCGCCGCCTGGCCGGCCTTGGCCGAGAGCTCGGTCAGGCGAGTCTCGACCTGCGCAAATCGATCGTTCAAGCCCTGGCGGAGCTGACGCGTCTCTTGCCAGTTCATGTAGCTGAGCAGGACGAGCACCGCCACGCCGGCGAGAGTCGCCCCCGCCATCATTCCGGGCAGGAAGGACGAGCTCGGCGAGGACGGCCCTCCGGTGGGCAGTCCGCCTCCCCCGCCCGTGTTTTCGCGGTCACGCCTCGCCTTCGCCATCGCGCCTCCCGATGATCTCATTTAACATCGGCACCGATACCGCCGCCAGGCCCCCGAGGCGTTCAGCGGCGCGGCCGGCGGCGCCGCCGGCGCTCGGCCTGGTGCGCGGCGACGACGCGGTCCACGAACTCCGCCGCGAGGCCGAGCGAGTTCCGATACTCCAGCGCGGAGGCGAGCCGGCGCGGGCTGAGCCGGCGCCGGACCTCCGGATGCGCGGCCACCGCCTCGAGGAACCTCACCTTGCGCGCGAGCGCGTCGCGCGAGATCTCCAGCACGAGCGCGTGGGCGCGGTCGCGGCCGATCTTCTCGGCGAGGGCCATCATCACCGCCTCGGAGAGGACGACGCCCCCGCTGCGCTCCAGGTTGCGGAGCATGTTCGGCGGCTTCACGACCAGGCTGCCCAGCAGCCGCTTGGTCAGCACCAGCTGGCAACCGATGAGCAGGCAGACCTCGGAGGCGAACGACCAGGCGGTCTCGCCCTGGCGATGGTCGTCTTCCCATTCCGTGTGGACGTAATCCAGGATCGGTCCCGCCCGCGCGCGGAGAAGCCGGCCCAGCAGCACCACCGATCCCGACGCCACGGGGTTCAGCTTGTGGGGCATGGCCGAGCTGCCGACCTTGCCCTCCACGAACTCCGTCACCTCGTCGATGTCGGTCTGCTGCAGGTTGTAGATGTTCTGCCCGATCTTGCCGAGGGTGCCGGAGAGCATCGCGAGGAGGAGGAAGAACTCGGCGAAGCGGTCGCCGGCCGTCTTGGTCGGCACCATGGGCACGCCCAGGCCGAGGCGGCGCATCAGGCGGTCCTGCACGCGCAGCCCTTTGCGGCCCAGGGCGGCCAGAGTGCCGACCGCGCCTCCGAACTCGCCCACCAGGACGCGGCCGCGGCTCTCGAGGAGGCGGTCGCGCTGGCGCATCAGCTCGTCGAGCCACACCGCCACCTTGTAGCCGAACGTGATCGGCAGCGCGTGCTGGCCGTGGGTGCGTCCGGCCATGATCGTCTCGCGATGGCGGACGGCGAGCGTGGCGAGGATCTCGGCGATCGCGTCGATCTCGGCCAGCACCACCGCGTAGCTGTCCTTGATCTGGAGGGCGGTGCCGGTGTCCATGATGTTCTTGCTGGTGGCGCCCCAGTGCACCCAGCGGGCGCTGGCCGGCCGGAGCACGCGCCGCAGCGCGTCGACCAGCGGCATCACGGGGTTCCAGCTTGCGTCGAAGTCCCGCTTCATCGCGGGCAGGTCGAGCAGCTCGACGCGCGCCCGGCGCGCGATCTCGCGCGCCGCCGATCGGGGCACGATGTGGAGGTCGGCCTCCACCGCGGCGAGGGCGGCCTCCACGTCCAGCCAGCGCTGGATCATGGCCCGGTCCTCCCAGATCGCGCGCATGGCCGCCGAGCCGTAGCGGTCCTTGAGGTAGAACGAGTCGAAGGCGGTGGACGGCATTACGTGGATGCTCCCGGCGGCGGGGCGGCTCGGGGGACCGCGGCCGAGATCCCCAGCCCGACCACGAACACGGCGACGGCGCCGATGAGGGTGTACCACAGGAAATGGACCGGGCTGCGCCACACCAGCCAGCCGACGACGGCCTCCCCCGCGAGGCCGCCCCAGAATGCGCCGCGCGCGGTCGCGCCCGGGGTGAGCACAGCGAGGGCGAAGATGCCGAGGATGGGGCCGTACACATACGACCCGAAGCGGTTCACGGTCTCGATCGCGGATCCGAATCGGCCGGCCTGGAGCGCGACCAGGCACGCGAACACGCCCCACGCCGCGGTCAGGATCCGGGAGACGAGGAGGTCGTGGGCGTCGCCGCCCCCGGACCGGACGAACCGCTTGTAGAAGTCGATCATGGTGGCGGTGGCGAGGGAGTTGAACTCGCCGGACAGCGTGGACATGGCGGCGGCGAAGATCACGGCGATGACGAGGCCGGCGAGGCCGCGGGGCAGGTGGGCCATGACGTACGAGGGGAAGATGTAGTTCGTGTCGTTGTACCGCTTCCCGCCCATCTTTTCGACGAGCGCGATCGCCTGCTTGCGCGCCGCGTCCACCTCCTGGTTGGCGGCGAGGTAGCGCTCCGTGGCCGTTTGCCTCTCGCCGCGGCCGAAGGCGGTCGCGGCTTCGCTCCGCGCGGCGAGGGCCGCGTCATACCGCGCGCGCACCGGCGCGAGCTCCGGCGGGGCGGCCGTCTCCAGCTTCCGCATCTCGACGCTGTTCCAGAGCAGCGGCGGGGTGTGGAAATGGTAGAAGACGAAGACCAGCACCCCCGTGAGCAGGATCAGGAACTGCATGGGCACCTTGAGGAACGCGTTGAAGAGCAGCGAGAGCCGGCTCTGGGTGAGACTGCTCCCGGCCAGGTAGCGCTGGACCTGGCTCTGATCGCACCCGAAGTACGACAGCATGATGAAGAAGCCGCCGATGAGGCCGCTCCAGAGCGTGTAGGGGGCGGTGAGGCTGGGCGAGAAGTCCATGACCCGGAGGCGCCCCGTCGTCTGGGCCAGGGCGAGGCCGTCGCGCAGGGTGAAGCTGGAGGGGAGCTGCGCCACCGCGACGCCGAAGCAGAGGAAGATGCCGAACCAGATGATGGCCATCTGGACCACATCGGTCCAGATCACGGACCGGTTCCCTCCATAAATGACGTACACGATCGTGGAGCCGCCCATCACCAGGATGGTCGGCGTCTCGCTCCAGCCCAGGATCACCGAGAGCACGAGCGACGGCGCATACAGGGTCACCCCGACCGAGAGCCCGCGGCCGAAGAGGAACAACAGGCTCGTCAGCGTACGCGTCCGGAGGTCGAAACGCTTCTCGAGGTACTCGTAGGCCGTGAAGACCCGGGCCCGATAGAAGAACGGCACCACGGTGACGCACAGCGTCACCATCGCAAAGGGCAGGCCGAAGTAGAAGACGAGGAAGCGCATCCCGTCGGTGTAGGCCTGGCCGGTCGTGCCCACGAAGGTGATGGCGCTGATCTGGGTGGCCATGACCGAAAGGCCGACCGCCCACCAGCGCATCCGGCGCCCCGCGAGGAAGAACTCGTCGATCCGCTGGTTGCCCCGGCCCGCCCACACGCCGAAGGCGACGATGGCGACGAGGTAGACGGTGAGCACCGTCCAGTCGAGGCGGTCCACCTCAGTAGGGCCAGGACGAGAAGAGAGCGACGAGCCCCATGACGATCAGCGCCGACACGACCACGGCCGCGTAGATCGCGCGCCAGGAGCCGAAGATCGGCACCGGGTCGTCGTCGTCGGCCTGCGGCGAGCGTCCTCGCGGGGCGTCCATGGGGTCTGGTCCCCGTGCAAGGGGGAGCGACATTATGCGACAATCCCCCGCGGGAGGCGCGCGAGCGGCGTGCTCGAGGCGTGATCGAAACGTGATCACAGGATTCAACACCGACGTCAAATACAAGGGCGTGGTGTATCACGTCCAGACCGAGGACAAGGGGACGGCCAACCCCCTCATCGAGACGCTCATCTACAAGGGCGGCGAGATCCTCGGCTCACGGCGCCTGCCCTACGCGGACCTGGTGACCCGGGGAGACGAGGCGGCCATCACGAAGCTCATGGAAGACCAGCACAAGGGCATGATCATGGAGGTCAAGCGCGGGCGCTTCGACCTCGCGAACGAACGTACCGTGATGGAAGACCTCTCCCTCGACGATCTGGTCCTCGCCTACCTCGCGGCTCGGGCGGCCAGCGCTAGATAGCCTCGGAATGACCGAACCCGTGGGGATCCAGGTTTCCGTCAACGGGGAGACGTTGCGGGTGCCCTCCGGCTCGACGGTGGCCGACGTCCTGCGCCAGCTCTCGCTGGACCGGGCCCGAGTGGCAGTGGAGCACAACCTGCGCGTCGTGCCCCGCGCGGAGCACGCCTCGCTGCGCCTGAACCACGGCGACCGGCTCGAGATCGTGACGTTCGTGGGCGGAGGCTAGAAGGCTGCCCCCGGACAGTCGTTAGCGATGTCCGAGGGCCAGCCCGAGTCTACCTAGCCGCCATCGCCGAACAGCGCGGGGCACGAGCCCGCGAAACCTCCCGTGGTCGACGGGTTCGGCTTGTGGAGCTGGATGTTGCCGCCACCTTCCCCGGGACCACCCAGCGTGTGGTCCGAATCGCCTTCGGTGTTATACACGAGGGCGCCCGACGAATCCCTCAGCCGAATGGTGAACTCGTCGTCGCTGCCGGGCTCGCCCCTGTCCCTGACAAAGACGGCCCAGTCGACGTCACCGAACTGGTTGGTCCGGGCGGTGCCACAGATGATGCGGGCACCCGTCGGCTGGCCGTTCGCAGGCTCCCCCTGGTCGACGAAGAGGTACGCCGTGATCGTCTCCCAGTGAACGTTCAGGCCCGTGCCGTGGTCGATGTACTCGAGATGGCCCCAGGTCGGCGAGCCGTGCTTGCATCCGCCGCCGACGCCGAAGTTCGCCTTCGCGCCGCTGTCACGGATGATGAAGCCGCCGCCGGTCAGGAAGTCGCAGGGCTGCTCGTTGCACGGCGGGACCTCGCCGGGACTGGCGGGGACTCCGATGAAGACGGACGTTGCCACCGCGATCAAGATCAGAAACATTCTCCGCATGGTTTTCTCCACTCGCTGCGCAGCGCCGCGCTACTGAATGGCCGCGGTCGCGGACGCGATCACCACGTCCGCGACACCGTCCAGGGTCACGTGAAGGGCATTGACGACTGAGGTGCTGCCTGAGGTCTGTTGCTCGTTGATCACGAGCAGGCCTCCGGGAATCGAGAGGGTCTGGTTCGGCTCGCCGCTCACGGCTATGGGCACGCCGTTGATCGTGAGCCCGTCGATGTTCGAGACGGCGTAGCCCGCTCCGTCCGAGGCCGCCACGGCTCGCGCCAGGACGGAATCAGCCCCGATCCTGGTCCCGGCGACGCTCAAGGCCAGGCGGGCGAGCGAGGCCTCCGCGGCGGCCTGATCAGGCCACCCGATCGTGGTGGCGTGGAGGGTTTCCCCGGTCAGCAGCGAAGGGACCTGGCCCGTGATCTGCGACGCCTCGCGGGCATCGGTCGAGTCGCTCAGGGTTCCGGTGCCGGCCAGCTCGGTAGTGGTCGATCCGAAAAGACCACTGGTAGTGGCGCGCACGGCGGTCGCAACCCCGGTGACCGATTGGGCCGCCCCCACCGTGGGCCATGCGATCAGCCCCGCCGACAGCGCACCGAGTGCGACGAGGATCCGACGGTAACGAAGAACCATGTGACGCATCGTTCAACCTCATTCGGGGATCGCCCCGGAAGTTGTATCGCTCCATGCGAACCAAGGGATGCGAACGGGATGGACGCAGAGTGACCTCGCGTTGTGGCGCATTCGACCCAAAGTTAGGACGCCGGCCGGGAACGACAATCGGGCGGAGACGGAATGCGGGCTAAG
>QHVJ01000117.1 GCA_003222275.1 Acidobacteriota bacterium | reverse complement strand
GAGTACTCGGCCTTGCGCACGAGGCTGCTGTCGTCCCTCACGAGGGCGCGGACGGTGCCGGGCGGGATGAGGATGAGCGACACCGTCGGCGGCGTGTTGTCCACGTCGAAGGGGTCGCTCTCCTTCTCCGAGCTGAGGGCCAGGCTCTCGGGGTTCGAAGGGGAGTCGGTGGCCGTGACCCGGATGACGTAGCGGCCGTTGGGCACGGTCGTCGTGTCCCACGCCAGCACGGCGTCGGTCAGCCCCTTGCGCAGCGACCGCCAGCGCGTGTCGTTCATCCGCCGGTAGGACACCTCGTAGACCAGGTTGTCGCCGTTGGGGTCTTCGCCCTTCCAGGAAAAGGTCTGGATGCCGCGCTGGTACAGCTTCCGGCTGTAGGAGGTGACCGGCGGCATCGGGCCTCGGCTCGCGGAGCCGGCCCGCTCGGGCGGGGGACCGGCGTCGAGGCCGAGGATCTCCGTCTCGCCCGAGATCGACAGCGGCTTCTGGAAGACCTCGCCCGGCGGGTGGACGGTGATGGACGCGATCTGCGGCCGGAGGTTGCGCTGGAGGTACGCCGACGCGATCGAGTCGAGGATGGGCGAAGCGCCGTCCTTGCCCATGAACGTCGCCTTTACCTGCAGGAACCGGGCACGCTCGCTGACGATCGGCTCGCCCCCGCCGCGGACATAGGGCTGGGACCAGTCGGACCACGTGGAGTCGGGGCTGGCGGTGTTGCCGCTGCGGGTCTGCACCTGCACCTCGCCTCCGGCAGGTACGGTGGCCTCCCAGCGGACCTGTCCCCACGACGACACCGTGTCGGTGTCCTTGACCTTCGAAACGAACGTGCCGCGGGCGCCCGCCGCCGGCTCCACCACGTGGATCTTCCCCGGGTTGGCGGTCGCGATGGACACGCTCTCCCCGGGCCCGCGAAAGAGCGCGGTGACCTGGTCGGCCGGGAAGGAAGACAGCATCGCCCACGTCCGGTCGTTGCGGATGCGGTAGATCTTGCCCTTGTTTCCCGTCCCCACGAGGACGCCGTCGGCGCTGACGACGAGGGCGTGCGGCGTCTCCTCGGACGACGACCAGAGCGTGTCGACCTCGCCCGACGGCAGCACCCGCAGGACCGCCCCCTTGGGTGCGCCTCCGCGCAGGCCTTCCGACGGCCGGGGGGTGGGCATGGGGCCGGGAGCGCCGGCCTGGGGCGCGATCACGGCGAAGCTCTCCGTCACCGTGACTTCGGCGGTCGGATTGCCGCTGGTCGGCGCCGGCTGCAGAGGCACGGGGGCGCGGGCATCCTCCCGCTCCTTGCCGTCGACCACGGCCGCATAGAGGCTGCCGTCCTTGCCGAGGTCGAGGGCCTTCACCTCGCGATAAGGGGAGTCGTGCAGCACGAAGACCTTCCCCGCGTGGTCGATGCGATAGAGGATGCCGCTGGGGGCGGAGCCCGCATAGATGTTGCCGGCGCCGTCGATGACGAGGGCCGTGATGTGGGTCTCGGCGCTCGTGAAGAGGATCTGGGCCTTGCCCTGACGGTCGACGCGGTGGATCTTCCCGTCGCCTCCGGTGGCCACGAGCAGGTTTCCCGCGGCGTCGAAGGCGAGCGCCCAGATGTACTTGTCGGTGGGGTCGTAGAACGTCTGCGCCTTTCCTTCGGCGTCGACCGCGTAGACCTTGCCGTCCGGCGACGTGCCGACGTACAGCTTCCCGTCGGGGCCCACCGCCAGGGCATGGACCTCCAGCTCGCCGGCGTCGAAGAACAGCGAGCCCTTGCCCGCCTCGATCTTGAAGACCTTCCCGTCGTTGCCGGTGCCCGCGTAGAGCGTGCCCTTGGCGTCGCGAGTCAGGCACCACACGAAGGGGACCTCGGGGTCGTAGAGCGCTCGGGTGCCGGGGGCGAGGCGTACCCGCCCCTCGGAATCCACGGAGAGGCCTTCGGTCGTGCCGTCGAGGAAGTCGCGGGCGCCTTCGATGCGCCAGAACTGGGGTTGAGCCGCCCTCGCCGCTCCCGCCGCCAGCAGCAGGCAGGAGACGAGGGCCAGGCGCCGAATCATGGTTGATCCTCCAGGGTTGCCGGGGAGTCGCCCGACGTCAACGCTCGACGGTGAGGCCGAGCGCGCGCGAGCCGGTCACGGCGTAGTCGGTGGCCAGGTCGAATTCCCACACCGAGGCGGTGCGGAGCGGGATGACGCCCGTGCCCTCGTCGGAGCCCCCGAGCACGGCCAGGACCGACGGGGGCAGCGATTGCAGGTATTCGCCGCGCACGATCGCGCCCTCGTCGCTGCGGAGAAGGCGGGCGTAGATGTGGTTGTTGTGGCGCAGGCCGTTGATGGCGCGGATGAGCTGGTCGAGGTCCTTCGGCACGAAGGACTGCCGCATCTCGCGCTGCTCGAGGTTCGTGAGCGCGTTGCCGTCGGCCAGCAGCACGGTATAGTTGCCGGCGGGAGCGTTGGCGGGCACGGTGACGGGGATCGTCTCCGAGACGCTCTCCCCGCGGTAGGTGCGCAGCAGGACCTTCAACGGCACCGTGGAGCCGGCCCGCACCGGGCCCTCGCGCTCGAACCACGCGCGCTGCAGGCTCGCGGTCTGGATCGTCTCCAGCGAGGAGACCTCCACGTCGAGCTTGTCCACCGTCACCCGCTCGAAGTCGTTCGTCATCAGGTAGGCCACGGGCGCGGCCACCAGCGCCGCCGCCTGGGTGGCGGGCTGCTCCTGCGTGAAGAGGTCCTCCACGCGAACCTCCCGCCCGCCGGCCAGCGTCAGCTTGGCGTCGACCTGGATCGTGGAGGTCCCGAACGTGCGCTCGTTGGCCTGGAGCACGGAGGCGAGCGAGACGTAGGCGAGGACCGGGCTGAACAGCTCGTCCTCGACCATGCGGAACGAGTAGCGGCGGTCCTGGCCGCGGCTGGTGCTGATCCGGACCGAGACCGGGATCATGCGCGGCGTCTTGCCGAGGCGCCCCGCGATGGCCGTGCCCCGGTCCTGCTCGATCGTCCCCACCGGGTCGGCCGGGCTGCTGATCTTCCACGACTGATAGAGGCTCGGGAACACCGAGTACACGTACGCCTTCCTCATCGGGAACTGTGTCGGCCCCAGGTTGTAGAAGGGGTGGCCGAAGGCGTAGACGCGCTCGCCGTCGATGTGCGTGATCGTTCCCGTGACCGAAAGGTCCATGTCGCCTTCGATGAGGGAGACCCCGAGGGCCCCGCCGGGCTGAAGGTCCGGCAGCGGAGCCGGAGGCTTGCCCACGGAGCCCGCTCCCATCATGGGCGTGAAACCGAGGCCGGAGAAGACACCCTTCGCCCACTCGAAGGTCGAAGCGTCGAACCCGGAGAACACGAGGGGCAGGCTCAAGGGGCGCATCGACTCTGCGGCGAGCGCCGGCGGAAGCTGGCCGGCCGCCCCGGCCAGCGGCACCGAGCTCAGCGGACGCTGGATGGCGGCCATGAGCGAAGCGCGGTCGAGCGGCGCGGCCAGCGCATGCGGTCCGGGTCCGAGGCTGGCGGTGCGGAAGCGGGCCGAAGCCGAGCGCGGCGTGTCGGTGCTCGTGTCCTCGATCATCTCGCCGATCGGCGTGATGCCGCAGATCGTCTCCTTGGAGAACGGGAAGCCGTAGGAGACGGCGCCCACGAGCTTGCCGTCGATGAACACGGGGCTGCCGCTCATCCCGGCGATGACCCCGGTCTTCTCGAGCGGCCCGCCGTCGAGGCGGGCGAGGATCAGGCTCTGCTTGGGGCCGATGTTCTCGAGGACGCCGATGATCTGGACCTTGAAGTCCTCGATTCGGGTGCCCTCGAAGACGGTCCGGCCGACGCCCATCATGCCGGGCTTGATCTGGTCGAGAGGAAGGATCTCGGGAGGAGTGCCCGCGGCGGCCAGGGCGGGGATAGCAACCGCTAGGACCAGCGCCACGGGCCACCTGCGCAGCATCGGTTCTCCCCCCTCTGAACAACTGATATTACTAAGGTTCGCCAAGGGGGGTCAATTCGAGCCATGGTGCAGAAACGAACGGCGCAGCGGATCGCTCTCGTGGCGCTCGCGGCGGTGGCCGGGCTGGCCGCCTCGCCTCGGCGCATCCACGTCGACCGGGGCCGGGGATGGCCGGCCCACGGCGGCAACGCCGGCCACACCCAGTTCTCGCCGCTCGACCAGATCAACCGCGGCAACGTCGCTCGGCTGGCGGTTGCCTGGGTCCATCACACGGGTGACGCGCGGGCGGACGACCGGTCCCAGATCCAGTGCAACCCGATCGTCGTGGGCCCGGTGCTCTACGGCACCTCCGCGGGGCTCAAGGCCTTCGCGCTCGACGCGGCCACCGGGCGGGAGCTGTGGACCTTCGACCCGTTCGCCGGCCCGGGCGAGCAGCCGATCGGCGTGAACCGCGGCGTCATGTACTGGGAGGACGGCGACGACGCCCGCATCCTCTTCGGTGCCGGTTCGCGGCTCTACGCGCTCGAGGCGCGCACGGGCCGGCCGGTGGCCGGCTTCGGGCGCGAAGGCAGCATCGACCTGCGCCAAGACCTGGGCCGCGACGTCACCGGCCTGCATCTCGTTTCCACGACACCGGGCGTGGTGTGGCGTGACCTCGTCATCATGGGGATGCGGGTCGGTGAAGGGCCCGCCCCCGCGGCGCCCGGGCACATCCGTGCCTACGACGTGCGCTCGGGCCGTCTCCGCTGGACGTTCCATACGATCCCGTGGCCGGGCGAGGTGGGCTACGAGACCTGGCCCGAGGACGCGTGGAAACGCGTCGGGGGAGCGAACACGTGGAGCGGGATCAGCCTCGACGCCGAGCGCGGGGTCGTCTTCGCGCCAACCGGCTCGCCCGCGTACGACTTCTGGGGCGGCAACCGCCTCGGTGCGAACCTGTTCGCCAACTGCATCCTCGCCCTCGACGCCGCAACGGGCAAGCGCTTGTGGCATTACCAGGTCGTCCACCACGACGTGTGGGACCGCGATCTGCCGGCGGCGCCGATCCTCTTCTCGCTTCGCCGCGGCGGGCGCAGGATCGCGGCCCTCGCACAGATCACCAAGTCGGCCCACGTCTTCCTGCTCGACCGCCAGACGGGGCAGCCTCTGCTTCCCGTCGAGGAGCAGCCGGCGCCGCCCTCCGACCTCGACGGCGAAACGACCTGGCCGACGCAGCCGCTTCCGTTGAAGCCGCCTCCCTTCGCGCGCCAGTCCTTGACGGAGGACGGCGTGACGGACCGGACTCCGGAGGCGCACGCGGAGGCGCGCGCTCGATTGCGCGCGCTGCGCACCGGACGACAGTTCATGCCTCCGAGCCGGGAGGGCACGGTGATCTTCCCCGGCTTCGATGGCGGAGGAGAGTGGGGCGGAGCGGCCGTCGATCCCGCGACGGGAACCCTCTACGTGAACTCGAGCGAGATGGCGTGGGTCCTCACGATGGTACCCGTGCCCGCGAGGGCCTCGGCGCCGGTGGGGGAGCGGGTCTACGTGCAGTACTGCGCGTCGTGCCACGGGATCGACCGCCGCGGCGGCAGCGCTCAGGGGCAACTCGTGCCGTCGCTCGTCGACGTGGGCCACCGCTTCGACTCGACCGACCTCGTCGCGCTCATCGACAAGGGCAAGGGGACGATGCCCTCGTTTGGGTTCATATCCGACGGCGAGAAGAAGGCCATCGCGGCGTTCCTGCGGGGCGAGAGCGCCTCTAAGGGCGAGGAAGAAGAAGGAGAGAAGGTGGAGGCCGGCGTCCCTTTCACGAGCACCGGCTATAACCGCTTCCTCGATTCCGAGGGTTACCCCGCGGTGAAGCCGCCGTGGGGCACGCTCAACGCCGTCGACCTCGTTCACGGGGAAACGCGGTGGCGCGTGCCGCTCGGCGAGTATCCCGAGCTGACGCGGCGGGGGATCCCGCCCACCGGAACCGAGAACTACGGCGGGCCCGTGGTGACCGCGGGGGGACTCGTGTTCATCGCGGCCTCGCGCGACGAGATGTTCCACGCGTTCGACAAGCGCACGGGCCGGTTGCTCTGGCAGGCCCGCCTGCCTGCGGGCGGATACGCCACGCCGAGCACCTACGAGGTCGGCGGGCGGCAGTACGTCGTCGTGGCGGCGGGCGGGGGAAAGATGGGCACGCGATCGGGCGACGCGTACGTGGCCTTCGCGCTGCCGTGATAACATCCGGGCTTTGCCCGGTATGGAGAGGGAGAAAGCCATCGTGGACGAGCGGCGCGCCGGGGCGGCCATCCCTGCGTGCCTGTTCGCCTTCCTCGTTCCCGGCGCGGGTCACCTCTACCTGGGTCGCGTCACCAAGGGCCTCGCCTTCCTCGGCGCGATCGGCGCCCTGTTCGCGCTCGGGGTGTTGATGGACGCCGGCCTGCAGATGCACCTCGGCTTCGACGACCCCCTCGCGTTCCTGCGGAGCCTGGCCCAGATGGCCCTCGGCGTGCCGTACTTCCTCGCCCGCGCCTTCGGCTTCGAGGCGGGCAAGGTCACCTCGGCCACCTACGAGTACGGGAACACGTTCACCGAGGTCGGCGGGCTGCTCAACATCCTCGTCGTCCTCGACGCGTACGACGTGGCGGTGGGGCGCAAGCGGTGATGGCCAGCCACCTGCTCGTGCTGATCGTCTTCTCGACGCTCGTCTCCGTGGTCTTCGCGATGCTGCTGCGCGAGGACCGCAAGGCCCGCGTGCGCTTCGCGCTGATGACGTTCGGCGCCTTCGTGCTCTCGGCGGTCGTCGTGGGCTGGCTGATGTACCCCTTCCCCAGCTGAGGTGTGACCGCCCTTCGCGTCGCGGTGGTGCCGGGGGACGGCATCGGCGTCGAGGTGATCGCCGAAGCCGTCAAGGCGCTCCGGGCCGTGGCGACAGCCGCCGGCCGCAGCATCCGCACCACCGACTTCGACTGGGGAGCGGAGAAGTACCTCGCGACCGGCGTGACGCTGCCCCCGGGCGCGCTGGAGATGCTGCAAGGGGAGTTCGACGCGATCCTGCTCGGGGCCATGGGCGACCCCCGCGTGCCCGACAACCGGCACGCCGCCGACATCCTCCTCGGGATGCGGTTCCGGCTCGACCTCTACGTGAACTACCGCCCCG
This sequence comes from Acidobacteriota bacterium, assembly GCA_003222275.1. Lineage (GTDB taxonomy): Bacteria > Acidobacteriota > Vicinamibacteria > Fen-336 > Fen-336 > AA32. Next base: position 18,254 of record QHVJ01000117.1, on the reverse strand, counting down.
TGCGGCTCTTCCACGAGAAGCTCTGCCCGCTGAAGGGGGTCACGCCGGCCCAGGTAAACCTCACCGTCTTCCGCGAGAACACGGAAGGCCTCTACGTGATGATGGGGGGCAACTTCAAGAAGGACACGCCGGACGAGGTCGCGACCGAGATCGACCTGAACACGCGAAAAGGCGTGGAGCGCATCATCCGCCACGCGTTCGAGTTCGCGCGCGCGCGCGGCCGCACGCGGGTCGTGATGGCCGACAAGTCGAACGTCCTCATCCACGCCCACGACCTCTGGCAGCGCGCGTTCCGGGCGGTGGCATCCGAATATGCCGGGATCGAGGCGAGCCATCTGTACGTCGACAACCTCGCCCTGCAGCTCGTGCGCGACCCGGGCCAGTTCCAGGTCGTCGTCACCTCCAACATGTTCGGCGACATCGTGACCGACCTCGCCGCCGGCCTCCAGGGCGGGCTCGGCATGGCGGCCTCGGGCAACATCCATCCGGGCCGGCTCAGCCTGTTCGAGCCGGTGCACGGCTCGGCTCCCCGCTTCGCGGGCAAGAACGTGGCCAATCCCATGGGGGCCATCCTCACCGCCGGCCTGATGCTCGAGCATCTCGGCTGGGCCGAGGAGGCACGCCGGATCGAGGATGCGGTGCGGTGGGCCGTCGAAGAGGACCGCACGACGGCGGACGTCGGCGGGAAGCTGGGGACGAAGGAAGTCGGGGAAGCGATCGCCGCGCGGCTCAAAGGCTGACGGGAACCGGCGCACGAGCGGCGGTGTCCAAGCGGAGCAGACACCTTTTCACGCGGAGGTTGATATGGCGCAAAACGGACGCGGGGCTCGCGCGACCATCGGCCTGCTCAATCTGCTTTCGGGCGGCCTCGGGATCTGGGGAGGCGGCCAGGTGCTGGTTTACTTCCGTGAGGCTTCAACCATCGGCATCACCATCGGCGCGGCCGGGCTGGTGGCCGGGGTCTTCTTTGCCCTCGCCGGCCTGGCGGTGTGGCGCGGATGGGCGGATGCGCGGGCGTTCGGCCTCTCGGCGGGCGCGACCACCATCGTCGTGTACGTCGCCGGGGTGGCGCTCGGGATCATCGGGATGTCAGGACTGCTCTTCGGCGTCGCCTATCCGGCGTTGGTGATGGCATGGCTGGGGCGGCCGGGTTCCGGCTTGGGCCGCACCGTGGACACAGGGCCGCGGAGGGGCGATCCAGGCCGCCACGACGGGATGCACCGGCGGGTGAGCGCACTGGCGTAAAATCAATCTGCGCCCAGGAGGCGACCGCCCCTTGATCTCCCTCACGCCCGGAAAGCGCGTCCTGTTCCTCACCAAGGATCCGGAGCTCATCCGGCGCCAGCTTCGCGGCGAGCTCGACCTGCGGATGGACGATCTGCGGGTCGAGGATCTCATGGACGACATCAACACCGACGCCATGACGCCGGCGTGGGCCTGCTTCGATTACCGCCCCGAGGACATCGCCCGCAATGCCTACGCGGGGATCACGATCGGCAAGGAGCGGCTCTTCCCCGAAGGCGCGCTGATGAACGGCAACTTCGAGGTGATCGTCTCCGGGTACCGCAAGGGCGTCGGGTCCTCCCGCGAGACGGCCGTGCAGGCGGAGAAGTGGTCCGGAATCCGGATCGCCATCGCCGCTTCCTTCGCGCCGATCCACGCGCGCAACAACGTCAGCCAGGGCGTGCTGATGGGGGACCACGAGATCCTCCGCCGCCTGCAGCGGGGCGAGAAGGTGCCGCGCGCCGAGTTCACGAAGGGGTACGACGCGATCACCCGTCAGGTCATCGAGCATGGCGGGCTGTTTCCCTTCACCAAGGCCTACGCGCACGGCGAGGTGCGGCTGCCGCCCCCCGACACCCCGCCGCGGCCGATGAACATCGCCGAGAAGATCCTGGCCGCCCACGTGGCCGGCGCCACCGGTCCGGTGTTCCTGAAGCCCGGCGACGCGATCTGCGTGCGGGTGGACGGCGGCTACTCGCACGAGTTCACGACGGCCCAGGTCCATCACTTCCTGGAGCAGGAATACGGGCCGGGCTACGAGCTGGCCGACCCGCGGAAGTTCGCGGTCTTCGAGGACCACCTCATTTATGCGGATGGCGTGCCCAAGATGGCGGCCTTCTCGCCGAAGATCCAGGTCCTGCGCGACATGCAGCGCGTCTTCCAGGAGAAGACCGGAGTGCAGGACTACTCGGCGCGGGACGGCGTCTCGCCGGGCATCTGCCACAGCGTGGCCCGCGAGAAGATCATCGAGCCGGGCGACCTCATCCAGGCCACCGACAGCCACACGTGCATGGGAGGGGCCAACAACGCGCTGGCCTTCGGCGTCGGGTCCACCGAGTACGCGGCGCTCGTCAAGTCGGGCTTCACGTTCATGGAGGTGCCGGAGGCGATCCGGTTCGCGCTGGTCGGCCGGCTGCCGAAAGGGACCACGGCCAAGGACGTCATGCTCCACATCCTGGCGAACCACGCGCGGCGGCAGGAGACGCTCGACCGCGTGATGGAGTTCGGCGGGCCCGGCCTGCGATCGCTGGACCCCGACGAGCGGGCGACGCTGGCCAACATGGCGACCGAGTGCTCGGCGAAGGCGGGGGTGGTGGAGGCGGACGAGGAGACGCTGCGGTGGATCGCCGCCCGCCGCGCTGGGGTGAGCATCGAGAGCCTGCGCGAGCGCGTCGTGGTCCCCGATCGCGGCGCGCAGTACGCGGGAGGCGTGCACACGATCGACCTCTCGCGCATCGCTCCGATGGTGGCCACGCCGGGCGATGCCGCGAAGGGAATCCCGTCCGATCCGACCAACGGCGCCCTCGTCTCCGACCTGGGCGACGTGGCGATCGACATCGCGTACGGCGGAAGCTGTACCGCGGGCAAGGAAGTGGACCTGGATCTCTACGCCCGCGTCATGCGCGACGCACTCGAGGCGGGACGGAGGGTGAAGGAAGGGGTCGACTTCTACATCCAGTTCGGCTCCGAAGCGGTCGAGGCGTACGCACGGCGCCGGGGGTACCTGGACGTCTTCGCGAAGACCGGCGTGCGCGTCATCCATCCCGGCTGCGGCGCCTGCATCGGGTGCGGCCCCGGCGTGTCGGCGACCCCGGACCAGGTGACCGTCTCCGCGATCAACCGCAACTACCAGAACCGCTCGGGGCCAGGCAAGCTCTACCTCGCCTCGCCCCTGACCGTGGCCGCCTCCGCCGTCGCGGGCCGCATCGTCGCGTATCGCGAGGGAATGTTCGCCGAGCGCGGCGCGGCGCTCGCCGCCCGTTGAGGCGGGAGGGCGCCGGGGAGGTCGCCGTCCTCATCGGGACGCGACCCGAAGCCGTCAAGCTGATGCCCGTGGTGCGGGCGCTCGAGGAGGCGGGGGCGCCCCCCGCCGTATACGTGACGGGCCAGCATCGCGAGCTGCTGGCGCCAATCCTCGCCGACCTCGCCCTGGTCCCCGCGGAGGACCTGGGCGTGATGCAGCCGAATCAGGCCCTCGGCGACCTCTCGGCGCGGCTCCTGGTCGCGGTCCAGGAGCTGCTGCGCCGCCGCCGCCCCGGGACCCTCGTGGTGCAGGGGGACACGACCTCGGCTGCGATGGGAGCGCTGGCGGCGTTCTACGAAGACGTCCGGGTCGCCCACGTCGAAGCGGGCCTGCGAACCGGGAACCGCCGCAACCCCTTCCCGGAGGAGATGAACCGGCGCCTCGTCGCTTGCGTCGCGGACCTGCACTTCGCCCCCACGGCCCGTGCCCGCGACAACCTGCTCTCGGAGAACGTGCCCGCGGCCACCGTCCACCTCGTGGGCAACACCGTGGTCGACGCCCTTTTCCACGCGCGCGATCGCCTCCTGCCCGGTCTCGCGCCCGACCCGGTGACGGAGCCGCTGCTCCGCTCGCCCCGCGCCCTCGTCCTCGTGACCGCTCATCGGCGGGAGAGCTTCGGGCCCGACCTGCTCGCCATCGCGGCCGGGCTGAAGCGGCTGGCCGAGGCTTTCGCGGGCCGCGTCGAGATCGTGTATCCCGTCCACCTGAACCCCAGCGTCGATCCGGTGATGCGGGCCGCCCTCGCCGGCGTCGCCGGTGTCCACCTGACGCCGCCCCTGCCCTACCTTCGCTTCCTGCAGTTGCTGCTGCGCGCCCGCCTCGTCATCACCGACAGCGGCGGCGTACAGGAGGAGGCCTCGGCGCTCGGGATCCCGTTTCTGTGCGCGCGGCGGGCCAGCGAGCGGCTCGAGGCGGTGGAGGCCGGCGTGGGAGAGATGGTGGCGCCGGAGGCGGACGCGCTGTTCAGCGCGGCGGCGGGGCTGCTCGGCGACGAGGCGGCTCATGCCCGGCGGGCCAGGCCGACGAAGGCCTTCGGCGATGGGCACGCGGCCGAGCGCATCGCCCGCGTCCTGCTCGGGATGCGCGGGTGAGCTCGGCCTACTTCGACAAGGCGTACGGCGGCGACTACGCGCGCCGGAACCCGCCCTACAAATGGCGCGCCTTCCTGCGCGAGGTGCGGCGGTTCCGGCGGGAGGGAGCGCTGCTCGAGGCGGGATGCGGCTTCGGCCTCTTCCTGCGCGAGGCCGGCACCCACTTCGACTGCGTGGGCTGCGACGTGTCCGAGTACGCCGTGCGCCGGGCCCGCGCCCACCTGCCGGCGGCGGTGCCGCTCTTTTGCGGCTCCCTGCCCGCGCTCGAGCTCCGGCGCGGCTTCGACGTGCTCGCGGCCTTCGACGTCATCGAGCACATCGCCGACCTGCCCCGCGTCTTCGAGAACGCCGGCCGCCTGCTGCGCCCCGGCGGTTTGCTGGTCTTCACGGTGCCGGTCTACGACGGCCCGCTGGGATGGCTGGTCGATCGGCTGGACCACGACGAGACGCACGTCCATCGCCGCGGCCGCGATTTCTGGCTCGAGCAGGTGCCGCCGTCGTTCACGGTGAGACACTACACCGGCGTGTGGCGCTACTTCTTCTTCGGCCGGTTCTACCTGAACCTGATGTCGCGCGTCTGCCGCCGGTGGACGACCGCGATCCTCGTGGTCGCGGAGAAGGGCCCGCGATGATCCTCGTGGTCCTCCCCGCCTACAACGAGGCGGACGCGCTGCCGCCGCTCCTCTCCCGGCTGAAGAAGGCGTCGCTCGGCCACCTGCAGTCCGCGCTGTCCGTGATCGTCGTGGACGACGGCAGCACCGACGCTACCGCGGACGCGGCCCGGTCGACGGACGGGCTCGCGGTCAAGGTGATCGTGCACCCGAAGAACCGCGGCCTGAGCGAGGCCATTCGCACCGGGCTGCTGGCCGCGGTGGAGCAGGCGCGGGACGACGACGTCATCGTGACCATGGACGCCGACGATACGCAGGGCCCCGGGCTCATCTCGCGCATGACGATGCTCATCGAAGAGGGCAACGACGTGGTGGTGGCTTCGAGGTACGCGCCCGGGGGCCGCGTCCTCGGCGTGCCCGGCGGCCGGCGTCTCCTGAGCCGCGGGGCCAGCGCGCTCTTCCGGCTCGTCTATCCCGTGACCGGGGTGCGCGATTACACTTGCGGCTACCGCGCGTACCGTGCCGGCCTCCTGCGGCAGGCTTTCGCGCGGTGGGGCCGCGACTTCGTCAGCGAGCCCGGCTTCTCCTGCATGGTCGACATACTGCTGAAGCTCGATCGGCTGGGCGCCGTGATCACCGAGGCGCCCCTCATCCTCCGCTACGACCGCAAGCCGGGGAAGAGCAAGATGGACGTCCGCCGGACCGTGCTCCAGACCCTGAAGCTCCTCGGCCGCCACCGGTTCGGCCGCGTCGACTAGAGTGCCGGTCAGCGCGGGCTCACGGGAACGTGCGTCCGAGGATGCGCTCCGTCGGGGCGTAGCGTGCCCCGGGCGGCAGCGGCGGCAGCTCTTCGGGCCACTGGCGCGCCAGCCGCAACCGGCAATTTCCCTGGCGGCGCACGGCCACGATCTCGTCGTAGTGGTGGAGGGTGGGACGATCGCCCCACGCGTCCTGGATCGAGTCCCAGGGCACGGTGCGTACGCCTTCCGTGCCGAACGCGGTGGGATACAAGAGCTGGCCGCGGAGGCCGCGGCGCCAGAGGAAGCCGGTGGCCCGCCGTCGGTACGTCCACTCCACGGCGTGGCGGAAGGAGAGCACTGTTTGCCAGCTATGACAGTCGTCGACGAGCACGACGAGCGTCCCCGGCCGCAGGTCGGGTGCGACCCTCTCGAGGTCGCGGACCGTGGCCGCCTGCTCTGGAAAGGCGCTGTGCCGGTCCCAGTATTGCTGCATGGCCAGAGTCCGTCCGGTGCCCACCGCGACCACCCACGCGCCCAGCGCGGCGGCGACCAGCCACCGCCTTGGCGGCGGCACGGTGCGAGCGGCCAGCACGGCGGCGGCGGCCAGCGCGACCGCGATGCCGGGGCCGGAAACGAACTCCGTGCGGTCCGTGGACCTGCCGATGCGGCTCAACACGTAGGGGCCGTAGCCCAGGCCCGCCGCTACCAGTCCGCCGGCGATCGTGAGGAGAGCGCGGCGGGGCCGCGCGTCGCCCGCGGCGCTATCCCGAGCGAAGCGCTGGATGAGGGCGCAACCCCCGACCAGAAGCGCGACGGCGAGCGCCACGCGGCCGGGGCGCAGCTCGCTCGGATTCGAGGTCACCAGCGGCAGGAGATGACCGGCGTACTGGTGGACGAGACGTGAGAGCACGGCCGGCGGCTGCGCGTCGAGACCGGCGTGCTCCATCTGGTACCAGGTAGCGCCTCCGGCCACCAGAACGGGTGCCAGCGCCTGCGCCGTGGCCAGGGCGACCGGCGCCGCCCAGGCCATCCACCATGCCCGCGGCCAGCCACTCCCCCCGGCCGGGACGCAGACGGCGAGCAGCGGCGCGACCAGCAGGAGGGGAAGCGTGGCTTCGTAACCGCGGATGGTCACCCAGGCGGTGGCGCCGGCGGCCACGAGCAGCGTGCGGTTGCCGCGCCACCTCGCTTCGACGAGCAGGAAGACCGCGAGCAGCATGCTCATGGTGAAGCCACTGCAAAGCGTCATCTGCACCGTGGAGAGGCGCGCTCGGTCGCTCGGCGCCCATGTGACCACAAAGGATGCGGCGAGCAGGGCGAAGCAAGGAACCTCCGGCCACAGTCGGCGGAGGACCATGAAGACCAGGACGCCGGCCAGCCACAGGTACAGTCCGTGCACGACGTAGTACCCGGTGAACCCGTTCGGGCTCAGGAGCCCCCCCGGCAGCGTCCAGAGGAAATTCAAGGGGCGGTTCGCGTAAGGAACGCTGAGGACCAGCCGGTCCCCGAGCGAGCGGATCAGCCACTCGTCGTAACCGCCGAAGTTGGTCGAGCTGACGACGGAGTAGCCGCAGAGGAGCAGGCCGAGGAGAACGGGAGCGATCAGGGACGTCTCCCGGGAGAGGCGCGAGGCTCGGTGGCCCACGGGCGTTGATGCTACATCGCGGCTGTGCGCGGCGCCTCGGAGGGGCCCGTTCGGCCTCCACCGGCCCTGCTAAAATGGGTGCTCCCATGAGGCGACCCGCCGCCGCATGAACCCCCATGACTACTCGGAAGGGGAGACGCTCTCCCTCGCTTCCGATCGAGCTTCGCCCTGCATGCCATAGGCGTCGAGAGCGCACGGCCGGCCGCTGGCCAGACCGCTGAAGCGGGACACCTCGTCCCGGCGGCGAGGTGGAGCGCAGTCGCCGTGCTCGGCCTGTGCGCGTTGCAGGCGGCACTGCTGGCCCACACCGCCTGGGACAAGTCGGACACGGCCGACGAGCCCACCTACATCGCCGCCGCCGCGCTCGTCTGGGCCCACCGCGATTACTCTTTCAACTCCGGCGCGCCCGTGCTGCCCAAGTGGGGCTTCGCGGCGGCGCTGCGGCTGGTCGATCCCGCCATCGGCCAGACTCCTCCGGAGTGGTACCGGGCGGGCACCCACATGCTGTGGTCGGGCCGTCCGGGCCGCCTGCGCCGGAATCTCTTCGCCGCGCGCAGCGCCACCATTCTCGTGACGGTGCTGGGGGGGCTGCTGCTCTGGAATGCCGCGCGGCGGTTCGGGGACCTGGCGGCCGTGGCGACCTACGCGCTGTGGTGCCTCTCGCCCACCCTCCTGGCCAACGGGGCCCTGGCGACACTCGACGCGTGGGTGACGTCCATGCTGTGTGCGGTGCTGTGGGCGGCCGTTCGCTTCTGGGAGAGGCCCACGCCCGCGCGTGCCGCCGCGGCGGGCCTGTGCTTCGGCCTCGCGCTCGCCTCGAAGATCAGCGCCCTCGGCGTGGCGCCCGTGCTTCTCGTGGCCGGGGCCCTGGCGCTCAGGCGAAGCGCGCGCGCCGAAGGGCGGCCGTTGTTGCGCAGGAGCGTGTCTTGCGCGCTCTCCTTCGCCGCGGCCGCCCTCTTCGTGCTCTGGGGCTTGTACGCCTTCACGGTGGGCTACGTGACGAGCGCGGCGTTCCCGTGGCTGCGCAGCTGGCGCCCGCTCCGCCTCGTCGGGCCGCTGCCCTTTCCCAACTGGATCGAGGGCCTCCTCCAGCAGGTGACGCTGGGGGCCGCCGGCCACCGCGGCTACCTGTTCGGGGAGACGCTGCGGACGGGCTGGTGGTGGTTCTACGTGGCCGCCTTCGCGCTGAAGACCACCGTCGGCGCGCAAGCCCTGGCCCTCGGCCGACTGCTGAGCTGGCGGAAGCGCCTTCCCTCACGCGCCGAGCTCGCCGTCGACGCCGCGCTGCTCGCCTATCCGGTCCTGTTGTTCCTCGGGATGAGCCTGGGACGGACGCAGATAGGGATCCGCTATCTGCTCCCGGCATTCCCCTTCGCGATGCTCTGGGCGGGAAGAGGTGTGGTCGACCTGCGGCACGCGTTCGGCAAGCCCGGCCTGGCCGTGGCGGGCGCCTGCCTGCTCGCGGCCGCGGCGGAGTCGCTCAGCGTTCATCCCCACCACCTCATGTTCTTCAACCTGTGGGCGGGGGGACCGGAAGGCGGGCCCCGTTACTTCGTCGTGGGAGACGACTGGGGACAGGACCAGCGGCGGCTCGGCGAGTGGATGCGCGAGCGCCAGGTTTCGGGCGTCTTCTACACGTACTACTGCGGCATTCCGCAGATGTGGGGGATCAACTACCGGCCTCCTTCGTGCACGCCGCGGCGCGGGACCTACGCGCTGCAGGCGGTCGAGGTGCACCGGCCCCGGCACATCGAGGTCGGCTGCCTCGACTGGCTCACGGTGGAGCCTCCCGACGAGCGCATCGGCTACTCGATCTACATCTACCAGGTGAACAAGGACAGGCTCGCTCGTCTCGTGGCGAGTCGCGGGACCGACCGGCCCTTCTGGCGCAGCGGGTCCGGGCCGCCCGAGCCCGAGTGAGCGACACGGCGGCCCCCGAAGCGCCCGCGCGCGTCCGCGGGACCGTGGCGACGGCGAACGCGGCGCTGCTCCTCGTCTTCGGGGTGCTCGATCTGGGGAAGGGACTGTATTTCCTGCGCCATTACCCGCAGGCCGCCCCCTTCGACATCTACTACAACGTCGGGCTGCGGCTGATGCGGGATCTGATGGCCAGCCGCAGCGTGGGGGACCTCGGGAACGCGCTGCGGGCCATGAAGGGGCTCGCCTACCTGGCGGGGGCGGGAGCGCTCTACGGGCCGTGGGCGATCCTGAAGCCGGGCGATTTCCAGTGGATGCGCGAAGGACTGGCCGTCGTCGATGCGCTCAACCTCGTGCTGGCGGCCGCTCTCGTCTGGCAGTGGACCCGCCGCCGCTTCGCCGCCGCGATGACCGCCCTCCTGTGGCTGATCTTCCCCGGCTACACGTTGAACCTGGTGCGCGGCTACCCGGAGCCGCTGGTCGTCCTCTGCTTCCTGCTGTCGCTGTCGGCGTTCACCCTCGGGGAGCGGCGGCGCCGCTGGCCCCTCTACGCGCTGTCGGGTTTCCTCTTCCTCTACTCGATCTTCATCCGGGTGCAGGTGATGCCGTTCTTCATGCTGGTCGCGGGCCTCCTGCTCGCCGCGGCCGCGCGCCGGGCCCTGGCCCCGCCGCATCGAGCCCGCACGATCGCGTTCCTCGCGGGGGCAATGCCCGTGATCCTGGCCTGGGCTCTCCTGCGTATCGAGGTCGACGATCCTGCGCGCCTCGAGAGCTTCAGCTTCCACGCGTTCCAGCGCGTCTATCCGCACGGCTTCTGGCTCTACCTCGACACCGACGGGTGGATGGGCCCCTACAGCCTTCGGCAGTATCCTTTTTATCTAGCGCTGGTGGAGGCCGCCCGCGGCGAGCCGGCCCTGCTCACCTCCTCCGCGCGGCAGTGGGCCTTCGCCGGGGTCTATGTCCTCCGCCACCTGGACGAGAGCGCCCGCACCGTCCTGATCAACCTGTACCGTTTCTTCGCCAAGCCCACGAACGACTACAAGTGGGACTTCCCTTATCCGTACGGCCTGCAGGTCTGGGTGCAAGGCCTCGTGTGTCTCGCCGGTCTGGGGGGCTTGCTTCGCGCCCGGCGCCCGGACGTGCCCCAACCCCTGCTCGTCATCTATGTCGCGACGTTCTCGCTCCTCTACGCCATCAGCCACGTCGAGCCGCGCTATCACCTGCCGGTGATGGCCGCGCTGCTGATGACGGGAGGGCTCTGGCTGGACGAAGCGCGCGCCTGGATGGCCCATCCGAGTCCGCCGCGCCGCGCCGTCACCCTCGCGCTCGCGCTGGCGTTGGTCAGCGCGCTCACGTGGTGGCTGGCGCGGCTCGTCACGACCCCCGTCTGGGGGCTGATCGTTCACCACGCGGCGGTCCTGGGAGGGGCGGTCGCCCTCTTCGTCTTCTTTCATGGGATGGGGAAGGGCGAGGCCCGAGGCTCTCGCGCCGCCGCGACCGCCGTGGCCGGTCTCGCGGCCGCGTGCGTGCTCGCCGTCGGCTTCACCGACGTGAGCTGGCACGGGCGAAGGACGGCGCTCACGCCCGGCTCGGCCTTCCGCCAGCGGATCGTCCTTTCGGACGAGGGATTGCGGGCGCTGCGCAGCGCCGACGAAGCCTTCGCGGTCGTCGACCTCGCGCGCGTCGACGGCGATCAGCGGTGCCTCCGCGTGGACGTGAACGGGACGGGCCACGGCGGCGAGGCGCTCTTCCCGGCGATGCCGCGCTTTCCGCTGGCCACGACCGCCGGCCAGCGCGACCCCGCCTGGTTCGCCCAGTGGTGGGCGCTTCCCCTGGGGGTCGCCGAGCGGCAAGCATTGACCGCCGGCGTCGACCTCACGCTCTCCGTCTCTCCGGCGTGCCGCAACACCGGCATGACCCTCGGCCTCGAGACCTTCCTGCGCGACGGCGGCCGCGACTACGAGGGGCCGTCGTTCGAGGACTGGCGCAAGGTGAGCGTGTACCGGCTCCTTTACGACGGAGAGCACCGGCTACCCGTGCGCAGGCCACGCGACGCGATCGAGCGGCGGAGCGGACGCCTCGAAGAGGGGCGTTGGCGGCCGATGGGGCAGGATCTGCGCATCGGGCTGCTCGTGGTGCGCCCCGGCGGCGCGCGGCTCGAATGGGAGACGGCGGCGCCGCGGCAGGGCGGGGACACCACGGTGGCGTTCCGCGCCGAGAGCGGCCGCGGAGGCGAGGCCCTGCTCCGCGTCGGCCGCGCCGGGTCCGCACCCGAGGTGAGCTTTCCCCTCGCGGCCCGCGAGCCGTTCACGCGCGAGGCCGGTCCGATCCGTTTGTCCTACTCACCCGAGCGGCCGGGAGAGGACCGGGCCGAAGGTCTGTACCTGCTGCGGGTGCCGGGAAGCCTCGTGCGCGCGGGCGAGCCGCTACGGCTCTCGGTGCGGATACCCACGCGCCTGTCCACCGAGGAGCGCTACTTTGCCGTGCGCGCGACGCCGGCGACGGAGGACGCCCGCCGCGTGCTCGGCACCGACACGAGCGGCGCGGCTCTGCTCGAGGGCTTCGGCCGGTTCGTCGACGCGACGCGGAACAGCTATCCCGGCGACACCGGCCCCTGGGAGATTGCGGCGGTGTTTTAGCCTACGGCAACCAGCGCGGATAGCTGATGTCGAACGAGGAGCCGAGGGTCACCAGCACCTGCCGCCCCGAGCCATCGCCCTGGACGAGCACGAGTCGCGCGGAGGTCGAGTCGACCTCGGGGAAGACGATGCCCTTCGGTCCCCAGTCCGGGGCGCCTCGAAACGCGGCCCCGGTGACGAGCGTGGTCAGCCCCGTGCCGTCGAGCCGGGCGGTCATGATGTCCCACGTGCCCAGGGCGCCGTTGCCGCTTCCCGTCAACCGCCGGAACACCACCGAGCGGCCGTCGGGGGAATAGTCGGGATCGGCGTCGGAGCCGACGACATAGGGGGTGCCGGCGAGGGCCGCGCTGCCGTCGCCACCCGTCGTCACCCGGACCTGGGCGCCGGTCGAGCTGAAGAGCCAGATCTGCCCCTTGCCGTCGACGTCGATGCGTTCGAACAGCGCCGCGGAGCCGCTGGGATCGATGCGCGGCCGCCGCTCGCGGACGGTGTTGGTGGAAGTGAGGTTCCGCGTGTTCTGGCCGTTCGGGTCGGCGCGGTAGAGGTCCTCGATTCCGCCTTCGCCCGCGGCCGAGTAGACGAGCACGTCCCCGGTCGGCGACCAGTCGATGCCCGAGACCTTGGCGTTGCTCTGGAGCAGCCCGCCCTCGACGCTGCGGGCGAGGTCCACGACGAGCAGCGCCTCGCCGTCGGTGGCCGTCAGCTGCCCGTCCTTGTTGCTGTCGGTGTCGACACGCCGGAGCGCGACGCGGAACCGGTCGGGCGCCGGAGCGGCCTCGATCGAGCTGCAGCGGCGGGTGTCGTTGTTGCAGAAGGTCAGCCGGGTGACCCCGGCGCCCCCGTCGCCCACGGCGAAGATTTCGTCCGGGGAGCCGGGACGGGCGGCGTAGCCGTTGCTCGCGTAGACGATGGTCGCGTCCGCGCGGGGAGCGACGGTGGGGTTGCTGTTGGCGAACGGGTTGTCGTAGGTGGTGTTGCAGGCGCCCAGGAGGGCCGCGGCCACGATCGCGGGGCGCAGGTGGCGCGCTGTCATACGTTCTGTGCGCAGCCTATGTGCGTGCGCGCAGCCCGTCAAGCGTCGGATGTTATAATCCGTTCCTTCGACTGGCTTCGGAGGCCTTCGTCAGATGTCCCAGGACGTCGTGATCCTCGGCGGCGCCCGCACCGCGATGGCCGAGTACGTGGGGGCGTTCAAGGACGTCTCCGCGCTCGACCTGGGCGCCGCCGCGTCGCGGGCGGCGCTCGAGCGTACGGGAGTGCAGCCGGGCTGGATCGAGCACGTCGTGATGGGCAACGCGCTGCAGACCTCGGCCGACGCGATCTATGGGGCCCGCCACGTGGGTCTGAAGGCGGGCGTGCCGGTGGAGGTGCCCGCCCTCACCGTCAACCGGCTCTGCGGGTCCGGCATCCAGTCCGTCGTGTCCGCCGCCCAGATGATCCGCCTCGGCGAGGCGCGCATCGCGCTCGCGGGCGGCATGGAGAACATGACCCAGGCCCCCCACGTGATCCGGGGCGCGCGGGCGGGATTCCGGCTCGGCGAAGGCAAGCTCGAAGACACCCTCATGGCGGCCCTGCTCGACACCCACTGCGGGCTCTACATGGCGCAGACCTCCGACAACCTCGCGCGCCGCCACGCGATCACTCGCGAGGCGATGGACGCCTACGCCCTCCGGAGCCAGCAGGCCGCGGCGGCGGCCGTCGAGCGCGGCGCGTTCGCCGAGGAGATCACGCCCGTGGACGTGAAGGAGCGGGGAAGGACGGTGCGGGTGGAGAAGGACGACCACCTCCGCCCCGACACGACGCTCGAAGGCCTGGCCGCCCTCAAGCCCTCGTTCGGCAAGGACGGGTTCGTCACCGCCGGCAACGCGAGCGGGATCGTGGACGGCGCGGCGGCGCTGGTCGTGGCCGACGCCGAGGAGGCTCGGCGGCGGGGCCTGAAGCCGCTGGCAAGGATCGTCTCGTGGGGCATCGCGGGAGTGCCGCCCGAGATCATGGGTATCGGCCCGGTGCCGGCTTCGCGCAAGGCGCTGGAGGCCGCCGGCCTCGCGTTGAAGGACATCGACCTCGTCGAGGTCAACGAGGCGTTCGCGGGGCAGTACCTGGCGGTGGAAAAGGAGCTGGGGCTCGACCGGGAGCGCACCAACGTCAACGGCGGCGCCATCGCCCTCGGCCACCCGCTCGGCGCGACCGGGACCCGGCTGCTCCTGACGCTGGCGCTGGAGCTGCGCCGGCGCCGGGGCCGGTACGGCCTCGCCACCGCCTGCATCGGCGGCGGCCAGGGCATCGCCATGGTCATCCGCCGCGAAGACTGACGGACCGTTTCAACATGGCAATCAAGACAGTTGGTATCGTTGGCTGCGGGCTCATGGGCTCGGGCATCGCGCAGGTGTGCGCCGAGGCGGGCTACAGGGTCATCGTGCGGGAGGTGAGCGACGACCTCCTGAAGAAGGGCCTGGGGAAGATCGAGTCGTTCCTCGCCAAGGGGGTCGAGCGGGGCAAGGTCACGCCGGAGCGGAAGGCGGAGATCCGGGACCGGCTCGAGGGCACCACGTCGCTCGAGAAGCTGTCGGGGGCCGACATCGTCATCGAGGCCGTCGTCGAGAACCTCGACGCCAAGCGCGAGGTCTACCAGGTGCTGGACAGGGTCTGCCCGCCGGCCACGATCTTCGCCTCGAATACCTCGTCGCTCTCCATCACCGAGATGGCGGCGGTGACGAAGCGGGCCGACCGCTTCGTGGGCATGCACTTCTTCAACCCGGTGCCGCTCATGAAGCTGGTGGAAGTGGTGCGCTCGCCCCTCACGTCGGCCGAGGCCTTCGAGCGGGCGGTGGAGTTCGCGCGGAGCCTGGGCAAGACGCCGGTCCGGGCCACCGACCGGACCGGTTTCATCGTCAACCGCCTCCTCGTCCCGTACCTCCTCGACGCGATCCGCGCGCTCGAGGAAGGCGTGGGCTCGGTGGTGGACATCGACGAGGGGATGCGCCTCGGCTGTGGCCACCCGATGGGGCCGCTGACGCTCCTCGATTTCGTCGGCCTGGACACCACGTACTACATCGCCGACATCATGTTCGACGAGTTCCGGGAGAAGCGCTTCGCGCCGCCGCCGCTGCTGAAGCGGATGGTCCAGGCCGGCCTGCACGGACGCAAGACGGGCAAGGGCTTCTACGATTATTCACAGGACCCGCCGAAGCCGGTCGGCGGGTTGGTCTAACAGACAACGCAGAGGCCGCAGAGAAGAACGCAGAGGCCGCAGAGACCAGGATGGAATATAAGAACCTGCTCGTCGAGACGCGTGATGGAGTGAGCGTGGTCACCATCAATCGGCCCGAGAAGCTGAACGCCCTCGACGACCGCACGGTGGAAGAGCTGGATGCCGCGTTCGCCGCCCTCGGCGGTGATGCCTCGGTGCGGGGCGTGATCCTGACCGGAGCGGGGGAGAAGGCCTTCGTGGCCGGCGCCGACATCGGCGAGCTGGCCCGGCAGAGTCCGGTCGAAGGCAAGGAGCGCTCGATCCGCGGCCAGAGGATGCTCGACCGGATCGAGAAGCTCGGCAAGCCGGTGGTGGCGGCGGTGGGGGGCTTCGCCCTCGGCGGCGGGTGCGAGCTGGCCCTGGCCTGCCACGTACGGGTGGCCTCGGAGAACGCGAAGCTGGGGACACCGGAAGCCAAGCTCGGGATCATGTGCGGCTATGCGGGCACCCAACGCCTGTCCCGGCTCGTCGGGAAGGGCCGGGCACTCGAGCTGCTGCTGACGGGCGAGATGGTCGACGCGCAGGAGGCGTTCCGCATCGGCCTCGTGAACAAGGTCGTGCCGCGGCCGAGGCTGCTCGAGGAGTCGGAGGCGCTCGTCCGCAAGATGCTGGCCAACGGGCCCGTTTCCCTCCGCTTCATCATCGAAGCGGTGAACTCGGGCCTGGAGATGCCTTTGGCGGAAGGGCAGTACCTGGAGGCGACGCTCTTCGGCCTCATCTGTACGACCGAGGACATGAAGGAGGGGACGAAGGCCTTTCTGGAGAAGCGCCCGCCGAAGTTCCAGGGCAAGTGAAGCAAGCGCCCTCGAACCTGCCGAACGCCCGAGGACTGAAGATCCTGATCCTGCGGTCCGCGTTCAACCCGCGCGTCGTCGACGGCCTCCTCGCGGGCGCGCGCTCGGCGCTGAGCTCGATGGGAGCGGCCCGCTCGGCGGTGACGGTAGAAGAGGTGCCAGGGGCCTTCGAGCTTCCCCTGGCCGCCGGCACCGCGGCCGGCTCCGGCCGGTTCGATGCGGTGGTCGCTCTCGGTGCGGTCATCCGCGGCGACACCGACCACTACGAGCACATCGCCCGCGAGGCGGCGGCCGGCCTCGCCGCCGTCGCGCGCGAGACGGGGATGCCCATGGGCTTCGGCGTGCTCACGGTGGCGAGCGAGGAACAGGCGCTCGCCCGGGCCGCGCCCGGACCCGGCAACAAGGGGGCGGAGGCGGCGCGGGCGGCGGTGGCGATGGTCCACGTCGTGCGCCGGCTGCGCGGCGGCCGCGGCCGGCCGAAGTCCAGCGCGGTTGGATCTCAGGCCCGACGCGACCAACGCGTCCCACGCGTCGGGCCGCGTTCGAGATAAAGATGGGCCGGAGGACGAAGGCGCGGGAGTGCGCCTTGCAGATGCTCTACCAGTGGGACTTGACGCGCGCGCCCATGGACGAGGTCGCGGCCTCGTTCTGGCGGGTCCGTACGAGCACCGACGCGACGAAGGCGATGGCCGAGCGGCTGGCGCGCGGGGCGCAGGCGAATGCCGCGCGCCTCGACGGCCTCATCGGGGAAGCGGCCACGAACTGGCGCTTCGACCGCATCGCGGCCGTGGACCGCAACCTCCTGCGCCTGGGCGCGTACGAGCTGGACATGGAGCGGGACACTCCGTCGTCGGTGGTCATCGACGAGGCGGTGGAGATCGCGAAGCGGTTCGGGGAGGCCGACTCCCCGTCGTTCGTCAACGGCGTGCTGGACGCGGTTCGCCGCATGGTGCGTGGGGAGGAGCCGCGGTCGCGGGGTCGGGGCCAGGAATGAGGGCGGCGTGAGCGAGCCCGAAACGCCCAAGCCGCCGGTGGAGGGCTGGCCGGAGGAGTCGGCCACGCGTCTCGCCAAGGCGAACGCGCTGCGCGAGCGCGGCGTCAATCCCTACCCGAACCGGTTCGACCGTTCCCACCGCTTCGGCCAGATCATCGCCGCCTACGGGGAGAAGACGCTGGAGGAGCTGGAGTCCCTGGCCGTGCCCGTGAAGATCGCGGGTCGGGTCGTGCTGAAACGGCCGCAAGGCAAGGTCGCCTTCGCCACGCTCTCCGACGGCGAGAGCCGCTTGCAGGTCTATCTCCGCAAGGACGACCTCGGCGAGCGGGCGTACTCGATGTTCGAGGACCTCGTCGACCTCGGCGATTACGTCGGGGTGGCGGGCCGGATCATGCGGACGCGAAAGGGCGAGCTGACGGTGCAGGCGGGTGAGCTGACGTTCCTGGCGAAGGCACTGCTGCCGCCGCCCGAGAAGTGGCACGGCCTCGCCGACGTGGAGGCGCGCTATCGCCAGCGCTACCTCGACCTGATGGCCAACCCCGAGGTGCGCCGCACGTTCGTCTCGCGCAGCGCCATGATCGCGGAGATCCGCCGCTTCCTCGACGGGCGCGGCTACGTCGAGGTCGAGACGCCCATGATGCAGCCCATCGCCGGCGGCGCGATGGCCCGTCCCTTCACGACGCACCACAACGCCCTCGGCATCGACCTCTACCTGCGCATCGCTCCCGAGCTGTACCTGAAGCGGCTCGTCGTCGGCGGCATGGAGAAGGTCTACGAGATCAACCGGAACTTCCGCAACGAAGGCATCTCGGCCATGCACAACCCCGAGTTCACGATGCTGGAGTTCTACACCGCGTGCTTCGACGTCGGCGACGTGATGGCAGTGACCGAAGAGCTGGTGGCGGCCGCGGCGCAGCGCGTCTCCGAAGGGCGTCCCGTCGTCTACAAGGGGCGGGAGGTCGCCTTCGCGCGCCCGTTCGCCCGCGTGACCATGAAGGACGCCATCGCCGCCGCGGCCCGCCAGGCCGGCCTGGACCTCTCGCGCGCCGTCCTCGACCGCCCCGCGGCGCTCGAGGAGTGGACGCGGTCCGACGCGCTCCGGGGCCGGCACAACGCCAAGGGCGCCGAGCTGTCGAGGGAGAGGTATGCCGGTCTCTCCCACGGCAAGCGGGTGGCGCAGCTCTTCGAGGACCTGGCCGAGGGCGGGTTCTGGGACCCGACCTTCATCGTCGACTATCCGGTGGAGGTGTCGCCGCTGTCCAAGGC
>QHVJ01000116.1 GCA_003222275.1 Acidobacteriota bacterium | reverse complement strand
TGCAGGTAACGCTGTCAACTAGGCGAGGGCCAAGGAGGCCCGACGTTTCATGATCGAAGGTACCGTCAAGTGGTTCAACGAGTCGAAGGGATTCGGTTTCCTCTCCCGCGAGGGTGGTCCGGACGTGTTCGTCCATCACTCGGAGATCCGGGCCGAGGGCTTCCGGACGCTCAACGAGGGTGATCGCGTGCGGTTCGAGGTAGTGGACAGCCCGAAGGGGCCCCGCGCCGCGAACGTCAGCCGCGTCTAAGGCTCGAACAAACCGACAACGGCCGGGGCCGCAAGGTCCCGGCCTTTTGCTTTTTGCGGAGTTCAGCTCGCCGTGAGGTCCGCGCTCGGCAGGAGGCCGGGCATGCGCCGCGCATGGGTTGCCTGCTCGAACGCGTAGGCGAGCCGGATCAGCGTGGGCTCGCTCCAGGCGCGGCCGACGAACGAGAGCCCCACCGGCAGCCCGAAGACGTATCCGGCCGGCACCGTGACGTGGGGGTACCCGGCCACGGCGGGCGGCGTCGACAGGCCGCCCCCGAAATGGTCGCCGTCGACGAGGTCGGTCATCCAGGCCGGGCCGCCGGTCGGGGCCACGAGCGCGTCCAGCTTCTCCTTGCCCATCACGGCGTCGATCCCCTCCAGCGCCGCCAGCCGGCGGTTGCGCGCCCGCGCCTCGACGTAGGCCAGGTCGGTGAGCGGCCCCTTCTCCTGCGCCTTGACGAAGAGGTCCTGGCCGAAGTAGGGCATCTCCTCGTTGCGGTGCGCCTCGTTGAACGCGATCACGTCGGCGAGGGTCTTCACCGGCGCCTTCGGCCCGAGGCTCTCGAGGTAGGCGTTGAGGTCCGCCTTGAGCTCGTAGAGCAGCACCGTCAGCTCGCTCTCGTCGTACTCCCCGGTGTGCGGGATGTCGGCGGGGTCCACGAGCTCGGCCCCGCGCCGCTTCATCTCCGCGAGCGCGCCCTCCATGATGCGGTCGACCGCGGCGTGGAAGCCGAAGAACTTGCGCGCCACCCCGATGCGGGCGCCGCGCAGGCCGGCCTCGTCGAGGAAAGACGCATACTCCTTCGGGGCGCGTCCCGCGTCGGCGGTAGCGGCATCGCGCGGATCGACGCCGGCGATGGCCGCGAGGAGGATCGCCGCGTCGCGGACCGTTCGCGTCATCGGTCCCGCCGTATCCTGGCTGTGCGCGATGGGGATGATCCCCGCGCGGCTCACCAGGCCGAGGGTCGGCTTGATCCCCACGAGCCCGTTGGCGTTGGAGGGGCACACGATGGAGCCGTCGGTCTCGGTGCCGATGGCCGCCGCGCAGAGGTTCGCGGAGACGGCCGATCCCGAGCCGGAGCTGGATCCGCAAGGGTTGCGGTCGAGGGCGTAGGGGTTGCGGCACTGGCCCCCGCGCCCGCTCCATCCGCTCGACGAGTGGCTGGAGCGGATGTTCGCCCACTCGCTGAGGTTGGCCTTGCCGAGGAGCACCGCCCCCGCCTCCCGCAGCCGCTGGGCGACGAACGAGTCCCGGAGCGGTATCGATCCCGCCAGGGCCAGCGAGCCCGCGGTCGTCGTCATCCGGTCCGCCGTGTCGAGGTTGTCCTTGATGAGGATCGGGATGCCGTGAAGAGGCCCGCGCGGGCCCTTCGCCTTGCGCTCGGCGTCCAGGCCGTCCGCGATCCCCAGCGCCTCCGGATTCGTCTCGATCACGCTGTGCAGCGCCGGACCCTTCCGGTCGAGGGCCTCGATCCGATCGAGATAAGCCTGGGTGAGGCGGCGGGCGGTGAGGCGGCCGGCCTTCATCTGCTCCTGAAGGCCGTCGATCGTCGCCTCTTCGAGCGCCACGGCGCTCGCCGCCGTCTTTGCCGGCCGGGCGGCCGCCTCGACCCGCCATCTGCCGGTCGCGCGCGCGGCCATCCCCATCGCGCCGCCGATCGCGCCGTAGCGCAAGAAGTCCCTTCGGCCGATGCGCCGCGTCATGAGCGCCGCCTTGCGCTCAGACCTTGACGCTCGACAGGTAGGCGACGCTCTGCGGGATGTGCCCCAGCGGATCCTTGCTCTCGTCTTCGATGAAGTAGTAGGAGACGCCGGCCTTCTTGGCGGCCCGCAGCACGGCCGGGTAGTCGATCGCGCCCGTGCCCACGGGGACGTCCATGTCCGCCTCCGCACCCGCACTGCCCGCCTTGACGGGCACGCCCTTCTTGCGGTCCTTCACGTGGAGCGACCGCACGCGGCCCTTGTGCTTCTCGATGAGCTGCGCCGGATCGGCGCCGCCGTTGTAGGCGTGGAAGACGTCGATCTGGAACGAGACGAGCTTGGGATCGGCCATGCCGGCGAACGTGTCGAACAGCGTCCCCTCGGTCGACGGCACGAATTCGTAGCCGTGGCAGTGGTAGCCGAAGGTGAGCCCGGCGTCTTGCGCCGCCTTGCCGAAGCGGTTGAAGACCTCGGCCCCCTTCGTCGCGTCGTCGCGGGTGAACGCGTCGCCCTTGTGCGGGATCCAGGCGCAGACGACTCCCGCGGCGCCGAGCCCCTTCGCCTCGGCGATCGCGCCGGCCGCGTCGTCGCGGAGCCGATCGAACCCGATGTGCGCGGAGCGGCACTTCAGGCCGGCGGCGTCGAGGGCCGAGCGGAACTCGGGGAGCGTGTGGTTCCAGAGCCCGGCGCTCTCCACGTCGCGGAAGCCCATGGCGCGGACCTTGGCCAGCGTGCCCGCCAGGTCCTTGGGCCCGTACTCGCGCAGGCTATAGAGCTGGAGGCCGACCGGCCCGTTGAGGCCGCTCTTGATCTCCGGCGCATCGGCGCCCCGGGCCCCGGCCGGCTTCATCGCCGAAGCCGTCAGGCCCGCGGCAAGTGTCGTCAGGAATTCTCGGCGGGAGGACATCGCTTCACCTCGCTCGGCCGCGAAGTATAGCCCGTAACCCGTGGCGCGCGCGGTGCGATAGCATGGCCGGACCATGAACCGACTCTCTGTAGCGTCGACGATGCTCGCGGCCTTCGTCGCCGCCCCCCGGCCGTCGATCGCCCAGCCCGCAGCCGCGAAGCAGCCGCTGAGCCACGAGGCCCTCTTCCTGATGGAGCGGGTCGGCTCACCGGCCGTCTCGCCCGACGGGAAGTGGGTCGTCTTCCCCGTCACCGAGCCCGCCTACGACGAGAAGAAGGAGACCGCGGACCTCTGGATCGTCTCCGCCGACGGCAGCGCCAAGCCGCGCCGCCTTACGTCCAACCGGGCGGCCGAGAACGGCCCGGCCTGGAGCTCCGACAGCCGGAAGATCGCCTTTTCGTCGCGGCGCGAGGACGATGAGGTGAGCCAGATCTACGTCCTCGACCTGGCCGGCGGCGGAGAGGCGCGCCGCGTCACGTCCTCCCCGCTGGCCGCGCGCGCGCCGGTGTGGAGCCCCGACGGGCAGTCGCTCCTCTACCAGGCCGGCTCCTACGCCGGAGCCGCCGACGCGGACGCGACCCGGAAGATCGCCGCCGAGCGGAAGGATGCAAAATCGAAGGTCCGGAGCTACGAAAGCTTCCCGATCCGCCGCTGGGACCGGTGGCTCGACGACACGCAGACGCACCTCTTCGTGGTCCCGGCCGCGGGCGGGCCCGCCCGCGACGTCCTGGCTGGCACGCGTCTCGTGTCGCTCCCGGGATTCGCCGGCGCCACGGGCGAAGGCTCGGGAGACAGCCTCGAGCCGGTGTGGGCGCCGGACGGCCAGTCGATGGTGTTCGTCGCCACCACCAACCGGGACGCGGGCGCCTACTCCCCGACCAACACGCACCTGTTCGAGGTCGCGGCGACCGGCGGAGAGCCCCGTGCGCTCACGACCGGCAACGCCGGCTACGCGCATCCCGCGTTCAGTCCCGACGGCAAGTCGGTCTGCTTCCGCGCGGGGGATGATTGGGGAAAGATCTACGCCGTCGACCGCCTCGCCTGCGCCGCGTGGCCGTGGAACGGGTCGATCCGCACCCTGACCCCGAAGTTCGACCGGTCGGTCGCCGACTTCGCGATCGCGCCCGACAGCCGCACGCTCTACCTGACGGCCGAGGACTCGGGCTACGTGAAGCTCTTCGCGGTGCCCGCCCACGGCGGCGAGGTCACGCCCGTCCTGGATTCGCGGGGCGCCTTCGGCACGATCGCGATCCCGGAGGCGGCGGCGGCCACGGTCATCGTCGCGACCTGGGGAAGCTCCGTGAACCCGGCGGAGCTGGTGCGCGTCGACCCCGCGACGAGGAAGCAGACCCGCCTGACGTCGTTCAACGTCGAGAGGGC
The DNA here is from genome assembly GCA_003222275.1 of Acidobacteriota bacterium. Taxonomy (GTDB): domain Bacteria; phylum Acidobacteriota; class Vicinamibacteria; order Fen-336; family Fen-336; genus AA32. Next base: position 21,184 of record QHVJ01000116.1, on the reverse strand, counting down.
CGCCGCCCTCGACTGGCAACCTCCGCAGGAGTTCTCCTTCACGGGCGCGAAGGGGCGCCCCATCCACAGCTTCGTCGTGCTGCCCCAGGGATTCGACTCCGCCCGGAAGTATCCGCTCCTCGTCCTGATCCACGGCGGGCACGCCAACATGTGGCGCGACCAGATCTCGCTGCGCTGGAACTACCACCTGCTCGCCAGCCCCGGCTACGTGGTGCTGCTCACCGACTATCGAGGCTCGACGGGCTACGGCGAGCAGTTCACGCTCGACATCCTGGGCGATCCGCTGCGCGGGCCGGCCGACGACGTCAACCAGGCCGCGGACGAGGCGATCCAGCGCTACCCGTTCATCGACGCGACGCGGCAGGCCGCCGGCGGAGCGAGCTACGGTGGCCATCTGACCAACTGGCTGGAGGCGACGACCGCGCGGTACCGGTGCCTGGTGAGCCACGCCGGGCTGTCGAGCCTGGAGACGCAGTGGTCGACGAGCGACGTGATGTACGGCCGCGAGCTGATGATGGGCGCTCCGTTCTGGGAGAGCCCCCGCGCGTGGCTGGACCAGAGCCCGATCGGCTACGCAAAGGACTTCAAGACGCCGATACTGCTGTCGGTCGGTGAAAACGATTTCCGCGTCCCCATGAACAACACGCTGGAGATGTACGCCACGCTGCAGCGCCAGCGTGTCCCCACGCGGCTTCTCGTGTGGCCGGACGAGAACCACTGGATCCTCAAGGGCGAGAACAGCCGGGTGTTCTACCGCGAGGTGCGCGAGTGGCTGGCGAGGTGGCTCGGGCCGGGTTCTCGTTGACTTCCGGTCCGGGGCGGACCTAGCATCGGGCCTCCCTGCCCCAGAAAGGATCGGCAATGGTACCGGCACGACCGCTCCCGGTCGTAATCGCCGCTTCTGCCGTCCTCTTCGCGACGACGGCAAGCCTCGATCGATCTCCGGCCCCGGGATCCCGTCCCTGCGGCCGCTCCCATCACGAGCGCTACGCCAAGGTCGGCGAGACGGGCGACGAGAGCGTGGAGTCACGGACGGCGGCCGAGCAGTACGCGCAGGCGCGCAGCGCACCGGGCGTCGTGCTGCCCGGCGCCTACAGCGCAGCCTTCGCATCGTTCAGCGGCCTGCCCGTCTCCGGCCCGTACTGGAGCGAGGTGACGAACCGGCCCTACGACTCCGACGACCCGCGTTATCGCGACCCGTTCGCCTCCAATTCCAGCGGCGGCGCGGGGCTGGTGGCCGGCCGCATCACCGGTCTGGCCGCCGGCGGCGGATACGTCTACGCCGGAGGGGCGGACGGCGGCGTCTTCCGCTCGGCCGACGGCGGAGGCACGTGGACCCCGCTGACGGACGGCCTGCCGACGCTCTCGATAGGCGACTTGCGGCTGGCGCCGGACGGCGCCCTCTGGCTCGCCACCGGCGAAGCCAACACCGGCGCCACCTCTTACGTGGGCTCGGGCGTGTACCGACTCGCCAAGCCGAGGAGCGGGGCGTTCTCGACGACCAATCGTGTGGGCGGCAGCGAGCTGGAGAGCACGACGATCGGGAAGGTGCGCTTCGACGGCCAGGGCGCCGTCTACGCGGCGACCTCGCGCGGGCTGTGGAAGCACTCCGCCGCGTCCGCTTCGGGGAGCTGGCGGCGCGTGCTCTATCCCGTGCCCGACCCGGTCGTGAACGGCGTGGCACGGCCCGACCTGCAGAGCCCGTACAACAACATCTGCAACGACGTTGCCATCGATCCGAACGGCGCCGGCCGGGTCGTCATCGCCAACTGCGCGTGGAGAGACGGAGCTCCGTACAACGGCTTCTACCTCTCCACCAACGGCGGAGAGAGCTTCGTCCTCGTCAACCCCAACGGTGCCCTGAACCCGCAGGACGTGGGCCGCGCGACCCTGGCCTATTCCGCCGACGGCTCGCGGCTGTACGCGCTGGTGGAGTCGATGACCCACTACACGAACTCGAACCAGACGGCGCTGGCGGGCGTGTTCGTCTCGCCCACGGGGAGCGTCACCGGGCCCTGGAACAAGATCGCCAGCTCGGGTCAGTTGGGAGACCAGAGCTCGGCCCTGCAGAGCACGACTTTCTACCATCCCGGCATCCAGGCCTGGTACAACCAGTTCCTCGCCGTCGATCCCGACGACCCGGACCACGTCTTCGTGGGCCTGGAAGAGGTCTACGAGACACAGGACGGCGGTGGCCATTGGAGCGCCATCGGCCCGTACTGGAACTTCGACTTCCCCTGTTGGTCGTTCATCGACTCCCAGAACACCTGCCCGCCGACGACCCATCCCGACCAGCACTCGATCGCGATTGCCGACGGCAAGGTCTACGTGGGCAACGACGGCGGCGTCTACGCACGGCCCGTTCGGGGCCGCGTCAACCGGAACAAGAACGCGACCGACTGGCAGAGCCTCAACGCGAACCTGCGCACGCTGCAGTACTACTCGGTGGCGGTCGGCAAGGTGCCGGGCGGGGTAGCGGTCTCCGGCGGCCTCCAGGACAACGGCGGATCGCTGCTCCTGCCCGAGGACCTCACGGGCGCGGGCACGATGGGTTCGCCTTTCGGCGGCGACGGCGGCGACACCCTCGTCGACCCCGCCGACGGATGCCGGATCCTCGGTGAGTACGTCTTCCTGGCGATGGAGCTGACGGAGAACTGCGGCCGCTCGGACGGCACGTTCCGCGACGTGCGCGACCTGGACCCGCACGACCCCAACCCGCGCTTCATCGCTCCCTTCGAGCCCGACGCGGTCAACGGCGACCATTGGGTGGCAGGCGGGCAATACGTCTGGGTCAACACCCGCGGCTTCGACATCCAGTCGGGGGCGGAGTGGGTCCCCGTCTTCGACAACGGCGCCGGCCATTCCACCACGGTGGTGGCCAGCCAGGCCGACGTGATCTGGACGGCATGGTGCGGTCCCTGCAACAACGACGGCTTCACCCGCGGCATCTCCACCAACCTCGGCGGCACGTGGCGCCAGGTCGCGCCGCCGGCTTCGGTCCCCAACCGCTACGTCTCCGCACTTGCGCTCGACCCCGCCGACCCCAGCGGACGCACCGTCTACGTCGGCTTCAACGGCTTCTCTCGGCGATTCACGGAGGGCCCGGGGGCCGGCCTGGGCCACTTGTGGAAGACGAGCGACGGCGGCGCCCACTGGAGCGACGTGAGCGGCAACCTCCCCGACGTGCCCGTCAACGACCTCCTCTTCAGCCGCGGCAAGATCGCGGTGGCGACGGACCTGGGCGTCGTCGTCTCCGCCGATGGCGGGGCCACGTGGTCGCGCCTGGGCTCGAACCTGCCGTACACGACCGCCCTCGACATCCACCTGGGCCCGGACGCGAAGCTCTACGCGGCGACGCACGGCCGCGGGATCTGGTCGATCGCGCAGCCATAGAGGTGCGCGGTGAGGGGATGACTCTCAGGGCCCCGCGGCCACGGGGTTGGTCAGGGTCCCGATCCTCTCGATCGTGCACGCGGCCACGTCGCCGGGCTTCATGAAGACCGGCGGGTTGCGGGTGAAGCCCACGCCGGCGGGGCTGCCGGTCGAGATGACGTCCCCCGGGCGCAGGGTCAGGATGTTCGAAGCGTACTGGAGCAGCTCGTCCACGGTGTGCGTCATGCGCGCGGTGCTGGAGTCCTGCATCACCTTCCCCGAGAGCGCGAACCGGATCGCGAGGGCCTGCGGATCGGGGACGAACTCCTTCGGCACGATGAAGGGCCCCACGGGCGCGAACGTGTCGTGGCTCTTCCCCACCAGCCAGTCCGACCCGTGCCGCGCGTCGCCCCGTCCGCCGCGGTCCGAGACGTCGTCCTCCAGCGTGTACCCGAAGATGTGCTCGCGGGCCTGGCCGACGGACACCCGGCTCGCGCGCCGGCCGACGATGACGGCGAGCTCGCACTCCCAGTCGATCTTGTCGCGCCCCGGCGGAATCCGGATCGCCTCTCCGGCGCCGATGAGGGCGCTGCGCGCCTTGAGGAACAGGTACGGGGTCCAACGGATGTCGTTCGCCGGTCGCTCCCAGAGGCCGGGGACCGATGGCGCCATCGTGGGGGAGGGCGTGGGCGCCTGGGTGCCGCCCGCGACCTCCGCCCCGTGCTCGACGTAGTTCACCGCGGCGTTCACCATCGTCTCGGGGTCGGGGACGGGAGGCCGCACCCGCAGCGCCTTCACCTCGTAGGTGTCCACCCGTGGCGTGGCGGCCCCCGGCTCGTTCGCGATCGCGTGCAGGCGCTCGCGCAGGCCGCCGTCGTACCGCTCGATCAGCTCCTTCATGCCCGCCGGAATGGCCAGCGCCTTCCAGCTCGGATGTTGCTTCTGCAGACGAGCGTTGGCGGCGGCGATGTCCACCACCCACCGGTCCTCCAGGACGAGGCCCGGAAACGTCCGGCCGTTGCGCTCGAACGTGCCCAGCTTGAAGGGCGTCTCCGCGTCCGCGGAGGAGAGACCGAGGGAGAAAACCGCCACCGCGGCCAAGGCCGTCTCAATGCGCATCGGCAGGACTCCTTTCGATCGTCAATCGTGTCGGCGCCGTGACCTCGATGCCTTCCTTCAGCTCCGAGCCCGTGCGCAACGCTTCCCTGCCTCCGGAAGTCCCGGCGGCCCCTCGAGCGAGACGAAGAGCCGAGCACCGTCCCGCACGGCGCCGAGCTTCACGCCGTCGCGCCAGCCGTCCACGTAGCAGCCCTGCGTCTTCCACATCGCGTAGAGCAGCAGCGTGCGGGCCCAGTTCCCGTCTCCGTACCAGCGCTCGACCGTCCCGTCCGGCCGCTGGAAGGCGATGAGCGTCTTGATCTCGCTCTCGATCCAGTCCCGCGCCTCCGGCACCGGCTCGCGCGCATACAGGTAGAGCGCGCTCTCGATCGCGTCGGCGTAGCCGTCCTGGCTGCCGTTCTCCCAGTCGTAGCCGCGGTAGCGGGGCAGGCGGCCGAGGACGCGCCGGACCGCGTCGCGATAGCGCGTCTCGCCCGTCGCCATGAAATGCGTATAGACGGCGCCGTAGACGTAGCCCCAGTTGTCGGAGAGCTTCCGGTCAATAGCGGCGAGGTCCGACGGACGAAACTCGTTGTAGAGCATGCCGTCGGGATTGGCCGAGGCGAGGACGCGGTCGAGCATGCGCGAGAGCACCGGGCGGTACGACGTCGCGCGGGGCGTGCCGAGGTCGGTCTCCAGCGCATGGAGGAGCGCGAGGCGGGCGCCGTTGTCTTTCGCTCGCGCGAAATGAATTCGCGCTCGCTCTTCAAGCTGGGGCGCTCGCGCGAAATGAATTCGCGCTCGCTCTTCAAGCTGGGGGGGCTGAGAGGCCCCCCCAGACCCCCCGTTGGCAGGGACGAACACGAGGGCGACGAGTATGGTCAGCATGCTGCCGGCGGGCATCTCGAAGGTCGCAGCGCTTCCCCTATCGGCCGCCGAACAGGTAGCGCACGCCGAACTGGATCTCACGGCCGGGGAAGAACGTCGTCGGCGTGCCGAAGTTGGGTCCGGAGACCGCGGTCACGTTGCTGACGTTGGCGCGGTTGAAGAGGTTGAAGGCCTCGACGAGCACGCTGAAGCCCTGGCGGCCCGACACGTTGAACCGCTTCTCGAGCCGCAGGTCGACGTCGCCGTAGGCCTTCGTCCGGAACTTGTTCCGCGGCTGGGTCGTGTCGCGCTGGTCGACGAGGCCGTCGCCGTCGAGGTCCACGATGCCGCGCGGGTTGAAGGCCGCCCCGCTGCGCCAGAAGACGATGCCCGAGAGGTCGACGCCCAGCGGGAGCGTGACGAGGCCGTTGCCGACGAAGACGTGGGGCGCCGACTGGTTCGAGGGGCCGTAGTCGATCTCGGGATGGTTGTTGTTGCTGAACTGGGACCCGACGTTGCCCGTGAGCAGGTTGTCGCGCGCCCGCGAGCCCGTGTAGGAGAGGGCGAACTGGTACCGGTGGCGGAAGCGCTTGCGCAGATAGATGGTCACGCCGTCGTAGTTGATGATGCCGTCGTAGGTGACCTGGCTGATCCGCGGCCCCCCGTCGGTCGTCTTGCCGAAGTTCGGGCTGCCCGGCGCCGCGTCGAACAGGTTGACGATGCGCCGCGTGAGCAGGTCCCGCGTCCGCCGGTGGACGTAGGTCACCGCGAGCGAGAAGTCGTTCAGGAACTGCTGCTCGATGCCGACGTTGAAGGCGCTCGTCGACGGGGTGCGGTCCTCGGCGTAGCGCGAGACGTCGCGGCTGAGGCCGAGCGGACCGCGGGGGAAGAACGAGAGGACACGGTTGCCGACGATCGAACCGCCGGGCACGTCGAAGAACTCGAAGTCGGTGCCCGGGAACGTGCGCTCGAGCAGCGCCACCGCCTGCGCCGCGGTCAGGCCCGAGAGTTGCTGGATGTTGTCGGCGGTCACGATCGGTGGCACCGACGGGTCGCCGACGCTTATGCCGAGCAGCTTGTAGAGGGCCAGCGGATCGGCGCGGAGCGCGTCGGCGAAGCCGCGGTAGGCGGGGTTCTCGGCGGGGCTCCGGGTGCCCGGGCCCGTGGGGAAGCCCGACGTGATGACGAGGTCGATGAGCGAGTCGGTGTAGTCGGCGCCCAGCCGCGGCAGCGTGACGTCGAAGATCGACCGCGTGAAGATGCCGCCCTTGTCGGGCACGGTGGCGGCGGCCGCGAGCAGGTTGCGGTCGAAGAAGCGGCCCCAGTTGGCCTTGACCACCGTCTGGTGCTTCTCCCCCACGTCCCACGTCAGGCCCAGTCGCGGGGCGACGTTGTTCTTGTCGCCGCCGAACAGGCTCGAGTAGTCGTAGCGCACGCCGTAGTTCAGCGTCAGCCCGTGCGGCATCCGCCAGCTGTCCTGGGCGAAGCCGGAGAGGCTGGTGTCCTTGATGCCGACGTCGAGGCTGCCATCGGGGTTGCCCGAGAGCGTGAAGAAGCGGGCCGCCGACTGCGCGAAGCCGAGGCGCCGGAAGAGGTCCTCGTTGACCGCGCTCGCGTTCGGGCTCAGGAAGGCCGCCGAGTACTCGACGTCGTTGAGCACCTCGTCGAAGCCGTTGAGCGTTACCCGATTGACGTCCCAGCCGACCTTGAGCTGGTGGTCACCGCCGGCCGCCGTGAACGCGTTGGTCAGGGTCTGCGCGAATTGGAAACGCTTGCTCGTCCGCTCGCTCCGGCTGCCGAAGGGCGCTCCCGTCTGGAGGAAGCCGCTGCGGAGCAGGATGAGGACCGGCTCGATCCGCGCCGTATGCTCCAGGTTGGCGCCGTTGTTGCCGCGGATGAACGAAGCGCTCGTCTCCAGGAAGGTGGTGGGGCGCAGCACCGCCGTCTCGCGGGCGACGACGCTGGTGCCGTCCGCGGTCTGGGTGCGGGCGGCGCTGGGCAGCGCGATCGTTCCCGCCACCGGCGAGGAGATCTCGCCGCTCACGTCCTGGCGGTTGCGGGCTCCCGTCACCGCCAGCCGGTTCTGGTCGTTGAGCGTGAAGTCGAGCTTCAGCACGCCGGTCCAGCCGTCGGTGCCGGGGCCGACGCCGAAGTCCTCCTTCCCGCCCGGCGTGGCGAGGCCGTTCTTCACGAAGGTCGGAATCTTGGACTGGTCGATGTTCACGCCGCGAGTCTCGTCGAGCACCTCGAAGGAGCCGAGCACGTAGGCGCGGTCGCGCTTCAGCGGGCCGCTCAAGGTGCCGCCCCACTGGTAGCGCTCCAGCTTCGGGGGGTCCTGGCCGGGCACGTTGGAGCTGTCCAAGGCGTCGTTGCGCGCGAAGGTGAACGCCGAGCCCTGCCACTGGTTGCCGCCCGAGCGGGTCACGATGTTGGCGACGCCGCCCTGGGCGCGGCCGAACTCGGCCTCGTAGCCGGTGGTGATCACCTCGAACTCGCGCACCGAGTCCTGCGTGTAGCGCACCGCGGGCCCGCCGTTCAGCGGGTCGTTGTTCTCGGCCCCGTCCACGAGGAACGAGAGCGCGGCGCCGCGCTCGCCGAAGATCGAGACGTTCGCGCCCTGCTGCCCGCCGGGAACGGGCAGGGCGCCGGGCACGAGGGAGATGAGGTCGACGTAGTTGCGCCCGTTGAGCGGCAGCGCGTCGATCGTCTGCTGGGAGACGCGCGACGAGACGGCCGACCGCTCGACCTCCACCAGCGGTATCTCGGCCTGCACCTCCACCGCCTCGGTGCGGCCCCCGACCGCCATGGTGAAGTCGAGGGTCGTCTGCTGGTTGATCGCCACCTCGACGTTCCGGCGGGTCTGGGGCGCGAACCCCTGCAGATCCACGGTGACCTCATACATGCCGGGCGGGATCAGGGGCACGCGGTAGGTGCCGCTCGCGCCGGTGACCGCGGTCGCGGCTTCCTTCTGCAGGTTGGGACCGCGGACGGTCACCGTGGCGCCGGGCAGGACCGCGCCGCTCGCATCGTGGATGGTGCCCCCGATGGAGCCCGTGATCTGCGCCCCCGCCTCCCGCGCCCCCAGCGCCAGCATCGCGAACGCAGCCCAGGCCGCGAAGCTCCTCGCACCCTTCATGGTCGCCTCCACTCTTTCCCCCGGCGGCGCTTATACCACGAACGCCGAACGCCCTTTTGACGCGATAAGATGGCGTCCATCGCATGAAGGCCCTGGTCTACGTCGGGCCGGAGAAGGTCGAGATCCAGCACCTGCCGGATCCCGTGGTGCAGAACGGAGAGGTGCTGCTGGAGGTGTCCGCGGCCGGCATCTGCGGCTCGGACCTCCACGGCTTCCTGGGCTTGAGCGAGCGCCGGAAGCCGGGACTCGTGATGGGGCACGAGACGGTGGCGAGGGTGGCCGGCGGCGCCCAAGGATGGGACCGCGGCCAGCGGGTCTGCTTCAATCCCCTCCTGAGCTGCCTCTCGTGCGCCGCCTGCCTGAGCGGCCGGCAGAACCTCTGCCCCGACTGGCGCGTCTTCGGCATGGACCGGCTTCACGGCACGTACGCCGAGCTGATCTCCGTGCCCGTGCGCCAGCTTCATGCCCTGCCCGAATCGCTGCCCGAGCCGGAGGCGATCCTGGTGGAGCCGATGGCCGTCATCCTCCACGCGTTCCGGATCTCCCTCGCGGAGCCTCCCGAGACGGTGGCGGTATTCGGCGCCGGGCCCCTCGGGGCCCTCGCCCTCGTCCTCGCCCGCCTCCGGGGCGTCCCGCGGATCTGCGTGGTCGACGTCAACGCGGAACGGCTGGAGGTGGCACGGACCCTCGGAGCCGACCGGACGATCGACGCCTCCCGCGAGAATGCCCCGGAGGCGGTACGCGCGTGGGCGGGCGGCGGGACGGACTATGTCGTGGAAGCGGTCGGCCACACCCAGACGCGCCAGGCCGCCGTGGCCGCCGCGGCCAAGGGCGGGCGGATCGTCTTCCTCGGGCTGGCCGACCACGACTCCACCCTGCCGTGGACGAACATGATCCGGGACGAGAAGGCGGTCTTCACTTCCTTCGCGTACGCCCCGCGGGATTTCCAGGCCTCGGTCCGCCTGATCGAGGCGCGCCGGTTCGACCTCAAGCCGTGGACGGACGTCATGCCCCTGGAGCAGGGCCAGCAGGGATTCCTGAAGATGGCGCACGCCCCCGGGGCCACATTGAAGATGATGCTCACGGCGAAACAGTGACCGCGATCCGCTCTCAAGGAGGACACCCCATGCGCTCTTCCGCAGGCCCGACGTTGGTGGTCTTCTCGCTGCTTGCCTTCAGCCCGTGAAGTAGTATAGGGCTCATGGCGGACGACCCGACGCCTTCGGGCGACCCCGCACCCGAGCGCGAGCACGAGCGCTACGAGGTGGAGATCCGGGTGGACTGGATCAGTGGCCAGATGTTCGTGTCGGACCACGTCACCAACATCGGCAGGGGCGGGCTCTTCATCAAGTCCGACAAGCCCCTCCCGAAGGGCGAGGTGGAGATGGTCCTCTGGCTGCCGGGCAAGGCGCCTGTGCACGCCACCGGCCGCGTCGTCTGGAACGCGGACCCGACCCGCGCCGCCGGGCAGCCCATCGGCGGGGCCGGGCTGAGCTTCATCGACATGCACCCCGCCGACCGCGCCCTCCTTCACGACTACATCCGCGACCTCTCCCGTCGCGAGCCGGCGCGCGGCCACTGATGCCTCCGCCCTGATGCCTGCGCTCGTTCCCGTCCGCCGCCGCTGCGGCACCATGCAGGTCCACCACCGTCTCCTGGAGCGCGATCCCGAGTTTCGCCTGCGGCAGGCCGAGCTCGAGCGCAAGATCCACAACCGCCTCGCCGCCGGAACGAGCGTCCGGCAGGCGGTGACGACGGTCCCCGTCGTCGTCCACGTCGTCTACAAGACGGCCGACGAGAAGATAACGGCCGCCCAGGTGAAGAGCCAGATCGCCGCCCTCAACAAGGACTACCGCGCCACCAACCCCGACAAGTCCAAGGTGCCCTCGGTATGGCAGGGGCTCGTCACGGATGCCCGCGTGCAGTTCGCCCTCGCTACCCGGAACCCGGCGGGTAACAAGACGAGCGGGATCCTCTACGTGCGAACCACGCAGGCCGCGTTCCCGGACGACGACTCCGTGAAGGCGCCGGCCACGGGCGGATCAGCCGGGTGGCCCTCCGCCCGCTATCTCAACGTCTGGGTATGCTCGCTCGGCGACGGGCTGCTGGGCTACGCGCAGTTCCCGGGCGGCCCGGCGAAGACCGACGGCATCGTGATCCTGAACCGTGCTTTCGGCACCACCGGCACCGCGACGGCGCCGTTCCGTCTCGGTCGCACGGGCACGCACGAAGTCGGCCACTGGCTGAACCTGCGGCACATCTGGGGCGACACCGAGGACTGCAGCGGGACCGACTTCGTGGCCGACACGCCCAACGCCCAGCATCCGAACTACGGCAAGCCCCGCTTTCCCCACGTCTCGTGCCAGAACGGACCCAATGGCGACATGTTCATGAACTACATGGACTACGTCGACGACGACGCGATGCTCATGTTCACCGCTCAGCAGGTCGTGCGCATGCAGGCCAGCCTCGACGGCCCCCGCGCTACCATCGGCAAGTAGCTTCGGGCCGATGCCATGGCGGTCGACACGCCGCGCGAGTGGCTGCACCAGGAATGGGTCCATTCCCATGAAGAGGACCGGGACGACGAGATGGTCTTCCGCCCCGCGAGCTTCAAGTTTCCCCCCTCGCGCGGGCGGCGCTCGATCGATCTGCGCCGCGACGGGACCGTAGGCCACGCCCGGCCCGGCCCGGACGACCGCCGGCAGCGCTCGGCGGGGCGGTGGGAGATCGACGGGCATGCCCTGAAGCTCTTCCCGGCCACCGGCAAGACACCCGCCGAGGTGTACCGGATCACATCCGCTTCTCCCGACCGCCTGGTGCTGCGAAGCGGCTAGCCCTGGAACGTGTTGCAGCTCTCCACGCGGCCCGACTCGAAGCCGCGTCGGAACCACCCCGCGCGCTGCGCCGAGCTGCCGTGGGTGAAGCTCTCCGGCACGACCTCGCCTTGGGTGGCGCGCTGGAGGCGGTCGTCACCGATGGCGCTGGCGGCGCCCAGCGCCTCGTCGATGTCGCCGGCTTCGACCACGTGCCGCGCCTTGTCCGCGTGGTGCGCCCACAGCCCCGCGTAGCAGTCGGCTTGCAGCTCCAGCCGCACGGACAACGCGTTGGCTCCCCGGCGCCCGCTCCGCTCCTGGGCCGCGCCGACCTGGTTCGAGATGCCGAGCAGGTTCTGGACGTGGTGCCCGACCTCGTGGGCGACCACGTAGGCCTGCGCGAAATCGCCGGGCGCGTGGAACCGCTCGCGCAGCTCCCGGTAGAACGCCAGGTCGATGTACACGCGGCGGTCGCGCGGGCAGTAGAACGGTCCCATGGCCTGCTGGGCGAAGCCACAAGCGGACTCGACGGCGCCGGTGAACAGGACGAGCTGCGGATCTTCGTAGGTGCGGTGGAGCTGCTCGCGGAATACGCTGCTCCACGTGTCCTCGGTGTCCGCGAGCACGACCGAGACGAAGTCGGCTTGCGGGTCCGGTGAGCCCGGGCCCGCGGGGGCCCCCTGCGGCGCCGGCTGCGTCATGTTGGTCACCACGCTGGGGTCGCCGCCGAGCAGATAGACGACGAGCGCGATCACGGCCATCCCGAGGCCGCCTCCGACGACAGGAAGGCCAATCCCCCGACCGCGCTCGTCGATGACGTTGTCGCTGCGCCTGCCGCCCAACTGCATCAGTACCTCCCCGCGTCGCCTGAGGACGCGCCCTCGGGACCTTATGCAAGATCGATGCGCAGCGCGTCGACGGCCGTGGCCAGATCCTGCTTCAGCAGGCCGTAGAGCCGCTCCTGGCCCTCGGCATCCGGCGCTCGCAGCACCGCCGAAGGATGGAGCGTGGCCATCGTTCGCGCGGTCCATCGCGTGGGCAGGAAGAGGCCCCGCTGCTTCATCAGCCGGAACGCCGGGCCGAACACCGCGCGCGCGGCGGTTGCGCCCAGGCACACGAGCACTTCGGGGTGGACCGCCTGCAGCTCCGCTTCCAGCCACGGCCGGCAGGCGAGCATCTCCGGCTCCTGCGGCGTCTGGTGCAGGCGGCGCTTGCCCGTGGCAACGAACTTGAAATGCTTGACGACGTTGGTCAGGTAGAGCTCCTCGCGGCGCAGTCCCACCTCACCCAACGCACGGTCCAGGACCTGTCCCGCCGGGCCCACGAACGGCAGGCCCTGCCGGTCCTCCTGATCGCCCGGCTGCTCGCCGACGAGGGCGAGGCGCGAGGCCTGGGGACCCCGGCCGAAGACCGTCTGGGTGGCGTGCCGGTAGAGGTCGCACCCGGTGCAGGCCTTCGCCGCCTGTTGCAGGTCCGGGATGGAGGCGGCCGGCGGAACGAACGGCGCGGCGGAACGGACGGCCTTCTCCATCTGCAGCAGGCCGCTGACGTCGGCGTCGGCCTCACGCTGCAGCAGCTCGTGGTCTTCGTGGACGATCCGCCAGAGCACACGATAGAGGAGGGCCCACCGGCCCGGCGCGGGATGACCCGCGACCTGCCGCGCCATGTCCACGAACCGGCGAGGGACACGGTGCCCGCTCGCGTCGGCAACAGGTGCGGCGGGGGGCTCGACCGGTCCGCCTGCGAGCCTCTCGAGCCAGTCGACGGCCTCCGGCGGCACCTCGTCTCGCAGAAGCGCCCGGGCGGCCGCCTGCCAGCTCTCGAAGCGCGGCTCGATCCGGATCGGCCTCGTCATGGGCTCCAGCTGTCATCATAAGGTCGTGCGACGAACGGGAGTCGACACGATCGTCATCGGGGCGGGAGCGGCCGGGCTCGCGGCCGCCCGCGCGCTGTCGGACGGGGGACGCGACGTCGTCGTGCTGGAGGCCCGTCCGCGCATCGGGGGCCGCATCTTCACCCTGCACGACCCCGAGTGGCCGCTGCCGGTGGAGCTGGGCCCGGAGTTCCTCCACGGCGAGGCGAAGGCCACGCGCGACATCGCGCGCGCGGCGGGGCTCGCCGTCGTGGAGCTTCCCGACGGGCACGTCTGGGCCGAGGACGGCCGGCTCCGGCCGATGGGCGAAGTCTGGACGCGCTTCGGCAGGCTGCTCGAACGAATCCCCACGAAGGGTCCCGACGTGTCCTTCGCGCGCTTCCTCGCGCAGCGGCGCGTCCCCGCCCCCACGCGGGAGATGGCCCGCCTCTTCGTCGAGGGCTACTTCGCCGCCCACGTCGATCGCGTGAGCGCACAGTCCATCGCTTCCGCGGGAGGAGAGTCCGACGAGTCGCAACGGCAATACCGGCTCGCGGCGGGATACTTCGCCGTGGTCGAATGGCTTCGCGCGGGGCTTCGCCCCGAGCGCTGCGAGGTCCGCCGGGCCTGCATCGTCGAGAGCGTCCGGTGGCGCCGCGGCGGGGTCGACGTCGGCTACCGCTCGGCAGGCGGAACCCAGACGCGTACCCTCCGCGCGCGGACCGCGGTCGTCACGCTTCCTCTCGGCGTGTTGAAGGCCGCGCCCTCGGAGGCCGGCGCGGTCCGCTTCGACCCGGTACCGGCCGCCCTGCGCGGTGCGGTGCAGAAGCTGGAGGTGAGCCACGTCTGCAAGCTCGTGCTCCGCTTCCGCGAGGCCTTCTGGGACGATCCCGGGTTCTTCCGCCGGCGCGCGGGGCGCGCGCTGGGCGAGCCGAACCGGATCGACTTCATCCATGACCGCAAGGGCGACTTCCCGACCTGGTGGACGGCGAATCCCTGGCGGGTCCCGGTCGTCACGGCGTGGGCGGGCGGGCCGAGCGCCGACGCGCTCCGCGAGCTGCCCGAGACGGCCCTCGTCGACCGCGCCCTCGCCAGCCTGGGGCGCGCGCTCGGTGTCCCCCGCCCTCGCCTCGAGGACCTTCTCGAGTCTTGGCGCACCCACGACTGGCGCCGCGATCCCTACAGCCGCGGCGCCTACAGCTACGTCGGTGTGGGAGGCCTTCCCGCCCAACGCGCGCTGACCCGCCCCTGCGAAGACACGCTCTTCTTCGCCGGGGAGGCGAGTGAGCCGGAGGAGATGGGCACCGTGGCCGGCGCCATCGCCAGCGGGCAACGCGCCGCCCGGCAGGTTCTCAGCGCGCCGGCTCGAACGGGGGCCGCGCGGGCGCCCGCTCGCTCCGGCCGGAGCCCCCGGCGGGACAGAGGGCGGAGTTGAAGAGCGGGCCCTGGTCCACGCACGCGGAACCCTGCCCCTGGTCGTGGGGCACGCAGACGGTGACCTCTCCCTGACAGGTGGCGCCGCCGCTGTCGCTCGCGGTGAACTGCAGATGATAGACACGGCCGTCCCGGAGGCCCGACCGCTCCGACCGAACTCTGACGGTGCTCGTGCCCATCCCGCCCGCGTCCGGGCAGGTGTTGCCGTCGCCCAGCTCGTTCGTCGGCTCGTCCTGGAAGACCTGGCTGATCGTCACCGTTACCGGCCCGCCGCCGGGCGCGGTCACGCCTCCGACCGACACCGCCACGAACTTGTGGTTGGGCGGCCAGAGCTCGCCGATGCTCGGCCCGGCGTGCGTGCAGTCGAGGGATGGGCTCGCGACCTGGAGGGTGGCGGTGGCCAGCCTGAGCGACCCTTCCAGGATCACTTCCAGGATCACCAGGTAGGTCTTGGGAGCGAGGCCGGCCGTGGGGAGCGGTTGGACGTTGGCGAACGCCCCGCCCGGCGGCAGGCTCGCAATCATGTCGTTCAGCGTGACGAGCGTCTGGCCGGTGTCGGGGTCTTCCAGCCGGATGACGACCGCCAGGTCGACGAACGGCAGTGGGCTGTCGTTTCGGATCAGGTAAGTCACCGTGGTCGGCGCGCCAGGGTTGATGACGGGCGGGTTGACGGCGATCGTGCCCGAGAGACCCTGGGCCGCGCTCTCGGCGGCAAAGGGAGGGGCGGCCCCGGCCACCGCCAGCAGCAACGCGCTCCTGAGCCAACGTCCCGTCAAAGCATTCGCCATACCCGAACCCCCCCCGAATGAAGATCTTGACTGTCCTGGTCAGAAGGCGACGACCCGAAACTACCCTGCATCGAATTCGCCTGTCAGTGCTCGTCGACACATACTTCAAGGGTGACGGACATCGCCCTGACGCGCGAGGTCTCTGCCGCCCTCGCCCGCTGCGAGCTGACGTTCCGGCCGCGCCACGCGATCGACCTCGACCGCGCCGTCGGCCAGCACGCCGCCTACTGCCGGATGCTCGAGAGCCTCGGGCTCGACGTCGTCCGCCTGCCGGGGGATCCCGCCCAGCCCGACTGCTGCTTCGTCGAGGATACCGCCGTCGTCCTGGACGAGGTGGCCGTCCTCGCGCATCCGGGGGCCCCGTCGCGCCGCGGTGAGGTCGACGTGGTCGCATCCGCGCTCGAAGGATACCGGACCCTGGCCCGAATTCCCTCCTCCGCGCGGCTGGACGGCGGCGACGTGCTCGCCCTCGGCCGCCGGATCTTCGTCGGCTCCTCGGCGCGTACCGACGCGGCGGGGGCGCGGGCCCTCCAGCGGATCGTGGCCCCGTTCGGCTACGACGTCGTGCCCGTCGGTGTGACGGGTTGCCTGCACCTCAAGTCGGCCGTCACTGCCATCGGCGAGGGCGCCGTCCTCGCCAACCCCGGCTGGCTCGATCTCGGTCCGTTCGACGGATCGACGTCGTGCCCATCCCGGCCGACGAGCCCGGAGCCGCCAACGTCCTCCACGTCGCCGGAAGCGTGATCGCGCATTCGGGCTTTCCGCGCACGATCGACCTGCTGGCGGCGCGAGGCGTGGACGTGCGGCCCATCGACGTGTCGGAGTTCCTCAAGGCCGAGGCCGGCGTGACCTGCAAGAGCATCGTGTTTCATCTTGTCCGTGGATCGTCACCGGGGAACCGACCCTCGTAGTACAGGTCGGTCGGGAACGGCATGTTCCCCTTTATACTCTGCCGATGACGGAGCTGGCGCCGCCCTGAGACCACGTTTCTTCGCCTGCACGCTCGCCGGCTTCGCCTACGGGGCGCTCCTCTCCTGGCTCGCCTCCGGCGCCGCGGGGTATGACGGCGACAGCCGCCCGCTGAGCCTCGTTCTGATGTTCATGGCGGGCTTCCCCGTGTCGCTCCCGCTTTGCGGCTTCGACGCCTATTTCATCGGGCTGTCCGCTCCCCTGCTCTGGACGGCGTTCGGCGCCGTGGTCTCCTTCATGGCCGCCTCCGGCCGCGCGGCGCGCGTGGGAGCGCGCCTGCTGTTGATCCACTACATCGGCATCCTCGTCGGACTGCTCGCCGTGCCCTGGGCCGTGGAGTCGTCGGCGCATGTGCCGGCGAAGAGCGTCGCCGCCGCGGCCCTGGTCCTCTTCGTCTACGCCGCCGGCCAGATCGCCTGGTGGCGGGCCATCCCGCTGCTCGACCGCCTTGGTGAAGGCGCGTCCCTGCCGCGGCCTGCGCGGGGCTCCCTCCGCCTCGCCCGGCTGGGGGCCGGAGTGCTGGCCCTGACGTTCGCCTTCGTGGCCCTCGCGGAGCACGAAACGCTGATCCTCACGTGCCGCCGCGCGGCGGGCGAGTGCGAGATCGTGCGCCAGGGCTGGCGCCGGTCGACGCACCGCGTCCCGATCGAGGAGATCACGGTGAGCTTCGGCGTCCCGCGGTCGAGACTGGAGATCGCGTCGCCGACCCGCAGGGAAACGCTGATCGGCGTCGGTTGCACCGACCGCAAGACGGGAACGGGCCGCGGCCCGTTCAGCCGGTGCGAGAGCCGGGGCGGGCACATACTCGCCGCGACGAGCGAGTTCCTCGGCCGCAACGGCGCCGCCGAGCTCCATGTCGTCGACGAGGATCCATGGCCCTCCCGCGCGGCGGCCGCCTTCCTGGCCGCGCTCGGCCTGTGGCTCGTCCTCTCGGCGTTCGTGACGCTTCGGGCCCGAAGCTTTCTTCCCCGCTATCGGCCCGCCGCTCCGCGGCCGCCGGTGTATCCGCCAACCGCCCCGCGGCCACCCGTCTATCCCAGGAGGAGCAGATGAGCTTCCGCTGGCGCTCCGTCGTCCTCGCCGCCGGCCTGACCGCTTCGCTCGGCCCCGCCGCCACCGCCCGTGACGACCCGGCGCCCGCGCCCTATTTTCCGGAGCTGGGCCGCTACCACCGGCCCGTCACCACGAAGTCGGCCGCCGCGCAGCGTTATTTCGACCAGGGTCTGCTCCTGCTCTACGCCTTCAACCTCGAAGAGGCGCAGCGCTCGTTCGAGCACGCGGCGCGCCTCGATCCGGGCTGCGCGAGCTGCTACTGGGGCGCGGGCATGGCGCTGGGACCCCACATCAACCTGGCCGCGCAAACCGACCGCACGAAGGCGGCGAACATGGCGGCGCAGGCCGCCCTCGCGCGCGCGGGCCGGACGAAGCCCGTGGAGCGGGCCCTCATCGAGGCGCTGGCCACGCGGTACTCCGACCCGCCGCCGGTGGACCCCAAGGCCCAACGCGCCCTCGACGAGGCGTACGCGGCCGCGATGCGAAGGGTCGCGGGGCGATTCCCGAACGACCTCGACGTGCAAGCGCTCTTCGCCGAGGCGCTCATGAACCTGCGGCCGTGGGACCTGTGGTCGAAGGACGGCCAGCCGCGGCCGGAGACGCCGGAGATCGTCGCCACGCTCGAGCGCGTGCTCGCCCGCAATCCTTTGCACCCCGGAGCCAATCACTACTACATCCACACGGTCGAGGCGTCGCCCCATCCCGAGAAGGCCCTCGCCGCGGCCGAACGACTGGGCACGCTCACGCAGGCCGGCCACCTCGTGCACATGCCCGCTCACATCTACATGCGAGTCGGACGCTACGAGGACGCGGCGGAGGCGAACCGCAAGGCGATCGCCGCCGAGAAGGTCTACGTCGAGAAGGCGCAGCCGAAGGGCTTTCACTGGATGTACGTCGCCCACAACCCGCAGTTCCTGATGGCCGCGGCGATGATGGAAGGCCGCCGGGCCGAGGCCCTCGCCGCCGCGCGGGAGGCGACGGGATACATGAGCCCGGAGATGCTGCGGCAGATGCCGGGATACGACTTCTCGCTCGTGTATCCGCAGTGGGTGCTGGTGCGCTTCGGCAGGTGGGACGAGGCGCTGGCCGAGCCGGCGCCACCCGACGATCTGCGCTTCGCGAAGGCGATGTGGCACGCGGCGCGCGGCATCGCCTACGCGGTGCGCTCCCAGCCCGACGAGGCGGAGACGGAGAGGACCGCCTTCGAGAAGGCGGCCGCCGCGATCCCCTCCGAGGCGACGGAAGGCCTGAACCCCGCCGCGCGGCTGCTCACGATCGCCCGGGCTCTCCTCGCCGGCGAGATCGCGGCTCGCGGCGGGCGCGCCGATGAAGCCGTCGAGCATCTTCGGGCCGCCGTGAAGGCCGAGGACGAGCTGAGCTACAACGAGCCCGCGGACTGGTACTACCCCACCCGGCACCACCTCGGCGCCGTGCTGCTCGCCGCGGGCCGCGCGCCGGAAGCGCAGGCCGTCTTCGAGGAGGACCTGCGGCGCAACCCCGACAACGGATGGGCGCTGGCGGGGCTCGCCGAGAGCCAGCGGAAGCAGGGCAAGACCGCCGAGGCCGCCGCCACGAAGGAGCGCCTCGAGAAGGCGTGGGCGCGCGCCGAACGCTAAGGGTTCAGCCGACGCACCTCAGCGCGGGAACAGCGGACGCTGCTTGGAGTTCGTCGCGGGTCGGGCCAGGCGGGCCTTCTCGTGATCCAGCAGCCAGCGCTTGCGGTCGAGCCCGCCGCCGTATCCGCCGAGGGTCCCGTCGGAGCGCACGACGCGGTGGCACGGGATGACGACCGGCACGGGGTTCTGACCGTTGGCCGTACCCACCGCCCGCACCGCGGCAGGCGATCCCACCGCGGCGGCCAGCTCCGTGTAGGAAACGGTCCGCCCCGGCGGAATGCGCCGCAGCGCCGCCCAGACCTTGGCCTGGAACTCCGTCCCTCCCGGGTCGACCGCGATCGCGTCCAGCGCCTCCAGATCGCCGGCAAGGTACGCCTCGAGCCGGCGCCGCGCCTCCCGGGCTTCCGTTCCGTCGCGTACGTCGATCGCGCCGAAGCGCCGCTCCAGGAGGGCCCGGTTGCTCTCGTCCCGCTCGCCGAAGTCGAGGGCGCAGAGCGCGCGCTCACGCACGTAGCCCACCAGCTCCCCGATCGGGCTCTTCAGTCGGAAGCGGTCGAGAGCGGCCACGGTCATGCTCCGCGGAGCCTATCACGGTGTATCTTTCCATCCTTGGAGGCAGACATGACCCTGACTCGACGCGTCGCGACCGCCGGGTTCGCCGCCGGCCTGACCCTGCTCGCGCTGGCCGCGACGGCGAGCCGGGCCGAAGCGCCCGCCGCCACCGTCATGCACTCGGGCGTGTTCACCTGGGAGTCGCTCGCGCCCCAGCCGACCAAGGTCGGCGCGGTGCGCCGCGTCTTCGACACGCCGACTCCGACGCTGGACCAGCTCGAGATGCACATCACCACGCTCAAGCCGGGCGAGGCGCCCCATGGCCCGCACCGGCACCCCGACGAGGAGCTGATCATCATCAAGGAGGGGACCGTCGAGTCGAACCTCGACGGGGTCCTGCGCCGGCTCGGGCCCGGATCGGTGATCTTCCACGCCTCCAATGAGCTGCACACGGTGAAGAACGTGGGCGACACGGAGGCGACCTATCACGTCATCAAGTGGAGGTCGGCCGCGACCCCGGCGGCCACGCCGGCGGCCAAGCCGTAACCCTCAGCCCTCCTCGGCGGAGGCCTGGTCGATGATGCTCTGGGCCTCGCTGCTCAGCGACGCGGCATCCTCCGGCGCCAGGATGCCGGCGTTCGCGAAGGCGCGCGCCTGATTGACGAAGGCGCGGAGCTGATGGATCGCCGTGCCGTTGCTCCCGTGGGCAACCTGGCCGAGCGCCGCCTCCAGCTTCGCCTCGAGGCCGTGGCCCTGGCCCGCGTTGAGGGCGCCCCGCCCCACGAGGCCGTCCACGTCCGCCTCCAGAAGCCGGATCCGGTCGCGCAGCGGCCGCAGGGTCCAGAACACGGCGGCGGTGCGCGCGGGCACCGAGAACGCTCCGGAGCCAGGGTCGAAAGAAGCCGCCCGGACCACGGGATCGTGCGAGCTCCTCAGCACCGGGTGGAGCAGGAAGCGGCGGCCGGCGAAGTCGCCCAGCGTGAAGCTCTGCGCGACGCGGTTCGCATTGACGAGCACCACGATCTGGTCGTGGCGCCGGTCGACGGAGCCGTCCTCGTCGGAGAGCTGCATCACGATGAGGCCGGGTAGCTGGCCGGGGCCGGTGTTGTGGAATTTCAAGCGCTCGTTGACGTCGTCGGCCGTCCGGAGCCGGAAGAGCTTCGAGCTCCTCCGGATCGACAGCGCCTCGCGGAAATGGACGACCGCGTCCTGGATGTCGTCGGGCCCGGGCTTGAGGGCCGGGTCGGCGAGCAACGGGGCCATGATCGTCCAGTTCGACTGGTTGTCGCGGGCGGGCGGCAAACCCACGCCGAAGTTGTCGGAGGAATAGGTGAAGTCGAGCCGGTTGAACCAGTCGCCGGAGTTGTAGCTGTTCCGGTCGAGGGACTTGGAGCGCAGCATGTCGCTGCCGGCGTGGACGAACGGGATGCCCTGGCCGAGGGTGACGAGGCTCATGCCCAGGTCCTGCATCCGCACCCGGTCCGCGACCGAGGCTGAAGCCGGCGCCTTCAGCTGGATCGCGTCGAACAGCGTCTCGTCGTCGTGGGCGTCGACGTAGTTGATGACCTCCTGCGGGTCGGCGGTATAGCCGGCGTGCTGGCCGTTGTAGTCGACGTCCGAAGCGGCCACCA
>QHVJ01000061.1 GCA_003222275.1 Acidobacteriota bacterium | reverse complement strand
ATGCCAACGCGTGCCTGCACTGGTTGGCTGCCGACAGACCCGATCTCGCCAGCGTCCGCGAGGCGCTCACCGCTATTGTGAAGGACGGCCTCCGTGCGGGAGAGGTCATCACCCGGATTCGCGCCCTGCTGACGCGCTCGTCGGTCGCCCGTGGGCCCTGTGACCTCGCCGGTGTCATCCGCGACGTGCTGCCCCTCGTCGGGCCCGAGATCAGGCGACACGGCATATCTCTGGAAATGTCTCTGGCACCGAACCTGCCGCAGGTCGCGGGCGATCGGATCCAGCTCCAGCAGGTCCTCCTGAATTTGCTGATGAATGCCGCCGAGGCCATGCGCGAGGTCCCGCCGGTGCGGCGCAGGATGGTCGTCCGCGCGACCGCCGACCACCGTGACGATGGTCCCTGGGCGATCGTCGCCGTCGAGGATGCCGGCGTCGGCTTCAGCGAAGCCGAGGCGTCGCGCCTGTTCGAGGCGTTCTACACGACAAAGCCGGGTGGGCTGGGTATGGGGCTATCGATCAGTCACTCGATCATTGACAACCACAGGGGCCGGCTGTGGGCGACGGCGAACCCGGACCATGGCGCGACGTTCCAGTTCGCCCTGCCGGGGATGCCATGACGCCGGATGCGCCGGTCGTCTTCGTCGTCGACGACGACTCGTCCGTCCGCGACAGCCTCCGGAGACTCATCACCTCCGTCGGGTTCCTCGTCGAGGTCTTCCCCAGCGCTCAGGCGTTCATGCGTGCCCGCCGCCCCGATGCGCCGGGATGTCTCGTGCTCGACGTGCGCCTGCCGGGGCTGAGCGGGCTGGATCTCCAGCGCGAGCTCGCCGACACGGACGCGGCGCTGCCGATCATCTTCCTCACGGGCCACGGCGACATCCCCATGTCGGTCCGGGCCATGAAAGCCGGCGCGGTCGAGTTTCTCACGAAGCCGTTCCGCGAGCAGGACCTGCTCGACGCCATTCGACACGCGATCGAACGCGATCGCGCGCTGCGCACGGAGCGCCAGGAACTCACCGAGCTTCGTGGCCGCCATGCGTCCCTGACCCGGCGCGAGCGGGACGTGCTGGCGCGGATCGTCGCAGGTCTTCTCAACAAGCAGATCGCCGGCGAGTTGGGTACCACCGAGGCCACGGTCAAGGAACAGCGCGCGCACGTGATGGCGAAGATGCAGGCGGGCTCTGTGGCCGACCTGGTCCGCTTCGCCGCGCGGCTCGGAATCACCCCTGCCGGCAGCGGCTCGACCCCCCCGAAAGTAGGGTAGAGCTCGCCCCGACCAACGTAGGGTAGACGCTTCCCGCCCGGCGCCCTAGCCTGGCAGTCGATGGATTCGACTCCGACGTTCGAGGGACAGCGGCAACGCATGGGCGCGCAGGATACGCGGGTGATCTCCGTCGTCGACGATGACGAATCGTTGCGTCGCTCGCTCAGGAATTTCCTGCGGTCGGTGGGCTTCCGAGTCGAGACGTTCGCCTCGGCGGAAGAGTTCTTGACCTCCGCCCAGCGCGAGACCACCGGTTGCCTCGTGCTCGATCTGCGGATGATCGGAATGAGCGGCCTCGACCTCCTC
This sequence comes from Acidobacteriota bacterium, assembly GCA_003222275.1. Lineage (GTDB taxonomy): Bacteria > Acidobacteriota > Vicinamibacteria > Fen-336 > Fen-336 > AA32. Next base: position 6,231 of record QHVJ01000061.1, on the reverse strand, counting down.
CGGCATCTCGCGGCCGCGAACGTCCGCGTTCCGGCCGTCATTCTCACTGCTCATGGGGACGAGCAGATTCGCCAGCGGTGCCTCGGGGCGGGCGCCGTCGCATTCCTCGACAAGCCCTTCCGCGGTGATTTGCTGCTGGACGCGGTCCAGACGGCTCTGCGCTGACATGATCGGCGGCACGGAGGATAGAGAGATGACTCTTCAAATGGCTCTCGAACCCGAGACGGCTGCCGTCGCTCATTCGCGGCGTGCAGACCGCGATCTCGACCTTCTGGAAGCGCTCCGGCGGCGCGAGCCGACGGCAGCGGAGTGTCTCGTCACCACGTACGGGGACCGCGCGTATCGCCTGGCCACCAGCATCACGGGAAACGGGCAGGATGGAGAAGAAGTCGTGCAGGACGCATTCTGGACCGTGGTCCGGAAGATCGACAGCTTCAGGGGTGAGTCGGCCTTCGGCTCCTGGCTCTACCGGATCGTGGCGAACGCGGCCTATCAGAAGCTCCGCACCCGGCAGAGCCGGCGTCGAGACGTGTCCTGGGACGACGTGATGCCGGTCTTCGATGAGCGGGGCTGCCACGCCGTGCCCATGGCCGACTGGTCGCCGCGCGTGGACGATCCCTCGATCCAGACCGAGTTGCGGCTGGCGCTGACCTCGGCGATCGAGGAATTGCCCGCCGCGTACCGGAGCGTGCTGGTGCTGCGCGACGTCCGGGGCCTGTCGAATCCCGAGATCGCGGAGGTCATGGGCCTCAGCATCCCCGTGGTGAAGACTCGCGTGCACCGCGCCCGGTTGTTTCTCCGGAAGCAGCTGGGCGATGCCATGACGACGTTGGACGCGGCCGACACTCACGAGTGCGCGTGATTCGGGCCGCCATGGCCGACGTGACAACGACGGGCGGCGAGCTGCCGGCGTACAGAGTGCGACGCGTGGCGCAGTACATCCAGGACAACTTGCAGCGGGAGCTGCGCCTGGCCGAGCTCAGCGCCGTGGTGCACATGAGTCCGTATCACTTCGCGCGGCTCTTCAAGCGCAGCACCGGCGTGCCTCCGCATCGATTCCTGGTCCGACACAGGATCGACGAGGCGCGGGCGTTGCTGGCGGCCCAGACGGTGCCGATCGCCGAGATCGCGCGGTCGGTGGGTTTTCGGACGCCGAGTCACTTCACGACGACGTTTCGGCGTGTCACCGGGATGACGCCGAGCGCGTACCGAAGCGGCGCCGGCCAGATGGCGCCGTGTGATCGGGCGTCATGCTCGCCGGCGCCGCTGTGATCGGGATCCACCGATGATCTTCCCCGTCGCGTTCCCACTCGTGCTCGGCCTCTTTTTGCTCTTGCTCGTGGTCCTCGTGTTCGTGGTCGAGCTGAGGATCCTCAGATACGCCTACCGGAAGATCGGCGTGCCTCCCCGCTACATGTTCGTGATCATGCTTTATCCCTGGTCGGCAGCCACGTGAATATCCCGCTCTACGCGATGCGCGTCGAGCGCCTGCTGCCTCCCCAGAGCATCACCATGTTCGGGCGCACCTATGTCGTGCCGCCGGTCCACGAGGAAGGGATGACGATCATCGCGATCAACGTGGGCGGCGCCCTCGTGCCAGTGATGCTGTCGCTCTACCTCTTTCTCCGCTCGCGCGTACGTGGGCGCATGCTCCTCGGCGTCGCCGTCGTCGCCGCCATCGTCCACAGTCTCGCGCGGATCGTGCCTGGCGCCGGTATCGCGGTGCTGATGTTCGTTCCGCCGCTGGCCGCGGCCGCCGTGAGCGTCGTGCTGGCCTTTCGTCGGGCGCCGCCGGTCGCGTACGTCTCGGGTTCCATGGGCGCCCTGATCGGTGCCGACCTGTTGAACCTTCCGAGGATCGGGGAGCTCGGCGCGCCCGTCGTCTCGATCGGCGGGGCCGGCACGTTCGACGGCGTGTTTCTCACGGGCATCATCGCGGGGCTTCTCGCCTGAGCCCCGACGCTTGTCGACGTCACCAGCGCGGCCGCGGCTGGACTCGTCGATAGGGGAAAGAGACGGGCCGGGGCTTCAGTGAGCGCCGCGCTCGAGCCGCGCCTGACACGCCACGCACGTGGTCGCGTCGGGAACGGCGCGGAGTCGCTGCGGGGGGATCGACGTTCCGCACTCCGAGCAGACGCCGTAGTCGCCTTCGGAGACCCGGCTCAGCGCGATTTGCAGGCGCTTCGCCCGCTCGCTCAGCCGCGACGCGCTGAGCCGCGCCAGTTCCTGGTGCTCGATGCCCTGGGCGACGTCGAGGAAGTCGCCGCCCGCGAGGCTGGCCTTCGGCACAGCGGCCTCTCTGTGTAGTCGCTCGGCGATCACGTCGAACTCGGCCTCCAGCAGGCGCTTCGCTCGGCTGTTCGAATTGTCCACGCGCTTGAGACGACCATGGTGGCTGTTTCGTTCCCGGGACCCGACTTTGGTCGGGTAGGCCAACGGAGAGCAACCTCCACCCGCACCTCGACGTCTCAAAATCGACGGTCAGAGGTGCGATAGGAGGGCGGCGACAGCGATGGAGCAGAAGCTGATCTGGGGCGTCGGGATGGCGAGCTCGCGCATCGGGCTCGGCACGTGGTCGATCGGTGGCTGGATGTGGGGCGGCAGCGACGAGGCCGAGGCCGTCAAAACGATCCGCACGGCACTCGATCTGGGCATCACGCTGATCGACACCGCGCCGGCCTATGGCTTCGGCAGATCCGAGGAACTGGTCGGCCGGGCCATCGCTGAGCACGGCGGGCGCGAGCGCCTGCTGATCGCCACCAAGGTCGGTCTCGCGTGGCATGCCGGCGCCGTCTACCGCGACGCCTCCGCGGAGCGGATCCGAACGGAGATCGAGGACTCGCTGCGGCGGCTGGGAACGAGCTACATCGACATCTATCAGGTGCACTGGCCCGATCCCCTCGTTCCCGTGGAGGAGACTGCGGAGGCGCTGCACCGGCTCTTCGAGCGCGGGACGATCCGCGCGATCGGCGTGAGCAACTTCTCGCCCGAGCAGATGGAGACCTTCCGGGCGGTCGCGCCGCTGCACGTCGTGCAGTCGCCGTACAACCTGTTCGAGCGGGCGATCGAGAAGGACGTCCTGCCGTACGCCCGGCGGCAGGGCCTCACCGTACTCGCGTACGGCGCGCTGTGCCGCGGGCTGCTATCGGGGCGCATGCGGCGCGACACGAGGTTCCTCGGCGACGACCTGCGCCAGACGGACCCGAAGTTCCAGCCTCGCCGCTATCAGCAATATCTCGACGCCGTGGCCGCGCTCGACCGGCTGGCCCACGAGCGCTACGGCAGGAACGTGCTCGCCTTGGCCGTCCGCTTCATCCTCGACCAGGGCCCCACGATCGCGCTGTGGGGCGCGCGCCGCCCGGATCAGCTCGCGCCGATCGACGACGTGCTCGGCTGGCGCCTCGACGAGGAGACGCGCGTGGCCATCGATCGGCTCCTCGCGGAGTTCGTCACCGATCCCGTGGGCCCGGACTTCATGGCGCCGCCGGCGCGCGAGACGGGCCCTCGCAGCGTCGTTTCTCTTCGGTCATGAGCCGGCGGGCACTCCGCAAGGCCCTGACCGCGGCGGTCGTCTCCGCCGGGCTCGTGTTCGCGCTGCGTGTCGACGTCGGCACCGCGCAAGACGATCTGGTCCGCATCGAGGGACGGGTGCTGGGGATCGCGGGGCAAACGATGGTCGTCGCGCCGTACGCGAGCGGCGCTGGACCCATCAACGTCGACCTCTCGCAGGCGAGCCAGGACGAATACATGGCGCTGAGGACGGGCGACTCGGTGACGGTGACGGGAAGGATTTTGCAGGAACGGCATGGCGTGATGGCCACGTCGATACAAGGAGGAGGATCATGATCGGACGCTGGACGACGACCCTTGCATCACTCGCGCTGGCGGCGACCGTGGGGCTCACGGGCTGCGCGGCGATCCGCCACTCGCAGGCGCTCGACAGGGAGCAATTCCTGGCGGCGGCCGGGTTCAGGATGGAGCTCGCCGACACCGCCGAGCGGCAGCAGCAGCTGGCCGCCATGCCGCCGTACCGGCTGACAAGCCGCGCCACGGGCGACGGCATCGAGTACGCCTATGCCGATCCCCGGAACTGCCAGTGCGTCTACGTCGGCGGACCCAAGGAGTACGCGGAGTATCAGCGGCTGACGAGGGAGCGCCAGCTCGCACAGGAGCAGATCTGGACCTACGAAAACCCGTGGACGTGGGGCGGGCCCTGGTGGTGAGCCGCATCGTCGGGAAGATCATGCTGACGACGCTGATCGCTCTGGGCCTCGCGGCATGGGCGACGCCTGCGACGGCATACGTCGTCCAGATCACCACGTCGATCCCGGTCGCGAGCGCCGCCGACGACACCCAGCTCAAAGCCGCGCTGAATTCCGCCATCGACAACATCCTCCAGCACGCGATCGCCTTCGTCCCGACCGTCGTGACGGTGCGGGACGCGCGCGTCGTCGGGGATCGGATCCACATCCTGCTGCTGATCGCGGATGGCGACGGCGAAGAGACCATGCAGCAGCTCATCGACGCCGATAAGACCGAGCTCTGATCGGCCATGAGTCTCTGCATCCAGTGCGGGTACCCGACGTCCGGTGCCGACGACATGTGCGTCCACCACGTCGCCGCCTATGCGGACGACTGGGCGATGGGCAACCGGATCATGTGCGACTTCCTCCATCGGGGAATCGTGTCGCCGCCGCCCGGCCGGCGCGCGGCGACCCTGAAGATGTTCACCGAACTGGAACCGGCGCGCGTCTTACATGGATCGGAGTGGGAGGAGGAATCATGAGCAAGAGGCACCAACACCTCATCGTGACGGAACCGTACGAACGTCTCAAGGAACTCCAACGCTACGGGGTGGTCGTTCCCGTTCCCGTCGCGCTCGACGCGTCAGTCCGAGGCGTCAGCGTCGACAATCTCAACCAGCTGCTCGTCGACACCATGACATTGCGGGATCTGTACAAAAAGCACCATTGGCAAGTCAGTGGGCCGACGTTCTACCAGCTCCACCTGCTCTTCGACAAGCACTTCGACGAACAGAGCGAGCTGGTGGACTCCATCGGAGAGCGAATCCAGTCGCTCGGCGGCGTGAGCATCGCCATGGCCCATGACGTCGCCGAGATGACGCTGATTCCGCGCCCGCCACGTGGCCGCGACGAAGTTCCGGTGCAGATCGCGCGGCTGCTTCATGCGCACGAGATCGTCCTCAAAGAGGCGCGCGCGATGGCGCGGCAGGCTGCGGAGACCGGCGATGACGGCACCAACGATCTGCTGGTGAGCGACGTGATCCGGACCAACGAGCGGCAGGTCTGGTTCGTCGCCGAGCACCTCGTGGACACACCGCTGATCGCGCACGAGCACGAGCCGGCCTGAGCAATGCGCGCCATGGCGGTGTGGGCCGCCATCGTAAGCGTCCTCGCGGCCGCGACGCTGACGGTGGCCTGGCCGCGTGCGGCAAGGGTGAAGGTGCCGCCGATCCCGGAGGCCGGGCCGCTGGCTCAGCCGAAGTCCATTCATCAGGTCGGCGTCCCGGCTGCCGCGACACGCGCCGCGATACCGCCTGACAATCCCCAGACCCCCGAGAAAATCGCCCTCGGCCAGAAATTGTTCTTCGACGGTCGCCTGTCGGCGGACGGGACCGTGGCGTGCAGCACCTGCCATGATCCCGCGCGCGCGTTCACCGACGGGAGGCCCACCTCCGTCGGGATCAAAGGCCGTATCGGCCAGCGCAACGCCCCGACCATTCTGAACGCGCTCTCCAACAAGACGCAGTTCTGGGACGGGCGGGTGAAGACGCTCGAGGAGCAGGCGGCGCTGCCGATCGTCAACCCCGTCGAGATGGGCCAGCCGAGCCTCGACGCCGCCGTGGCCCGGATCGCCGCCATCACGGAGTACCAGGACGCCTTCAGAAAGGTCTTCGGCGGTCCGCCCAACGCCCGCGATCTCCTGCGCGCCATCGCGTCCTATGAACGCACGCAGCTGTCGTTCGACTCCCCGTTCGATCGCTTCATCGCGGGTGACTCGACGGCCATCGACGACGCCGCCAAGCGCGGCTGGGCGCTCTTCAACACCCGCGCCCGCTGCAACAAATGTCATGCGTTGACCGAGCAGAAGCGGGACGCCACCTACTTCACCGACAACGACTTCCACAACATCGGCATCGGCATCATCCGGCACAACGTCGTGGCGCTGGCCCGTCAGGCCGAGCAAGCGATCAAGTCGGGCGATACGTCG
>QHVJ01000115.1 GCA_003222275.1 Acidobacteriota bacterium | reverse complement strand
CGTGCAGGAGCAGCTTGGACACGCGAGCATCGAGTTGACCGTCGGCACCTACGGCCGCTGGCTGCGGAAGAAAGCGCCTGGTGCCGTGGACCGCCTCGATGGAGTGGTAGCAAAACCAGCCGAAGTGGTAGCAGCCGGGCCAAACGTGAGTGACCCGGCCGCCACACCGGGCGAAACGAAACGCCTAGGACTTAATGATTTGGCGGAGAGGGGGGGATTCGAACCCCCGGTACCAGTTTACCCAGTACAACAGATTAGCAATCTGTCCTGTTCAGCCACTCCAGCACCTCTCCGCGAGGAAGGATGGCGACCAGGCGCCACCAAAGCGGGAGCGACGAAGCGCCTAGGTTAGCACGAACCGGCCTCGCCGGCGGGATCGGGCCCGCGTTGCTGCTCCCCAGCGCGCTGGTCGTGAAGGCCGTCGTCCTCGCGCAGCTCCACGGCCACCCGTTGCTTCAACCGGAGGGCGGGCTCGACAGCGAGGTCTACGTCCGCCTCGCTCGCCAGGCCGCGGCGGGAGACTGGCTCCTCGGCCACGAGGCCTACTTCGTCTCGCCGTTCTACGTCTACTTCCTGGCCGTGGTGTTCCTCTTCTCCGGATCGTCGCTGCTCGCAGCGAAGATCGTGCAGATCGTCCTCGGCGCCGCCGCCGTCGGCCTCATCTTCGCCACCGCCGCGACGTGGTACGGCCGGCGGGCGGCCTGGGTCGCCGGCGCCCTCGCCGCCGCCACCGGCGTCTTGACGTTCAACGAGGTCCTGCTGCTGCAGTCGGCGGTGGACCCGTTTCTCACCGCCCTCGCCTCGTACCTGGTCGTGCGCGCGCTCGTGACAGACCGCTTGACCCGCTTCGCTACCGCCGGCCTGGCCCTCGGCGTCTTCGTGACCAACCGGCCCAACGCGCTCGCGTGGGCGGCGGTGCTCGTCGTGCTCCTCGCGGTGGCGCCGTTCTCGCGGAAGAGCCTGCTTCGCGCGGCCGTGCTCGTCGCCGGCCTCCTCGTCGCTTTGGGTCCGGTGGCGGTGCGGAACCGCGCCGTATCCGGGGAGTGGATCCTCGTCTCCTCGCACGGCGGCCTGAACTTCTACATCGGCAACAACGCCGATGCCGACGGCACGTACCACGCCGTTCCCGGCATCGCCCCCGACATCGCAGGCCAGGTGCGCGACGCGAGGACGGTGGCGGAAACGGCCGCCGGCCGGCCCCTGCGCGCCTCGGAAGTCTCGCGCTACTTCTATCGGCGCGCCTGGGATTGGATCGTGCTCCGTCCGGGCGCCGCGCTTCGCCTCTTCTTGCGCAAGCTCGCCTACTGCTTCAACGCCGTCGACCTTTCACTCAACTACAGCTACGCCTACTACCGCCGGGACGAGGCGACGCTGCTCCGCGTGCTCGTGGTAGGCCCTTGGCTGCTCGTGCCTCTCGGCCTCGTCGGTCTCGTGGCCGTGCCCCGCCGCACCGGCGCGCACGGATTCTGGATCTGGGCCGCCTTCGTCCCGGTCTACGCCGTCTCGGTGGCTGCTTTCTTCGTTTCGGGACGCTACCGTCTGCCGCTGCTCGTTCCGCTGTGCGTCGGCGCGGGCGCGGCGCTCGTCTGGCTCGTGGAGGTGGCGCGGGCGCGGCGGGCCCGGCCGCTGCTTCTCGCGGCGACGGCCCTGATCCTCCTCGGCGGCGGCGCGAACTGGAACTGGCGTCTCGATGACGGCCGGTCGGAAGAGCGGACGCAGATGATCGTGCGTCTCGTCGATGGGGGGCGTTTCGACGAGGCCCGCGCGATCCTCGAGGAAGCGCGGCGAGCCGAGCCGGCGCGGAGCGAGATCCGGCAGGCCCTGGCGCGAGTCCACGAGTCCGGGGGCGTCGCCGCGTCACTGGCCGGCCGCCACGCGGAAGGCGCCGCGGATCTGGAGCGGGCCGTGCAGCTCGATCCGGAGAGCGCGAGCGCGCAGCTCAACCTCGCGGTGGCGTACGCGCAGCTCGGCCGCCACGGCGAGGCGCGGACACACGCGGAGCAAGCCCTGCGCCTGCGGCCGGACTACCCGCAAGCGCAGGGTCTGCTCGATGCGCTAAGCCATTAGAAATTCACCACCGCCGCCGCCACGAACCGCCGCGGCGTGGCGTAGCTCGTGGGCGTGTCGAAGAGCGGGTTCCGCCTGGTGTAGGGCGCGATGTACGGCGGGTTCGGGATCGTGTTGAGGTCGGTGAACTCCTGTTGCTGGACCGTCAGCACCGTCTGGTTGTTGAACACGTTGAAGAGTCGGCCCTCGAGGGACAGATCGGCGCGCGTGGTCAGTTTGATGCGGTACGAGGCCAGGAGATCGACGTTGGTCCATGTTGGATTGCGATGCGATCCCGCCGGCTCCAGATAGTTCAGGACGGTGCCGTTTCCCGTGTTGTCGAGGCCACGCGCATTCCACGGCGCGCCGCTCTGGATGCGCAAGTAGCCGCCGAGCGTCAGCCGGCTCAGCGGAACGTAGTTGACGAACGCCTTGAACAGGTGCGGCCGGTCCTGGCTCAGGGGGCCGTAACGGTTCGGATCCTGGACGAAGCCGCCGGGCCCGTCCTGGATCGAGGAGGAAGTATTGAAGACCGCGCCCGTGGAGTAATCGAGATCGAAGTTGCCGACGAACCGGCTCCAGGTGTAGCTGACGTTCGCGCTCCAGTTGTCCGCCATGCGCCGGTTGATCTCCACGGTGAAGGCCTGGTACTTCCGCTTGGCCACGGCTCCCTGACAGGCCGCGAACGTCGTGCACGGCAGGTTGGCGGCGGCGTAGGGGCCGGAGTTCGGAAGCCGTGAGGGCACGTCCTCCAGGAAGTTCTTCGTGTTGCGATACAGGTAGAAGAGGTCCACGGAGAAGTCACGGCCGATCGGCGTCGCGTACCCTGCGAGCCACTCGTCGTCGTAGGTCGGCTTCAGGCCCTTGTCGATCAGCTTGCTGGTCGTGGAGGCGAGCGGCGCGTCGTCGATGAGCGCGCCGGTGACCGCATTGAACCGCGCCTGCCGCTGGTAGATCCGCCGCGGCGCCCAGGAGCGGCCGGCGGACTGCTGGTCCATGTTGTAGTAGCGGCCGAAGTTGCCATACAGCTTGTCTCCCTTGCCCTCACGCACGTTGAGGTTGAAGCCGAGCCGGGGCTGGATCTCGTCGCCGAAGCCGAAGCGGGCGAACGTGCAGCGGTCACCGCTCGACGCGAACACCGCCGCTCCCCCCGGCTGGCCGTCGACCGTGTTGACCGGCGTCGGGCAGCCACCGCTGCCCTTCAGGTCCTCCGCGTACTCGTCCCGGTTCAGCAGCACACCGAGGTTGAAGGTCAGACGGCGGGCGATCGTCAGCGTGTCCTGGACGAAGGCCGACCAGGTTCGGCCCTGCCCGAGCTGCGGAGGTTGCTGGAAGTAGTAGCGCGCCCGAATGATCGGCTGTCCCGAGAGCGTCTGGGCCACGAGGGCTCCCCAGCCGTTCGTGAGGCGCAGCAGCTCCTCCTGGCCGAACGTAAAGCCGGCGCCCACCTTGAGCTGGTGGCTCGTCCGGCCGAGGTCGAAGAACTGGCTGAACGTGCCGCGGGCCTGGTGGCGCTTGTAATGCTGCACGTTGGAATACTGGAAAGCGCCGACGGCGAGGTTCGCCTGATTGGGATCGGTGTACTGGCCCATGGCCGCCAGGTTGTTGGGCGTCCATGCCGGCAGGTAGCCGAGCGGCGTTACGGGTGAGAAGTCGGCCCTCTCCGCCGAGTAGAGGTACTTCAGCTCGACGCTCGTCCGGCTGGACACGAAGAACGTGTACGCGGCCGTCGCCACCCGGGTGCTGTTGTCGTCGGTCGTGGCCACGCTGGGCGCCTGGCTCGGGGTCACGTCGCCCTCGACGTGATACGGCCGATCGCGGAGGCTGACGTTCAGCAGATGCTTCGGCGAGGGGGTCGCCGTGACCTTGCCGTAGAGCTCGTGCCCGTCCTCGACCCGGTCGGGCAGCGCGGTCCGGGCCTGGTTGACGCGATCGCCGGCGGTGGTCTTGAAGTAGCGCGCCGAGCCGTACCAGAAGAGCTTGTCCTTGATGAAGGGCCCGCCGAGACCGATCGCGGGGTTGAGGTACTCGGTCGGCGGCGTGCCGAACGCGGGATCCTTCGGCTTCGAAACGAAGCCGGTGGGCCGATATTCCATACGGGCCGCGCCGGAGACCGTGTTGGTCCCCGACTTGCTCACGGCGTTGGCGACGAATCCCGCCGCGCGGCCGAACTCGGCGGTGATCGCGCCGCGCTTGACGTTGAACTCGGCGATGTCCAGCTCGTTCACCTCGGTCGAGAGGTACCCGAAGCTCGGGTTCGTGATGTTGACGCCGTCGATCAGGTACGTATTGTCCTGGCGGCTGCCGCCCGCGGCGGGAGCGAAGCTGTTGTTCTCGGCCACGCCGGGGATGAGCTGGAAGAGGCCCTGGTAGCTGCGCGACAGCGGCAGGTCGCGGATCACCTCTGAGGTGTAGTTGAAGTTGAGCTCGGTAGACTTGAGGTCCACGGCCGGGGCCTCGGCCGTGACCGTCAGCTCTTCGGAAGCCGTGGGGCTCAGCGCCAGGTCCACCTGCGTGTCTACGTCGACGGAGACGCGGACCTCCCTGGTGGTCTTCCCCAGGCCGGGCATCGTCGCCTCGACCTTGTAGATCCCGGGCGGCAGGCCCTGGAATACGTAGGCGCCGGTGGCGCTGGTGACGCCCTCGCGGCCGCCGGGAAGCTGGGGGCTCGATACCCGGACGACGGCGCCGGGCAGCATGCCGCCCTGGGAATCCTTCACCACTCCGGAGATCGAGCCGGTCTCGCCGGCGAGGCCCGCCCCCGCGCACGCGAGGACGAGCAGGATGGAGATGAGCAAGCAAGATGACGCCGACCGTCGCATGGGAATCCCTCCTTGGGTGAATCGATTGTGGTCTCCGGTTCCGGGGAGCGTCAAGGACGGCGGGGGGGTTTGACAAGGCCGCGAGCGCGGTCATGTAGAATCCTCGACCGAGAGTTCCCATGGCCGCGAGCCGCCGAAGCATCCTCGTATCGCTCCTCGCGGAGGACCAGGAGTTCCAACGGTTGCAGGCCGACGACGCGCGCGCGACCGCTTCGCGCTCCGGCCTCGACGCGGAGGTACTCTTCGCGGACAACAGCGCGATCCTCCAGATCCAGCAACTCTATCGCGCCATCCACCGGCCCATCGAGGCGCGGCCCGCCGCGATCGTGGTCGAGACGGTCGTGGGAGAGGGGCTGGAACGTGTTGCCCATGCCGCCGTCGAGGCGGGCATCGGATGGATCCTCGTCAACCGCCGGGTCGCGTACCTCGACGATCTGCGGCGAGGCCACCCCGAGCTGCCGATCAGCCTGGTGAGCACGGACCAGGTCGAGGTGGGAAGGCTCCAGGCGCGCCAGTTCCGGTCGCTGCTTGCTTCCGATTCCGGCCTCGTGCTGTATCTGCAGGGCCCCGCGGACACGTCGGTGGCCCAGGAGCGGCGACAGGGCGCTACGGAGGGCTTGGCCGGCACGCAAATCGAGCTGCGCGCGCTCGACGGTGATTGGACCGAAGCCAGCGGCGAGCGGGCCATCGAACGCTGGTTGCGCCTGAAGACCTCGGACGGCGTTCGTCCAGACGTGCTGGGCTGTCAGAACGACGCGATGGCGGTCGGGGCCGGACGGGCTCTCGAGGCCTCGAGTGCGCGGCCGGATCTGGCGCGGCTGCCCCGCACGGGCTGCGACGGGCTGCTGGAGGGCGGACGACGGCTGGTCGACTTGCGGAAGCTGGCCGCCACGGTGATCACGCCCTCCAACACCGGACCGGCGGTCGAGCTGGTGGCGCGGGCCTTGAGGGCTGGCCACCCGGCGGCCGCGGAGGTGATGCTCGCGCCCACGTCGTATCCCACGCTGGAGGAGATGGCCCAGCGCCAAGCGGCCCGGCGGGACTCCCGGCCGAGAGGGTAGCGCTCGCGCGACCTTAGGCCTCCCCGCCAGCGAAGAGGCCGACCATGTCGCGGTCTTCGGAGGGCAGGCGGTGTGGGCCAGATCTCGTTATGGGGTGGCGGAGGACGAGTAGCGTAAAATCGCGGGCGGAGAGGTGGCCGAGTGGTTGAAGGCGCCGGTCTTGAAAACCGGAGACCCGCAAGGGTCCGCAGGTTCAAATCCTGTCCTCTCCGCCAATCCTGACCCGCTGAACATTCGATCCGCGGCGTAGGTTAGGAGAACTACTCCACGTACGGTTTGAGGGGGGGGCCCAGGTGGGGCACGAGCCTCTTCAGCATGCGGCGGACGAGCTCGGCGTCGCCGCGGTACCAGCGGTCCTCGATGTCGAGGTCGATCACCGGCCGATCGACGTCGGGAAACCTCATCTTGAGCAGCGTCCGGTGCTGCTCCTCCCGCTCGCACATGACGAAGACCCGGTCCGCCCACTGCATCAGCTCGCGGCTCATGGGCGTGGCCGCGAACGGGGCGAGACCCGCCGAGAGCACCTCGTAGCGGGGGTCGTCGCGATAGAGGTCTTCCGCGGTCCGGCTCCGGTCGACGTTGGCGGTACAGATGAAGAGAATGCGTTCGCGGCCCAGGGGAGACTCCTTCTCCGCGGATTCTAGCCGAGCGGACCGGACCTGCCGGGCGACTCTGGTAGAATCCCCCGGATCAAACCGCCCGAGTGAATACCGACCGACTGCTCCGCGAAGTCGAACGGCGCCTCGCCGGCCTGCCGGAGAAGGCCCGCGCGGAGGCGCTGGACGCCATCCGCGAGGAGATCGGACGCGAGCGGCGGCGCATCGACCCCGGCGACACCGTCGAGATGGAGCGCGAGCGCCGCCAGATGGCGGAGACGCTCCGCGACGTGCTGGAGGCGATCAGCCGGCAGTCCCGCCTCGAGGACACCATCGACGAGGTCATGAAGCAGCTCGCACGGGTGGTGGTCTTCGACTCCTGCTCGGTGGCGCTCCTGGGCGCGGACGGACGTTTCCGCATCATCGCGGCCCGCGGCTTCGCGGACTCCGCGAAGATCGTGGGCCTGACCTTCCGCAACCAACTGCGGGAGGCCACCGCGGAAAGCCCGTGGCCGATCGCCATCCCCGACGTGAACGAGGACGCTCGCTTCGAGCGCCTCCCGGGCGGCGAGCGGGTGCGCTCGTGGGCCGGCATCCCCCTGCTCGTGGAGGGCCAGCTCATCGGCCTGCTCGGCCTCGACCGCCACCGGGTGGAGCCGTTCCAGGACGAAGAGCTGCACCGGGCCAAGACGGTGGCTTTCTCGGCCGCGGGCGCCATCCACAAGGCGCAGCTGCTGGAGAATGTCCGCCGGTACGCGACGCTGATGGAGCGGGTGGTCGAGGTGAACCAGGCCGTATTCGCGGGCAAGGGACGGGCCGAGGTGGCGCGCTTGATCCTGGAGGGGGCGGTGAAGCTCGGCGCCTCGCCCGGCGGCGCCCTCGTGCTCGCGGGCAAGGATCGCAAGGTGGCGGCGGCGAGCGGCCCCTTCGCGTCCGTGCTGGGCAAGAAGGCGCCCGCCGACCTCGCGGCCCGCGAGGGCCGTCGCATGGCCGCCAAGGACACGGCCGGGATCGGCACCGCCCTCGGCGTGAAGCTGCGGGGACACCGCCTGCATCTGATCCCCCTCACCAGCGACGACTCCCATGTTGCGACGCTGGCGCTGATCGAGCCGGGGAAAGCCGGCGCCGACGACACGTTGATGCAAGCCTACGCGTCGAGGGCAGCCGCCGCCTACGCCCACGCCGTCCACGACAGCGGCCGCTGAGTGACGAACAACGGCCGCGCCCAAGCGGTCCGAAGGCGATTGGCGGCCGCGGTCGTGGCCGCGGTGTGGGCGCGCCCCGACGCGGCCCCGGCGGCCCGGTCGGAAGTGTACGCGCTCGTGGGGGGCCGCATCGTGACCGTGTCCGGGCCCACCCACGACCGCGGCACGCTGGTCATGCGCGACGGCGTGATCGAGGCGGTGGGTCCGAGCGCGGCGGTGCCGCCGGACGCCCGCGTCATCCGGGCCGACAACCTCGTGCTCACGCCCGGCCTCATCGACGGCTTTTCCGGCACCGGTCTCCCCGTCGTGACGGGGAGGCCGAGCGGAACCGCCGGCAGCGGGGCGGCGGCCGCTCCCCCCCCGAGCCTCCTCGCCCCGCAAGCGATGGCCCTCGACCGGGTCCGGGTGGCGGACGCGCTCAAGGCGCGCGACGCCGGGATCACCACCGTCCTCGTCGTTCCGCGGGAAGGCGTGCTGCCGGGCCAGAGCGTGATCCTCAACTTGTCCGGCGACAAGGCGGAGGCGATGGCGCTCAAGCAGCCCGCCGCCCTCCACCTCCACATGAGCACCCTCGCGCGCGAGTACCCGGGCTCGCTCATGGGCACGGTGGCCTACGCGCGGCAGTCCCTCGACGATGCCATCCGGTATCGCGACGAGTGGGCCGCCTACGAGCGCTCCCCGGCGGGCAAGAGGCGGCCCCGCTACGATGCCGCGCTCGCCGCCTGGCAAGAGGTCCTCGCCGGCCGCGAGAGGCTCCTGGTCACCGCGTTCCGCGAGAACGACGTGCGGCGGGCCCTGGCGATCGCCGACGAGTTCAAGATCAAGGTCGCGGTGGCGGGCGCGCCGCAGGCCTTCCGCGTCGCCGACCTCGTGAAGTCCCGCCAGCTGCCCCTGCTGGTGAGCGTCAACTTCGATCCGCCGCGACCGGCCACGTTCTTCGGCCGCAGCGACGAAGAGAAGGAGCGCCGCGACATCGAAGCCGCGGAGCGGAACCCCGCCGAGCTGCACAAGGCCGGGGTGAGCTTCGCCCTCGTCTCCGCGTACGCGCCCAATTTCCTGGCCGGCGTCCGCAAGGCGATCGAGCGCGGGCTGCCACGGGACGTGGCCCTGCGCGCGGTGACGCTGGGGGCGGCGGAGGCTCTGGGCATCGCCGATCGCACCGGCAGCCTGGAGGCGGGCAAGATCGCGGACGTCGTCGCGTGGTCCGCCGAGCCCCTCACCAAGGACGCCAAGCCCCGCATGGTCTTCGTCGACGGGCAGCTCTACGAGCCGGAGGAGACGCCCGCCCCATCGCCTTCGCCGACCGCGGAGGCGGGAGGTGCGAGCGCGGGGTCTGGGGGGACCGTCGAGTCCCCCCAGCTCAATAGCGAGCGAGGGATTGCTGCGCGCCTCCACGACGTGGAGCCGCGCCAGCGGGACCTCGCTGCGCTCGGTCCACACTCCCGAGCGAGCGTAACGACCGGGCCCGTCCTCGTCGCCATCGTCGGGGGCACCCT
Source organism: Acidobacteriota bacterium (assembly GCA_003222275.1). Classification (GTDB taxonomy): domain Bacteria; phylum Acidobacteriota; class Vicinamibacteria; order Fen-336; family Fen-336; genus AA32. Next base: position 31,587 of record QHVJ01000115.1, on the reverse strand, counting down.
GCTCACCGTGGGCGCCCAAGGGACGATCGAGAAGGGAACCGTGCTCGTCCGCGACGGCAAGATCGCGGCCGTCGGCCGCGACGTGGAGGTCCCCGCGGGAGCCACCGTGATCGACGCGACCGGCCGCTACGTGATGCCGGGGATCATCGACTGCCACTCGCACACCGCCATCGAGGAGAACGTGAACGAGTGCAGCGACTCGGTCACGGCCGAGGTGCGAATCGCGGACGTCGTCGACCAGCACGACGTCAACATCTACCGGCAGCTCGGCGGCGGTGTCACCACCATCAACGTCCTCCACGGCTCGTGCAACACGATCGGCGGCCAGAACGCCGTGCTCAAGCTGCGGTGGGGCAAGCCGCCGGAGGAGCTCGTCTTCAAGGACGCTCCCCGCGGGATCAAGTTCGCGCTCGGCGAGAACGTGAAGCGCTCGAACTTCCGCGCCCCGGGCCCTCCGCGCTACCCGGCCACGCGCATGGGAGTGGAGGCGGTGTTGCGGGAATCGTTCCAGGAGGCGCAGGCCTACAAGCGCGAATGGGACGAGTACGAGAAGAAGTCGCGCGCGGCCAGGAGCGCACCCCGGGGACGCGAAGCGGCCCCGCAAGATGAGCGGCGGCGGATTCACTTCGCCGCCGCGGAAGACCCCGTGGCGCCGCGCAAGAACCTCCGGCTCGAAGAGCTGAAGGACATCCTGGACGGCAAGGTCTACGTGCACGCGCACTGCTACCGGGCCGACGAGATCCTGATGCTCATCCGCGTGGCCGAGGAGTTCGGTTTCAAGATCCGCACCTTCCAGCACGTCCTGGAAGGCTACAAGGTGGCGAGCGAGATCGCCCGGCACGGCGCGGGCGCTTCGACCTTCTCCGACTGGTGGGCCTACAAGATGGAGGCCTACGACGCGATCCCCTACAACGCCGCCATCATGGCCGCGCACGGCGTCAAGGTCTCGATGAACTCGGACTCGGACGAGCTCGCCCGGCGGCTGTACTGGGAAGCGGCCAAGGCCATGAAGTACGGAGGCGCGAGCGAGGCGGAAGCCCTCAAGATGGTCACGCTGAACCCGGCGTGGCAGCTCGGCATCGACAAGCGGGTGGGATCGATCGAGGTCGGCAAGGACGCCGACCTCGCGATCTTCAGCGCTCATCCCTTCGCCCCCGACACGCGGGTGGAGCAGACGCTGGTGGACGGGATCGTCTACTTCGACCGGTCGAAAGACGTCGCCGCCCGCACCTCGCCCGCGAAAGCGGCGGGTATACAGTGAAGGCGGTCGGCGTCGCGCTCCTCGCGCTCGCTCCCCTCGCCGCCGGTGCCGCCGACACCGTCGCGATCCGCGGCGGCCGCATCATCACCGTGTCCGGCCCCGTCATCGAGAAGGGGACCGTCGTCGTGTCGGGGGGAAAGATCACGGCGGTGGGTCCGTCGGTCGAAGTCCCCGCCGGCGCCAGGGTGATCGACGCCACCGGGCAGACCGTGTATCCCGGCCTCATCGACGGCCTCACGACGCTCGGGCTGGTGGAGATCGGCAGCGTGGCCGGCTCGGTGGACACGACCGAGACGGGCGACGTCAACCCCCACGCCGAGGCGTGGATCGCCGTCAATCCCCACAGCGAGCTGCTGCCCGTGGCCCGGGCCAACGGCATCACCGCCGCCCTCGCCGCTCCCGCGGGCGGCCTCATCTCCGGCCAGAGCGCGCTGCTCCGGCTCGCGGGCACGACACCCGAGGCGCTCACGGTGAAGACGCCGGTGGCGATGCACATGGTCTACCCCACCGGCCGGCCCGTCTTCGACATCTCGCGCCTGTTCGAGGAGCCGGAGCTGAAGACGTTCGAGGAGCGGGAGAAGGATCGGAAGCGGAACCAGGAGAAGGAGCTGAAACGGCTGGGGAACCTGCTCGAGGAGGCCAAGGCCTACGGAGCGGCGCGCGCCGCGGCCCGGGCGGGCACCATCGCCCCGCCCCGGCCGGACCTGCCCATGGACGCGCTGGCGCCGGTGGCGCGCGGCGAGGTGCCCGTCGTCATGAGGGTCGACGCGGAGGAGGACATCCGCGGCGCCGTGAGGTTCGCGGAGGAGCACGGCCTCAAGCTCGTGATCGCGGGCGGGCTCGAAGCGTGGCGCGTCGCCGACTTGCTGAAGCAGAAGGACGTGGCGGTGCTCGTCAACGTGGACCGGCTCCCGCGCCGCGAGTCCGACCCCTACGACGCCGCCTACGCCAACCCGGCCGCGCTGCAGCGGGCCGGCGTCCGCTTCGCGATCGTCTCCGACGACGCGTCCCAGTCGCGCAACCTTCCCTACGAGGCGGCGATGGCCCGGGCGTACGGCCTCGGCGCCGACGCCGCGCTGCGGGCGATCACGCTCTCGCCGGCGGAGATCTTCGGCGTCGCCGAGCGGATGGGCGCCATCTCGCCCGGCCGCGATGCGGATCTGTTCGTGGCCAGCGGCGACATCATGGACCCCCGCACCGAAGTCACCCACGTCCTCATCGATGGCCGGGAGCAGCCCCTGCAGACGCGCCACACGCATTTGTACGAGCAATTCAAGAATCGTCCCTGAAGCGCTATGATCGGCCCCACCGATCGGGGGCCTCGTGCGCATCAGCTTCGGCGAGTTCACGCTCGATACCGAGAGCCGGGAGCTCTTCCGTGACGGCCAGGCGGTCCACATCTCGCCCAAGGCCTTCCTGCTCCTGGAGGCGCTGCTCGAGCGGCGCCCGGCCGCGGTCCCCAAGTCCGTCCTGAAGGACCGCCTCTGGCCCTCGAGCCACGTGTCGGAGGCGAGCCTCGCCAGCCTCGTCGCCGAGCTGCGCTCCGCCCTCACCGATGACGCACGGGAGCCGCGCTTCATCCGCACCGTCCACACCTACGGCTACTCCTTCTGCGGGACCACCGACGCGCCGCCCCCGGCCGCCGCCGCGTCGGGCCGGCGCGACGAGCGCATCTGCCGGCTCGTCTGGCGCGACCGCGAGATCACGCTCGCGGACGGCGAGAACCTCCTCGGCCGTGACCGCCAGGCGGTGGTGTGGATCGACTCGGCGACGGTCTCCCGGCGGCACGCGCGCATCGTGGTCACCGACGGGGAGGCGGTGATCGAGGACCTGGGCAGCCGCAACGGCACGTCGGTGGGGGGAGAGAAGATCCAGGGCCCGGTCCGTCTCGCCGACGGCGACCGCCTCCGCCTCGGCGCCGCCACCATGACCTTCCGGGTCTTCAGGTCCAGCGAGACGCTGCCCGACGCCGACTCCCGCTGAAGCCGCGTCCCCGCAGGATTCGTTCCCAGGCCCTTGACGCTCGCTCCGATGGCTCCGCATAGTGGCTGTATGCGCACCGCGGCCGGCCCTCCACCGATGCGGTGGGCGCGAGGAGATACGACCATGATGAATCGACGGATGGCGGTGTCGGCGCTCACGATGGGACTGATGCTGTCATCGGCGGCGACCACTCCGGCCGGCCAGGGTCAGAACGGACAAAAGGATCCCGCGTCGCTCCAGCTCCCGATCACGGGAACGGTCGCCGGCGGAGGCACGTTCGCCGGCACTCTCAGCCTGCAGAAGTTCGTCGTGCGCGATGGCCAGGTGGCGGCGGTCGGGATCGTGCGTGGGACCGTGACGAACGCGGCGGGCGTGCCGGTGGGAGCGGCGCTCGTGGGTCCGCTCACCCTCCCCGTGCAAGTCGGGCCCGGCCCCACGATCGCGACGACGACCGCGGCTCCCGTGGCCGCGCAGGCGACGTGCCCGGTACTCCACCTGGATATCGGCGCCGTGAACCTCAATGTCCTCGGGCTGGTGGTGGTCACCCAGCCCATCGGGCTCGACATCTCGGGCGATTCGGCGGGAGTCCTGGGAAATCTGGTCTGCACCGTCCTCGACACGCTCAACAGCGTGGTCGACCTCGTGGGCCTGCTGAACCAGATTCTGGGACTGCTGACCGGCCTGCTCGGGGGGCTGATTCCCGGCTAAGACCGGAGCGGCGGCTGCCCGCACGCCGCGGGCGGCCGCCTATTGACCTCGCGTAATTCGCTCCCGGCCGTCCATGTAGGGGCGCAGGGCCTCCGGGATCACCACCGAGCCGTCGGCCTGCTGGTAGTTCTCGAGGATGGCGATGAACGTGCGCCCCACGGCGAGGCCGCTGCCGTTCAGCGTGTGGACGAAGCGGGGCTTCTCCTTCGGGGCGGGGCGGTAGCGGATGCTCGACCGCCGTGACTGGTAATCGGTGCAGGTCGAGCACGAGGAGATCTCGCGATAGAGCCCCTGGCCCGGTAGCCAGACCTCGAGGTCGTAGGTCTTGGCGGACCAGAAGCCCATGTCCCCGGTGCAGAGCACGATCACGCGGTACGGGAGCTGCAGGCGCTTCAGCACTTCTTCCGCGTCCGCCACCATCGACTCCAGCTCGGACAGCGACGCCTCGGGCGCCGTGAGCTTGACGAGCTCGACCTTGTGGAACTGGTGCTGGCGGATCAGTCCCCGCACGTCCTGGCCGTAGGAGCCCGCCTCCGAGCGGAAGCACGGGGTGAACGCGACGTATTTCCGGGGTAGATCGGCCGCCTCCAGTATCTCGTCGCGGTGCAGGGCCGTCAGCGGCACCTCGGCGGTGGGGATGAGATAGAGGTCTTTCTCCCCCGCGCGCGTCTTGAAGAGCTCGGCCTCGAACTTCGGGAGCTGGCCGGTACCGAGCAGCGTCTCGGCGGTCACGAGATAGGGCGGGATCACCTCCCGGTAGCCGCGCTGCCGAGTGTGCAGGTCCAGCATGAACTGGATGAGGGCGCGCTCGAGGCGCGCGCCCGCCTCGAAGTAGACGGCGAAGCGGGCGCCGGAGATCTTCGCCGCGCGGTCGAAATCCAGGATGCCCAGCTCGGGGCCGAGGTCCCAGTGGGCCTTGGGCGTGAAGTCGAAACGCCTCGGCTCCCCCACCCGGCGCACTTCCTGGTTGGCCGAGGCGTCGGCGCCCACGGGCACGGACGGATCGGGCACGTTGGGCAGGAGGAGCAGGACGTGGTCGAGCCGCGCCTGCACGTCCTGCAAGAGCGCCTCCAGCTCCTTGATCTCCTCGGCCACGCCCTTCATCTCGGCCTTCAGCCCGGAGGCGTCCTCGCGCGCCTTGCCGCGGCGCGCGATCTCTTCTCCCGCCAGGCGCTGCCGATGGCGCAGCTCCTCCACCCGCTGGAGCAGGCGGCGCCGCTCCGCGTCGAGGGCCCACGGATCGCCCTGGGCGAGGACCTGCTCCACGCTCAGGCCGCGCTGGCGCAGCGTCTCCAGGACGCGCTCCCGGTTCTCGACGACGAACCTCAAGTCCAGCACGACGGCTTCCTCCGGAAGCGGGCAGGATAGCACGGCCGCTGTGCTAGCATCGAAAGCGTCCGATGAAGATCCGCAAGGCCGTCTTCCCCGCCGCCGGCCTCGGCACGCGCTTCCTTCCCGCCACCAAAGCCCAGCCCAAGGAGATGCTGCCGCTCGTCGACAAGCCGATCATCCAGTACGTCATCGAGGAGGCGGTGGCGGCGGGGTTGACGAAGATCATCATCGTCACCGGGCGGGGCAAGAATGCGATCGAGGACCACTTCGACACGTCCTACGAGCTGGAAAAGATGCTGGAGGCGCGCGGCAAGACCGACCTGCTGGAGCAGGTCCGCGCCGTCTCCAACATGATCAACGTCTCCTACGTGCGCCAAGGCGAATCGCTCGGCCTCGGTCACGCGGTCCTGATGGCCCGCGACCTGGTGGGCGACGAGCCGTTCGCGGTGATGCTCGGCGACGACATCATCGACAACCCGGTGCCCTGCATGAAGCAGATGGTGGAGGTGTTCGAGCGCCACCAAGGTCCCGTGATCGCCGTCCACCAGGTGCCGCGCAGCGAGATCTCGGCCTACGGGGTCATCGACGGGACGCCGGAGCCCGGCAACGGCCGCGTCTACAGGATCCGCGACCTGGTCGAGAAGCCGCGGGCGGAGGCGGCGCCGAGCGACCTCGCGATCATCGGGCGTTACATCCTCACCCCCGACATCTTCGACTGCCTGGAGAGCACTTCCCGCGACGAGGGAGGCGAGATCCAGCTCACCAACGGCCTGCGCGCCCTGCGGGAGAGGCGCCAGCTCTACGGCTATCGCTTCGAGGGGATCCGGCACGACGCCGGCAACAAGCTCGGCTTCCTGAAGGCCACCGTGGAGTTTGCGCTCAAGCGCCCGGACCTGGGCGGCCCCTTTCGCGAGTACCTGAAGTCGTTGAAGCTCTAACTCAGCTTCCCTTCTTGCCGCCGGAGCCGGCGGCCTTGGCCGGTGTCTCGCCCTTGCCGCTCTCGCTCTTGCCACCCTCGCTCTTGCCGCTCTCGCTCTTGCCCTTGCTCGAGCCCGCCGACGAGTCGCCGGCGGCGGACGAAACGGCCGCGTCCTTGCTGCCCGTGTCCGCATCCTTTCCCTTCGCGCCATCGCCCCCGGACTTCTTGGCGTAGTCGGTCACGTACCAGCCCGTCCCCTTGAACTGGATCGCAGGGGCGGAGGGAAGCCTCTGGATCGGCCCCCCGCATGTCGGGCATTTCTTGAGCGGCGGGTCGGAGAACTTCCGGATCACCTCGAAGCGCCCATCGCGACTGCACTGGTACTCGTAGAGCGGCACTAATCGATGGCTCTCAAGACCAGGATCACGATGGCGACGATCAGGAAGATCTCGAGGAGGAGCTTTATGTCGTGGTCGAGGCCGGCCACGGGATCGGTTTCCAGGGCCGCGGCGCGGGCCGAGAGGTCGGCCAGCTCGGCGTCGCCCAGCGAGGGCACCGTGGCCCGCACGGCGGCGATGTCGACGCCGACCGAGGAGGCGGCCCTCGCCGCTTCCGGCCGGGCCAGGAGGTGGTCCACCGCATCCAGCGCGTGCCGGCGCTCCGCGGCGGCGGCCGCCAGCCGCGCCTGGGCCGTGTCGCGGCCGAGGAGATGGTCCTGGGTGAAGGCCGGCGGCGCGGAGACAATCGCCACCATCGCAGCGGCCACGGCAAGGCTCGTTCTCATGCGGTCCTCCTGTCCCCAAGCATAGCTCAGTGGACGTCGGCCCACGTGGCGCCGAGGCGCGCGTCGGCCACGAGGGGCACGTCGAGGGCGAGAGCGCCCTCCATGACCTGCCGCACCAGCTCCCTCGCCTGCTCCGCTTCCTCTTCCGGCACCTCCAGCAGCAGCTCGTCGTGGATCTGCAGGATCAGGCGGGCCCGGAGCCCGCGGCGGCGGATCTCCCGCTGGAGGTCGATCATCGCCTTCTTGATGAGGTCGGCGGCCGAGCCCTGGACGGGCGTGTTCATGGCCTGGCGCTCCGCCTCCGCCCGGATCTGGAAGTTCGGCGAGCGCAGGTCGGGCAGCCGGCGGAGGCGGCCCAGCAGCGTCCGCACCATTCCCGACTCGCGGGCGCGGGCGATGGTGTCGTCGATGAACTGGCGCACCGAGGGATAGCGCCCGAAGTAGGCCTCGATGAACTCCGCCGCCTGCGTCTTGCTCACCCCGATGTCCTTGGCGAGGGTGAACGCCGACTTCCCGTAGAGCAGCGCGTAGTTGATCATCTTGGACACGCGCCGCTGCTCGTCGACGGGGAGCGCGGAGAGCGGGCCGAAGACCTCGCGCGCCGTGCGGTCGTGGACGTCCTCCCCGCGCCGGAACGTGTCGATGAGCGTCTGGTCCTTGGACAGGTGGGCGAGGACCCGCAGCTCGATCTGGCTGTAGTCCGCGGAGAGGAGCAGGTGGCCGCGCTCGGCCACGAACGCCTCGCGGATGCGCCTTCCCTCCGGAGTGCGGATGGGGATGTTCTGCAGGTTGGGGTCGGCGGTCGAGAGCCGGCCGGTGGCGGCGACGGTCTGGTTGAAGGACGCGTGGATGCGCCCGGTCTCCGGCTCGACGAGGACGGGCAGCGCGTCGACGTAGGTGGACTTGAGCTTCTGCACCGCCCGGTACTCCAGGATCTTGCGGGGCAGCTCGTGCTCGGCGGCCAGCTCCTCCAGCACCTCCTCCGCGGTGGAGAAGGCGCGGGTCTTGGCCGTCTTCTTCGCCGACCGCATCCCCAGCCGCGCGAAGAGCACGTCGCGGAGCTGGATGGGCGAGTTGATGTTGAACTCCGTGCCCGCCAGCGCGTGGATGTCGCGGGTGAGGCCGGCGATCTGCTTCTCCATGTCCGCGCTCATCTCGGCGAGGATCTCGCGGTTGACCTTCACCCCCGCCCTCTCCATGTCCGCCAGGACCTCGACGAGGGGCATCTCCATCGTCTCGAAGATCTCGAGGAGACCCTCTTCCCGCAGCCGCGCGGTCATCGGTCCCGCGAGGCGCCGCACGAGATCGGCCTCCTGCGCGGCGGCCTGGGCGGCGGCCGCGACCGAAACGCCCTCCGCCCCGCCCTCGACGATGCCGGCCATCGGCTTCGGCCGCTCGCCCAGGAACTCGAGGGCGAGGTCCTCGACGCTCGAGGTGCGCCGGCCCGGGTTCAGGAGATACGAGGCCACGAAGGCGTCGAAGCCGAGGCGCGCCGGCGTGACGCCCAGCCGGCCGAGAAGGATGCGGTCGTGCTTGGCGCGCGCGCTCTGCACCGTCACCGCCGGATCCTCGAGCAGCGGGCGGAGGATCTCCATCGCCCGCGGCCGGGGCAGCACCGACGGCGCCTCCAGGGGGGCGGGGTCGAAGGGCACGTAGATCGCGCGGCCCGGCTCGCGGGACAGGGCGAGGCCGACGATCCGCGCCCGCATCGGCTCGCGCGTCGAGCGCAGGAGGCTCAGGCCCACGGCCCCCGCCCCGCGGGCCTGCTCCACGAAGCGCGCGAGCGCGGCCTCGTCGACGACCAGCTCGTACGTGGTCCCGGTCGCGCTGGGCTCGGGCGCGAACTCCTTCACGAGGTTCACGAACTCCAGCTCGGTGAAGAGGGAGTGGGCGAGCCCGCGGTCCGGCTCGCGCCGCTCGAGACTCACCAGGTCGAGCGTGATGGGGACGTCCAGGCGCAGGGTAACGAGGCGCTTGGAGAGGATGGCGTCGTCACCGTGCGCCTTGAGGCCCTCGCGGTAGGCGGCGCGCTTGACCTTGTCCGCGTTCTCCAGCACCGCCTCCAGCGAGCCGAACTCCTTCACCAGGTCGCGCGCCCCCTTCTCGCCGATGCCCGCCACGCCGGGCACGTTGTCGACCGCGTCGCCGACCAGGGAGAGGACGTCCACCACGCGCTCGGGCGGCACGCCGAACTTCTCTTCCACCGTCTTCCGGTCGTACAGGGTGGCGCCGGACCCCTCGCGACCGGGGTTGAGGACGAGGACGTCGTCGGAGACGAGCTGCAGGAAGTCCTTGTCGCCCGTCACCACCACCACCTTGTAGCCGGCGTCCACCGCCTGGCGAGCGAGGGTCGCAATCACGTCGTCCGCCTCGAAGCCCGGCACCTCGAGGATGGGCAGGCCGAAGGCCTCGCACACGCGGCGCACGTAGGGGAGCTGGACGGCAAGGTCGTCGTCCATCCGGCGGCGGGTCGCCTTGTATTCCCCGTACTCCTGGTGCCGGAAGGTCGGCCCCTTCAGGTCGAACGAGATGCCGCACCACTGCGGCTGCTCGTCCTCGTAGAGCTTGCGCAGCATGGTCGTGAAGCCGTAGGTCGCTCCGGTGGGAAACCCGCGGGTGGTGGCGAGACTGCGGATCGCGAAGTAGGCGCGGTGGAGCTGCGCGCTGCCGTCGATGAAGTAGACGGTCTTCTGTCTGGCCATCCCGCCATCTTATCTCGGGTAGAATGCGCGCCGATGGCGGCGCGCCTCGCCCTGGCCCTCCTCCTCGTGGCCGGGCTCCACTCCTGCCTGCGCTACGAGTACGAGCACGAGCTCTGGCTCGACGTGGACGGCTCGGGCCGCGTGAGCGTGACCGGCCGTCCCGACCTGTGGGCGGCGTTCAAGGGCCTGGCCGCCGGCGGCGACGAGGACGCGCTCCAGCAACGAGCGCGCGATCTCTTCGTGCGCTCCGGGCTGCGCGTCCGCAAGGTCGACGTCACTCATCGCGGCGGCCGCGCCTATCTCTTCGTCGCCGCCGCCTTCGACGACGTGAACAAGCTCGCGGGCACGCCCGCCTTCCCCGACCTCCGGATCTCGCTGCGGCCCGAGGACGGGCGGCTGCGCCTCCAGGGCTCGTGGCAGCGGCCTCCCTCGCTCGCGTCGGCAGGGGGACGGGCGGGGGGCGACGGGGTGATGGCCGTGCGCTTCCACCTGCCGAGCAAGATCTATCAGCACGACAACGCCGCCGCCGGCGTCGAGCGCGGCAACATCCTGGGTTGGCGACAAGACGTCGCGGCCGCGCTTCGGGGCGGCGAGCTGGCCTTCGGCGCCGTCCTGGACCGCCGCAGCATCTTCTACTCGACGGTGGGCTTGTTCGCGGGAGCGGTGGCGCTGGCCCTCGCCCTGCTCGGCGTGATGGTCTACATCGTCCGGAAGAAAGGGCAGCGTAGCGGCTAGACGCGCAGGCGGCGGGCGACGGCGCGCGCGATGAGGTCCACCAGCTTGCGGGCGTGGATCGCCCGGGGATCGCGCGCCGGGTTGTACTCCGCGACCTCGAGCGCCACCACGCGCGGCGAGGCCACGAGGGCCGTCACCAGGTCGGAGACCTCGGCCAGGGAGAGCGCCGGGCCCGGGGTCGTCACGTCATGGGCGGGCATCTCCGCCGGATCGATGGCGTCGACGTCGAGATGGACGACCACCGGCCCGTCGCCGTTCTCCACCCCTTCGAGCGCCAGCGCGGCCGTGACCCTCATGCCGAGCTTGCTCGCCGCGGAGGCGGGAAGCGCGAGGCCCAGCTCGCCGAGCGGCGTGCGCTCGCCCGGATCGAGCTCGCGGAAGCCGACGAGCGCCACGTGGGCCGGCTGGACGGCGGGCCCGGACCCGAGGGCGGCGAGGGCCGCCGGATCGCCACGTCCGAGAGCGAGGGCCAGGGCCATCCCATGCAGGTATCCCGACGGTGTCGTCTCCGGCGTGTTGAGGTCGGCGTTGGCGTCGATGAAGACGAGGCCCACCTCCTCGCCGAGCGCCTGGCCGGCGCCCGCCGCCGCCGCCGCCGCCAGCGTGCAGTCCCCGCCGAGCACGACGGTGAAGCCTTCGCCGAGCGCGCGCGTCATCTCGTCCGCGGTCGCGCGCAGCGCGCAGGCCACCACTTCCGCGTTGCGGGCGCGCGGATGATCGGGGTCCTCGCGGTACGGAAAGAGCGAGAGGTCGGAGAGGTTGACGACGGTGGCGCCGTGCTCCTTCAGCGCCGAGAGCAACCCGGCCGCGCGCAGGGCGAATGGCGCGCGCTCGACCCCCGCCCCGTGCGCTCCGGCCGCGGTCGGCACGCCGAACACCGCGACCTTGTGGCCCGCCATGCGGGCAGTATAAACTCGCCTTCTGCGCCAGTAGCATGAACGTCAAGCTGTCTTTCTCCCCGCTCGCCCAGAATCCCCTCGACCTCCTGGTCGTCGTCCTCGACCCCGACAAGACCCTGCACCGCCTGGACGATCCCGCGATCGACGCCCACCTGCAGCGCGCGCGGGCCGGCTTCACCGAGAAGACCCTCAAGCGCGAGTACTTCGCGACCCTGGCCGAGGGCGCCAACCCCAAGGCGCTCGTGGCCTACTGGAGCCCGAGCCTCAAGGGCTGGAACCTCTGGGAGAACGTGAAGACGTTCACGGCGCGCGCCCTGCGCCTGGCCCGCGACTACCGGTACGCACGCGTCGGGGTCGCGATCAACGCCTCCGATGCCGCCCCGCTGGTGGGCAAGGTCGTGGAGGGGGCGGTGCTCGGGGCGTACACGTTCGACCGCTACAAGCAGGAGAAGGACGAGTTCCTGCAGCGGGACCTGCAGCTCGTGCTCCTCGTCCACCCCGACCACGAGGCCGATGCCGAGGCGCGCAAGGCGCGTTACGCCTGGGTATCGGAGAACGTCAATCGGGCCCGCGACCTCATCAACGAGCCGGGCGCGGTGGTGACGCCCGAGTATCTCGCCGATCGGGCCGGGGAGATCGCGAAGGAGGTGGATCTCGAGGTGGAGATCCTCGACCCGGCCGGGTTGAAGGCCCGCGGCTACGAGGGCTGCCTCCGCGTCGGATCGGGCAGCGCGCATCCGCCCCGCATGGCCATCCTCCGGCATCGTCCCGCGCGCGCCGCGGCGGATACGCTGACGCTGGTGGGCAAGGGCATCACGTTCGACTCCGGCGGCATCAGCCTGAAGCCGGGCGAGAAGATGTGGGAGATGAAGGGCGACATGGCGGGGGCGTCGGCGGTGCTGTTCGCCATGCGCGCGCTGGGCAAGCTCCGCCCCGACGTCAAGGTGGTGGGGATCCTCTGCTGCGCGGAGAACTTTCCCGACGCCAACGCCCAGCGGCCCGGCGACATCTTCACCGCGAAGAACGGCAAGTCGATCATGGTCGACAACACCGACGCCGAGGGCCGCCTCGTGCTCACCGACGGCTTCGCCCGCGCGGGAGAGGAAGGCGCCACCCACCTCGTCGACATCGCGACCCTGACCGGCGCCTGCGTGCGCGCGCTGGGGCCGAGTGTCGCCGGCATCATGGGCAACGACCGCGAGCTCGTCCAGCGGGTCATCCGCTCGGGCGAGAACCACGGCGAGGCCTTCTGGGAGCTGCCTCTCGTCGAGGAATATCGCGAGGCGCTCAAGACGCCCTACGCCGACATCAACAACATCGCGTCGGCGGGCCTCGCGGGGGCGATCACCGCCGGGCTGTTCCTGCGCGAGTTCGTTCCCGCCTCGACCGCGTGGGCCCACCTCGACATCGCGGGGCCGATGTTCCGGGACAAGGACTGGAAGTACTACGAGGCCGGTGCGCTCGGCTTCGGCGTGAAGACCCTCGTGGACCTCTGCGAAAGGTTTCGCGAGGATCTGACCGCCTAGATTCGTTCCCTGCGTCCTCTCCGTTTCTCTCTGCGTCCTCCGCGTTGAAAGGCAACGCTCGCGTGGCTATTCGTGGCGGAGGGCGTCCATGGGGGCCAGCCGTGCGGCGAGCCAGGCCGGGTACGAGCCGAAGCCGACGCCGACGGCGATGGCGGTCAGCAGGGCCAGCGCCAGCATCAACGGCGAGAGCGCGGTCGGCCAGCCGGCGAGCTGTTGGATGAGCGCGGCGCCGGCGGCGCCGAGCAGCGCCCCCAGCACGCCCCCGGCCGCGGTGAGCAGCGACGACTCGGCCAGGAACTGCGCGGCCACGTCCCGCTGCGTCGCCCCCAGGGCGCGGCGGATCCCCACCTCGCGCGTCCGCTCGGCGACGCTCGCGAGCATGATGTTCATGATGCCGATGCCGCCGACGAGGAGGCTGATGGCGGCGATGGCGCCGGTCACGACGTTGAAGATCCTCTGCGTGCGCTCGCGCGCGCGCAGGATCTCCCGCGGCACCACGACGTCGAACGGGACTCCCCCGCTCCCGCGCTCCACGAGGGCCTTGGCCGCCTCCGCCACCGCCGTGACCTGGCGCGGGTCGTCGACGCGCATCACGATCTCGTCGACGCCGTCGGGGCGCGGATCCGCCCCCCGGTCGAGGGCGGGCAGCGGCACGAAGACGGCTCGGTTGACGTCGCGCGTACGGATGGCCGTGGTGCGCCCCCGCGCGGACGAGCGGCCGTGGAGCACGCCCACGACCTGGAACCAGTCGCCCCCGAGGAGGATCCGCTCGCCGCACGCGGGACCGAACGGAAAGAGCGCGGCGGCCACCGACGCTCCCAGCACCGCGACGCGCTTCTGGTCCCGCAGGTCGAGGGGGGTCAGGAACCGTCCGGCCGCGATCCCCAGCCGCGCGGCGAGGACGTAGTCGGGGGTCGTCCCCACCGCGACCGCGTCGGCGCGCCGGCCGCCGGCCTCGGCCGAGAGGTCCGCTTCGCGCACGGGGGCGGTGGCCACGACGTGGGGAACGACGCGGGCGAGAGACTCCGCGTCCCTCAGCCGGAGCGCGCCCGGACCGGGCGCGGACGCCGAGGACGGGCGCCGGGCGCGCAGCGTCACGCTGTCCATCCCCAGGGCCCCGAGCTGCTCCAGCGCTTCCCGCCGGGCGCCCTCGCCCACCGACGACATCGCCACCACCGCGGCCACGCCGAAGACGACACCGAGGATCGACAGCGTGGAGCGCAGCTTGTGGAGGAGCAGGCCGCGCAGGCCGAGCCGGAAGAGCGCGCGGCGCTTCATGCGATCCGGCCGTCGCGGAGACGCACGACACGCTGCGCGCGCGCGGCCAGCGACTCGTTGTGGGTCACCACCACCACCGTGCGCCCCTCGCGCTGCAGGCCCCACAGCACCTCCGCCACCTCCTCCCCGGTGGCGGAGTCGAGGTTGCCCGTGGGCTCGTCCGCGAGGAGCACCGCCGGCTCGGTGACGAGGGCGCGGGCGATCGCCGCGCGCTGCGCCTCGCCCCCCGACAGCTCGGAGGGACGGTGGGTCGAGCGATGGTCGAGGCCGACCTTCTCCAGGCAGGCGTGCACGCGGGAGCGCCATTCCCGCTCCGGTACGCGGCCGTAGAGGAGGGGCGTCTCCACGTTCTCCTCCACCGTGAGCTGGGGGATCAGGTGGAAGGATTGGAAGACGAAGCCGATGCGCCGGTTGCGCAGCGCGGAGAGCTCCGCGTCGTCGAGGCTCGAGACCTCCCGGCCGTCGAGGAGATAGTGGCCGCGCGTGGGGCGGTCCAGGCAGCCGAGGATGCCGAGCAGCGTCGACTTGCCCGACCCCGAGGGGCCCATCACCGCCACCGACTCGCCGGCCGCGATCTCGAGGCTCACGTCGCGCAGCGCGGCGACCTCGACGGTGCCCCGCGGGTAGGCCTTGCCGACTCCCTTCAGCTCGACGAGGACGGCCACCTCAGCGAGCGGAGCCGGCGGCGAGGCGCCAGGCGCCGTCACGCCGCTCGAAGCGCAGCGTCTCCTCCACCGGCGCCGTCGGCGCACCACGACCGCCGACGATCACGTCCGTGCGCAGCACCGGCACGACCACCGCGCCGCGGCTCGGGATCACGTCCAGCACCCGCAGGTCGGTGGCGACGTTGATCGCTCCGCGGAAGGGAGCCAGCAGCCGCTCGCGCTCCGCGCCCGTGAGATCCGGCCGGGCGCGGGACAGCAGGACGGCGTCCTGCGTCTCCAACGCGCGGGCGTAGGCGGCCAGCGTGGTCTCCACCGCCTCCCGGACGTCGGGATCGGCGGCGGCGAGCGGGCCGATGGGCGGGGGCGTCGTCGAGGGTCCGGTCACGCGCGGCGCGGCCGACGCGGCCGCCGGCGCCGCGCTCGAAACGGCCCGCTTCGGCGGACGGGTCGTGAGCACGGCGAGCAGCCCTATCACCAGGGCGGCGGAGGCGAGCACGAGGAGCAGCGGCGTGCCCCGGCGTGGTCGTCGCGCGATCTCGGCCGGGGGCGGGGCGGCGGCGCTGGTGAGCGGCCGCCGCGGCGCGTCGTAATCGTGGGAGCGCGGCGTGGTGGGGACGGCCGGCGAGGGCATGGCGATCGCATGGGGGCGCGGCGCCGGCGCGCGGACGACGGGGGCCGCGCGCGCAACGGCCGGCAACGGGGCCGCGGCGGGCGGCGGCGGAGCGGGAGATGCCGGCGGCGTACGGGGAGTCACGGCCGCCGCTGGAGGGCGGGCCGTCACCGCGGGCGGCGGCGGGACCGGTATGCGCGCCAGCCAGGCGCGCCTCACCTCCTCGACCGCGGCCTGGGCGCGGGCGTGGTCGGGATCCTGGCGCAGGAGCGAGCGCAGCGAGGCGAGGCTTTCTTCGAGCCGGCCCTCCTTCAGCTTGTCGAGGGCCGCGCGGACTTGGGCGTTGCCCGCTCGCCGTCTTGCCCCGGCTCGATCCTGCTCGCCGAGCGCATGCTCGGTCTCCCGGAGCAGCCCGAGGAGGTCGGGGTCGTCGGGGGCGAGCCGCAATCCCCGCCGGAGGGCGAGCATTGCCTTGCGGTCCCAGCCGGCGCGGCGCGCCGATCGCGCCGCCTCGGCCGCGCGCTGCGCCTGGCCGTGCGCCATGCGCGCCAGCTCCTGCTCCGCTTCCGCCTCGGCGTCGCCACGCGCGAGCCGCTGCCCTTTCAGCCGCGCGAAAAGGGCGAGGGCCTCCGGGTGGCCCGGCATCCGCTTCAAGACCGAGGCTACGAGCTTTTCCGCGCCCCCGGAATCGCCGGCTTCGAGGAGGGCCTGCGCCTCCTTGAGCCGTTCCTCCTGCCGCCCGCGCCGCCGCTGCCGGGCGAGGAGACGGCGGGCGCGATCCGCGACCGCCTTCGCCTCCAGGCTGTCGGGCCGCACCGCGAGCGCCCGCGCGGCCAGCTCCGCGGCCTTGCCGGGCTGGGCGCGGGCGAGGCACTCCTCCGCGACGAGAAGCAGCTGCGCCGGAGTGGGCTGATCGCTGGCGACGGGCGACGGCGAGAACGGGTTGGGGCTCACGGACGACCGGCTCGACGGCGACGGCGGGCAGAACAGGCACTCGCCCACCGATGCAGGGATCTGCTGCCCACAGGAGGGACACGTGAGGGCGAGGTTGGACAAGGGGACCCCGCGCCTATGGTGAGGTCAGTGATCCGAAGTCCGTGGGAGGGGCCCCGGGGTCCCGTAGCGCGACTCGGTCCCCTTCGCGGAGACCCTTGTCGATCACGACGAAGTCCTGATTGGACGGGCCGGTGACCACGTCCTGGGCCTGCAGCCGGCCGCGGTGGACGACGTAGCAGACGCTGCGGCCCTCCTTCTCGAACACCGCCTGCAGCGGCACGAAGAGCGCGCGCGGCCGCTCTTCGACCTCGATCTCCACCTGCGCCGTCATCCCGGGACGCAGCCGCGGGTCCGCCCCGTCGATCTGGATCGTCACCCCGAAGAACTTCGCGCCCCGGCGATCCTTTTCTTCCTGGGCGAGCGTCCCCACCAGCGTCACGACGCCGGTGAGCTTCAGGTCCGGGTACGCCTGCACGCGCACCTTCACGCCCTGGTTGCGCTCGACCTTGTGGATGTCGGTCTCCCGCACGCGCGTCTCCACGACCATCTTCGAGATGTCGGGGAGGATGAGCAACGGCTGGTTCGCCCACACCTGGTCGCCCACCTGCGGCTTGCGCTGCTCGGAGCCGAAGAAGACCTCGCGGTAGACCACGATGCCCGACACGTCGGCGCGCACCTCGGTGCGGGCGAGCTGCTGCTGCGCCTGGGCCAGCTTGCTCGCCGACTCCTGGATGCGGCTGTCGGCGGCGGCGATGGCGGCCTGCTTCTGCTGCAGCCGGTAGGCGGCCGCCGACTCCAGCTGGCGCAGGCTCTCCTTGGTGAGCGTGGCGTCCGAGCGGGCCTGCGACAGCTCGAGCGGGCGGCCGAACTGGACGAGGGAATCGCGCCGGCGCTGGGCGAGGGTCAGGTCGTCGCGGGCGCGGGCCACCGCCTGCTCGGCGCGCTCAAGCTCCTGCTTCGTGATGAATCCCTCCGAAAGCAGGGGCCTCAGGTCCTCGAGCGCTCCGATGGCCTTCTGCAGCTCGCGCTCCGCGTTGGCCACCGCCGCCGCGGCCTCTTCTTCGCGGAGCTTCCCCTTGCCTTCCTGCACGTCCTTCAGCTCGAGGCCGCTCCGCTCCACCTTCTGGCGGGCCGTGGCCAGGTCCTCCTGGTTCTGGATCACCTGGAGCTTCAGGTCTTCGCGGGCCTTGGCGAGGTCGGCCTGGGCCTGGGCGAGCTGGGCCTGGCTCCGGCGGATCTCCTCCTCGAAGGGCGCGCCATCGAAGAGGATGAGGAGATCGCCCTTTTGCACGAGCTTTCCCTCGGGGGCCAGGGCCACGATCTTCGCCTGGTTGCTCTGGATGGCCGAGGCGTAGGTCACCGAGCGCAGTGCCTGCAGGGTCCCCGCCTCGACGATCGACACGCGGAACACGCCGCCCTGGACCTCGGCCGCCGACACGCCCGGCGGGTCGCCGCCCGTCAGGAGGAGCGCGGGGAGGACGGCGACGGCCGCGAGCGCGGTCACGGCCACGGCCACCCGCCCGGGCCGGCGGCGGGCCGCGGCGACCGCCGAGCGCAGGCTTTCCCGCGTCCACGCGTCCCGGCGCCGCCAGCTTCGGGCCTCCGCCGCCATCGAGCGCGCCGCGCCCACCGCGCGCAACCGCGCCCGGAGGAGCACGCGCGCGAAGCGCTCCCCGCCGAGGACGCCGGGGAAGGTGCTCACTTGAACTCCGTGTCGACGTCGAGGCCGCCGGTGACGCGCATCAGCTCGATGCGGGCAACCTGATAGCTCGTGAGGAGGTTCACGAGCGCGCTGCGGGCGAGCACCAGGCTGCCCTCGGCGTCGACCACGTCGAAGTTGGAGGCGAGGCCGCGCTGGTAGCGCAGGGTGGCCAGGCGCCGCTGCTGCTCGGCCACCTGTACCCCCTTCTTCTGCAGGTCGACGCTCTTGCGGATGCGCTCCAGCTCGCGCAGCGCCGCCCGCACCTCCCCCTCCACCTGCAGCTCCTGCTGGCGCACGCTCCGCGAGCGCGCCGCGACCTCGATCTCCGCCACCGCCTTGCTCGCCCGCTCGCTGGAGCGCTCGACCGGATAGGACGCGCTGAGGAACACGTCGACCCGCCGGTCGGAGGTGAAGGCGTTGCTGAAGGTGGTGCCGAGCCCGCCCTGGGTGAAGCCGAGGTTCAGGTCGAGCTGGGGGAGGAGGTTCTGCCGGGCGAGGGACGCCGACCGTTGCGCGTCGTCGATCTGATCGCGGCCCTCCTGGAGCTCGAGCCGGCGGGACCGCGCCCGGTCGAGAAGGGCGTCCAGAGACTCCGCTTCTCCCGCGAGCTCTTCGCGCAGGTCCACCGCCTCCGGCTCGAGGGGCTCCGTGGGCGAGAGGCCCAGGAAGACGCGGAACTGCTCGAGGGCGGTCTCGAGCGCGGCCTGCGAGCGGACCATGGCGTCCTGGGCCTGCGAGCTCTGCAGCTCGGCGCGGAAGACGTCGAGCTTGCTCACCAGCCCCACCGCCAGCCGCGCCTCGGAGGCCTTGAGCAGGCTCTCGCTGCGCTTGAGGCTCTGGCGCGACACCGCGAGGAGCTGACGCTGCTGCACGATCTGGTAGAAGCTGCGGGCCACGTCCACCGCCAGCCGCTGGCGGCCCAGCTCGTACGATCTCTCTTGCGCCTGCTGGGCCCGCCGGCTGTTGCGGAGCCCGTAGTGCGCGGCGTTGGGACCGAACCCGCGCAGGAGAGGCTGGCGCAGCACGAACTGCATGCCGGTGGAGCGGGTGACGGCCAGGTCCGTGCCCGGCAGCGAGCGCATGAGGGCCGACGCGCTCAGCGAGCCGCCCGTCCACGGCAGGCGCTGGGAAGCCTCCAGCGCGAAGCTCGACTCTCCCGAGGCCCGCGAGTAGCTCGGGACCAGCTGCGGATAGAACTGGGCGCGGGCCGCCGAGTAGTTGATGCGCGCGGACTGGAGGCTGTCGGCCGAGGAGAGGAGCCCGTAGTTCTTCTCGAGGGCGACGCCCACCGCCTGGGCCAGGCTCACCGTGGGCACTCCCGGGGCAGCACCCACCACCTCCTCCGCCGCCGCCGCGGGCTCGTCCTCGGAGGGAGGAGGCTCCTGCGCCCCGGCACTCGTCAGGAGGAGACTCAGCGCGCCCGCCGACACGGCGACCCGCCAGATCCCCACGGGAGCCACAGATTAGGCCCGCCGAGGGGCCCCGTCAAATCGCGGCGGGAGCGTGGTAATCTCGGATCCTCCTCATCCCGAAAGAGGTTCAACGCCATGAACACCTTCCGGCGCTTCGGCGCCGCCCTCCTCCTTCTGTTTCCGGTCCTTCTCACCGCCGCCGAGAAGCCGCGCATCGACGTCCAGGAGCTGGCGCTCTCCAACGGGATGCGGTTCCTGCTCTTCGAGCGCCACGAGTCGCCCACGCTGGCCGCGGGCTGGCTGGCGCACGTCGGATCGGTCAACGAGCGGGAGGGGATCACCGGCATCAGCCATCTCTTCGAGCACATGATGTTCAAGGGGACCAAGACGATCGGGACCAAGGACATCCAGGCCGACCTGCGCATCATCGACGAGCAGGAGAAGGTCCAGGAAGACGTGCGCCGGGAGATGGACGTGATGCGCGCGAAGCTGCGGCGGGGTGAGATCGACGACCTGCAGAAGCCCGAGAGCTGGACGCCGCGCTATCGCGAGCTGCAGAAGCGCTTCGACGAGCTGGTGGCGCAGCAACGGCAGATCGTCATCAAGGACCAGCTGGACCAGATCTACACCAAGAATGGAGGCGAGAACCTCAACGCCTTCACCAACGAGGACATGACCGTCTACTTCATCCGCCTGCCGAGCAACCGCCTGGAGCTGTGGGCGTGGCTGGAGTCGGATCGGCTCCTGAACCCGGTCTTCCGCGAGTTCTACTCCGAGCGCGACGTGGTGTTCGAGGAGCGCCGGATGCGCACGGAGTCGACCCCTCTCGGCAAGTACGACGAGGCCTTCAACGCCCTCATCTGGGAGGCGCATCCCTACAAGTGGCCGGTGGTGGGCTGGCCGTCGGACATCCCCTCCATCAGCAAGGCGGAGGCCGACGCGTACTTCGCCACGTACTACGCGCCCAACAACCTCACCGGCGTGATCGTGGGGGACGTGAAGGTCGCCGAGGTGCGGCCGCTGCTCGAGCGCTACTTCGGCCGCATCCCCCGCGGGCCGAAGGACCCGCCGCCGGTCGTGACGCTCGAGCCGAAGCAGCTCGGCGAGAAACGCTACAACGCGGAAGCCGAGACCTCTCCCACGGTGCGCATCTCCTGGCACGGGGTGCCTTTCGTCCACCGGGACTTCAGCGTGCTCGACGTGCTCACCGACGTGCTGTCCGGCCGCACGGGACGG
Source organism: Acidobacteriota bacterium (assembly GCA_003222275.1). Classification (GTDB taxonomy): domain Bacteria; phylum Acidobacteriota; class Vicinamibacteria; order Fen-336; family Fen-336; genus AA32. The sequence continues at coordinate 10,839 of QHVJ01000115.1, read as the reverse complement.
CTCTACAAGGGCCTGGTGATCGGCAAGCAGCTCGCCAACGAGGTCTCGGCCTCGGTCGACTCCAAGAAGTATGCCGGCGTGATCCAGGTGGAGGCGGTCGCGAAGGACGGCAAGGAACCCTCGACGGTCGAGCAGGCCCTCTACGACGAGATCGACAAGCTCAAGAACGAGCCGGTCCCCGCCGAGGAGCTGCAGAAGGTCAAGAACCAGGCCAAAGCCAACGCGTACCGCCGCCTGTCGGCGCCTTTCTCCATCGCGGTCCAGCTCCTTTTCTACGATGGTCTCGGCGACTGGAGGTACATCAACACGTACGCGGACCAGGTCGAGGCCGTCACCGCGGCGGACCTCCAGCGCGCGGCCGGCCAGTACTTCACCAGGGAGAACCGCACCGTGGGCGTCTTCCTGCGCAAGGAGGGCGCGCCGCCCGAGGACCCGGAGCTGGCCTCATTGACCCCCGAGGCGCAGGTGATGGTGAAGCAGAACCTGCAGCGGATCCTCGCCGAGACCGACCCCGCCAAGCTACGCGAGGGCATCGCCCGCATGCAGGCTGCGGCCGGACAGGCCCCGCCGGAGATGAAGGCCGCCGTGGAGCTGATCGTGAAGCGGGCCCAGGAGCGCCTGGCCGCCCTCGAGAGCGGAAAGAAGTGACCGCCATGAACGCCAAGAGGCTCGCTCTGGCCGCCGCCGTGGCCGCCGGGCTCGCTCTCCCCGCAGCCGCGCAGCCCATCCCCGACCACCCCGAGAAGCTCTCCTTCAAGCCGATCGATTTCACGGTGCCCCGCGCCGGTGACTCTCGGGTGCCGCTCAAGAACGGCATGGTCGTGTACATCGCCGAAGACCGGACCCTGCCCCTCGTCAACCTCTCGATCCTCATCCGGACCGGGAGCTATCTCGAGCCGCCGGGCAAGGAGGGCCTCGCCGCGCTCACCGGGAGCATGATCCGCCGGGGGGGCACCCGGATCCTCACCGCCGAGCAGCTCGACGAGAAGCTCGACTTCCTGGCCGCCCAGGCATCGACCGGCGTCGGCGACACCCAGGGATCGGCCGGCCTCAACTGCCTGGCCGACAACCTCGACGAGTCGCTGCGGATCTTCGTGGAGATGCTCCGGGAGCCGCGCTTCCAGGAGGACCGGCTCGCGCTCGCGAAGGAGCAGACGCTCCAGGAGATGAAGAAGCGCAACGACGACTCGGGGGACATCGAGCACCGGGAGTGGAACGTGCTCCTCTACGGCGAGAAGCACTTCACGAACCGCTTCCCCACCGCCGCGTCCATCTCCTCGATCACCCGCGACGACCTCGTCGCCTTCCACCGGAAGTGGTTCCACCCGGGCAGCATGATCGCGGCGGTGGCGGGCGCGTTCGACCGGCCGGAGATGGTCCGCAAGCTGGAAGCGGCGCTTGCGGGTTGGCCGGGTCCGAAGCCGGCCGTGCCCCCCGTGCCGGCCGAGATCGCCCCCGCCGCCCCCGGCGTCTACCGGATCGAGAAGGACGTCAACCAGGGCCGCGTCTCTCTCGGGCTCCCCGCCGTGAAGCGCGACAACCCCGACATCTACGCGCTGGAGGTGATGAACGAGATCCTCGGCGGCAGCGGGTTCACCTCGCGCATCACGCGGACCGTCCGCTCCAACGAGGGGCTCGCCTACTCGGCGGGGTCGGGCATCCGCTTCGGGATCTACTACCCGGGCGCCTTCCGCGCCGCCTTCCAGTCGAAGAGCCGCACGGTGACGTACGCTCTCCAGCTGGTGCTCGACGAGATCGGGAAGATGCGGGAGGGCCAGGTGAGCGAGGAAGAGCTGGACACGATCAAGAAGAACCTGATCGAGACGCTGCCCAGCACGTTCGCTTCGAAGGCGCAGACGGTGGCGATCTTCGCCTCCGACGAGTTCACCGGGCGCGACCCGTCGTACTGGCCGCGCTATCGCGAGCGGATCGCCGCCGTCACCGCCGCCGACGTGCAGCGGGTGGCGCAGAAATACCTCGATCCCTCGAAGCTCGCCGTCCTCGTCGTGGGGAACCAGAAGGAGATCGACCTCGGGGACGGCAAGCACGCGGTGAAGCTCGAGGACCTCGCCCCGCAGCACCAGGTCAAGGTGCTGCCGCTGCGCGACCCGCTGACGATGAAGATGCCGTAGCGCTGCCCTTTCAACGCAGAGGCCGCAGAGGACGCGCAGAGGCCGCAGAGAAGAACGAGAGGCAACGAGCAACAGCTGCGAGCGGAGCGCGATTCACTCGCGCGTAGCGAGCGGGTGGGCGCGGGGGGCGCGAAGTCGAGCGAAGCGAGACGAGCGCCAACCCCGCGTATACGACGCGACGCGTCAGCGTCGCACCTCGGATCCTGGGGGGCGCGCCGCTAGCGCCCCCCAGCTCATTTACGAAACGCGCTGACGAATTCCTTGAGCATGAGCGGGTTGTTGCTCTTGATCTTTCCGGTCATGAAGTCCGTCATGCCCGGCGTGTGCTTTCCGCTCCACACGTCGAGGAACACCTGCTTCGAGGACTTGAAGAAGCAATCGGCGTCTTGAGCGGGCTTGCCCGCCTTCACCACGCACTTGTCCTTGTCGAGCGCCACCGTCCACTTCTCGTCCTCGTCGAGCGAGAAGTAGAACGTCCGCGGCTCCTTGACCGCGCCCTTCTGGAACTTCTTGGGCAGGCCCTGGAAGATGTCGCCGATCTCGGACATGGGCCGTCATGCTAGCAGGGGCCGGCCGAGGCTACAATCCGCGGCCAGCAGAAGGAGGCACCTCATGACGTGTGCGAAGTGCGGCCAGGCCCTCGCCCCCGGCGCGCGGTTCTGTCCGTCGTGCGGCGCGCCCTCGGCGGCGCCCGCGGGCGGCCGGCCGCGGGAATTCCACGTCGTCGGCGACGTCATGCAGGCGGTCGTGGTCCCGCTCGGCGACGGCCAGGAGGTGCAGGCCGAGCCGGGCGCCCTCCTCTACATGGCGGGGGGCGTCGACATGGAGAGCCGCATGAGCGGCGGGCTGCTCGGCGGGCTCCGGCGCCTGATGGCGGGCGAGAGCCTGTTCATGACCCGCTTCCGCGGGCGGGGAGAGGGGCAGGTCGCCTTCGCCGCCCCCTACCCGGGCAAGCTCAAGCAGCTCGACCTCACGGGCGCGCCCAACTGGCTGTGCCAGCGCGACTCGTTCCTCTGCGCCACCGACGGGATCGACGTCGGCATCGCCTTCACCAAGCGTTTCGGCGCCGGGCTGTTCGGCGGCGAGGGCTTCATCCTCGAGAAGCTCACCGGCGCCGGCACCGTCTTCATCCACGCGGGCGGCAACCTGATCGAGTTCGACCTCTTGCCGGGCCAGTCGATGCGCGTGGACACCGGCTGCATCGTGGCCTTCGAGGAGACCGTGGCCTACGACATCCAGTTCGTGGGCGGGTTCAAGAACGCCCTCTTCGGGGGAGAGGGGCTGTTCCTCGCCACCCTCACCGGCCCCGGCAGGGCCATCCTGCAGACGCTCCCGTTCTCCCGCCTGGTGGGCCGCATCCTGGGGCTCACCAAGGAGGGGACGGGCGGCGTGTCCGGAGTCGGCGGCACGCTCCGCGACATCGGGAACATCCTCGGCGGCGATTAAGACGCCGTCGTCGTCGGCAGCTTGGCGATGAAGTCCTCGACCAGCTTGCGTTGGGCCTCGGGCGTCAGGGAAGAGGCCACGATCCTGCTCGCCGCGTCGATGGCCAGGTCCGCGACCTGCGCCCGGATCTCCTGAAGGGCGGTCCGCTTCTCCCGCTCGATCTGCTCCCTGGCCTTCTGGAGGAGCTGCTCGGAGTCGGCGCGGGCCTGGGCCATCAGCTCGGTGCGCATCTGCTGCGCTTCGGCGATCGCTTGCTTGATCAGCTCCTCGCGCTCGCGACGGGCCTGGGCGAGCGCTTCCTTGTGCTGCACGAGCAGGGCCTGGGCCTCGGTGTTGGCGAGCTGGGCGCCTTCCACGGCGTCGCGAATCGTCTTCTCCCGCTCCTCGACCGCCCGCAGCAGGGGGCCCCAGCCGAACCTCGCGAGCACCGCCGCGAACAGGGCGAAGAGGACGACCGTCCAGATCGTGAGGCCGAGGTTGACGTCGGCCAGGCCTCCGCCGCCGCCCTCGGCGGAGGCGGCGGCGAGCAGGGCCGGAAGCGCGGCGCCCATGGAGCCTACTTGAGGAGGACGAGGAGCATGGCCACGATGAGGGCGAAGAACGTCACGCCCTCGATGAGGCCGGCGGCCACGATCATGGCTCCCCGGATGTCGCCGGCGGCGGCGGGCTGGCGGGCGATCCCCTCCATGGCGGCGGCGGCGAGGCGGCCGATGCCGGCGGCGCCGCCCATGATGGTGAGGCCGGCGCCGATGCCGGCGGCGAAGTACGCGAGGGCCTTGGCGTCCATTACGCTCTCCTCCTGAAAGTGTCGCGGTTTCTGGTCGGGGTCGTCATCAATGGGCGGGATGCGCAAACATCCCGATGAAGATCGCGCTCAGCAGCGTGAAGATGTAGGCCTGGATCAGGGCCACCAGCAGCTCCAGAAGCATGATGAACAGGGCGAGGGCGAGCGAGACCGGGATCACGGCGATGCCGAACACCCCGCGGATGGCGGCCATCAGCGGGATGAGCATGAGCAGCACGGTGATGACCATGTGGCCGGCCAGCATGTTGGCGAACAGCCGGACCATCAGCGCGAAGGGCTTGGTGAACATCCCGAGGATCTCGACCGGGATCATGATCAGCAGCAGCGGCTTCGGTATCCCGGGCGGCACGAGGTTCTTGAGGTGGCCCCAGACCCCGTACTTCCGGATGCCCGCGTACTGCATCGCCAGGAACGCGACGATGGCCAGCCCCAGCGTCACCGCGATGTTGCCCGTCGGGGTCGCGGACACGATGGCGAAGCGGCCGGTCGACGGACTGTAGACCGGGAACGGCAGCAGCCCCAGGAGGGCCGCGATCAGGATGAAGAAGAAGAAGCTGCACAGCAGCGGCGTGTAGATACGCCCGTCGTGGCCGATGTTCTTCTCGGCGATCTCGTCGCGGATGAAGATCACGATCGTCTCCACCGCCGCGGCCAGCCCCTTCGGCACCCCGCCCTTCTGGTAACTACGCAGCGCGAGCCGGCACATGAGCAGCACCAGCCCCGCCGCCGCCACGAAGAACACCAAGTGCTTGGTCGGCTCGAGGTGGAAGGGTCCCAGGTCGACGTGGCGGAAGAGCACGCTGTCCGTCACGTGGTGCATCAGCACCTCGGCCGGACTGTGGCCCTCCTCGGCCGGAGGCTCGGCGGCCGGCTCGACGGCGGCGAGCAGCCACCACAGGCTCACCCGGCCTCCGTCGGCATGACCGACCGCGAGACCACAGCCGTCTCGAGGACCAGGAAGACGACGAAGTGGCCCAGGAGGGAGACGATGAACGGCGCGGCGGGCAGGGCGCCGGCCCGCAGCCCCACCGCGACCGCGACGAGCAGCAGCGCCATGCGGACGAGCATGCCGCCGAGGATGGCCCGGAAGAACGAGACCGTGGGCCGGCCCTGCGACCAGAGCACCAGACCGTAGGCGGCGAGCGCGTTGAGGACGGCCAGGGCCGCTCCCCACGCGGCGGCGGCCCATCCGCCCGCGCCCAGCCGGCCGGCGAGCGCCCACAGCAGGACGAGGGAGACCCCCGCCACCGCCCCCACCACCTGCGCGTACCTCGCGAAGCTCACCGCTTCACCCTCACCAGCCGGTAGAAATGGTAGCCGGCCGCCAGGATGCCGACCAACGCCCCCGCCAGCACGAAGGCCGGCGTCGTCCCGAGCCTTCCGTCGAGCCAGTGACCGATCCCGACCCCGCCGAGCACCGTCACCGCGAGGGTGCCGCCGAGACCGAGGTAGGGCGCCATCTCACGGAGGGCGCGCTCCCAGGCACGGCTATCCCCGTCCTTGTTCTCGGGGCTCACATCAGGGTTTCGGCGGACTCGAAACGAAAATCGCGGAAGGCTACCACAAAATCAGCGGCTGCGCAGGGCGGGGGCGGGCTCCCGCAACGTGGCGTCGGACAGCGCCGGAGAGCTGGCATCCTCTTCCTCGTGCCGCCAGCGCAGGATGTCGTACCGGTAGATGCGGTAGGCGGAGAGCACGAGGGACAGGATCACGGGCCCCGCGATGAGGCCCTTGGCTCCGAAGGCGTAGAGCCCCCCGAGCACGGAGAGGAACGCGAGGAGCGCGTGGATCTGCGCGGCTCCCTTCAGGATGATGGGCTTGATGATGTTGTCCATGGTGCTGATGACGAGCGCGCCGTAGAGGAGCATGCCGATCCCCTTGGTGGGCGAGGCCCAGAAGAAGAGGTAGAGGCCGGTGGGGACCCACACGAGCGGCGTGCCGATGAGGTGGATCATCGCCGCGAAGAACACGAAGACGCTGAGCAGGACCGGCGAGGGCACGCCGAACACCCAGAACCCGACGAGGGCGACGATGCCCTGCGCGACGGGCACGATCACCATCGACAGCAGCACTCCCTTCACGGTCTTGGACAGGTGGTCGATGATCTCGGTCTCCTGGCCGCGCGTGAGGGGCGAGACGCCCCGCAGCACGTCCCGCATCTGGGCGCCGTCCCGCAGCAGGAAGAACAGCATCATCATGAAGACGATCATGTCCATGAGCCCGGTGACGAAGTGGACGACCGCGAGCTGGAGGAAGCCGTTCACGGCGGTGGTCAGGCGGCCCAGGGCCTCCGAGGCCGCCGGCACGGCGGTGCCGCCCGAGCTCTCCCGCACCCAGGCCATCAGGAACGGATAGCGCGCGGGCAGCGTCTCCCGCCAGAGCTTCTCGAGCGCGGCCGGCTCGAGGTGAGGCCGCATCCACTCGAACGCGGCCATCGCCTGCTGCGTCAGGATGACGCCGAAGAAGATGAGGGGGAGAAGCAGCACCACCGTGCAGCCCAGCACGAGCAGCCCCGCGGCGGCCGAGCTGTAGCCGCCCAGCTTCCGGGTGAGGCGGCGCTGGACGGGAGCGAGGATCAGCGCCACCGAGCCCGCGACGGTGAATGTGAGGAGGAAATAGCGGAACACCAGGAACGCGAGCAGGCCGACGAGCAGGAGGCACGCGGCGAGGGGAACCTGGACCCGCCAGTTCGCGAGGCCCTCCCTCACGATCGGGGCCGGGAAGTGAGCCGGACGAGGCCCACCAGTATCTCGACGAGCTTGTCGGGATCGAAGGGCTTGGTGAGGTGGTAGTGGTAGCCCGCATGGACCGACGCCAGCCGCGCGTCCCGACCGTGGAAGGCGGTGAGGGCCACCGCCGGCGTCCGGCCGCCGCGCTGGGGAGGAAGGGCCCGCAGCTTCTTCAAGAACGCGTGGCCGTCCTCCCCCGGCATCGAGATGTCGGAGATGACGACGTCGGGGGGGCGCTCACGGATGGCGGCCAGCGCGGCCGCCCCGTCGTTCACGCAGCGCAGGGACGCCCCCCGTGCCTCGAGGGCGAGTCGCAGCGCCTCGCGGGCGTCGTCGTCGTCTTCGGCGAGCACGATGCTGATTCCCTCGAGCGGCTTCATCTCGGCGCGGTCCTGGCTTCATTCTATGCCCGCGCGGAGGCGGCCGGAACGAAGGGGGCGGTCAGGGCCGCGGCGTGGCGGCGCGCGCGGGCGCCGGGGCGGCCGTCGGCGTGGAGACGGGCGCCAGCGGCGCCGCGGACGGCGGGATCGGGGACGACGACTCGGCGGGAGCGGCCGCGGGAGGGGCGGACGGAGTCCCCGGCGCCGCGGCCTGCACCGCGCCCATGGCCGGGAACTTGCCGGGCTGGATCGTCTCCGCCAGCCGCGCCAGCGGCACGTGGATGAAGTCGAGGAACGGCTTGGGGTAGAGGCCGATCCAGAAGCAGAACAGGACGAGGGGAACGAGCGTCGCCAGCTCGCGGGGGGAGAGGTCCTTCAGGTGGCGGTTCTCCTCGTGGGTCACCTTTCCCCAGAAGACGCGCTGGTACAGCCAGAGCAGGTAGGCCGCGCCCAGCACCACGCCGGACACCGCCCAGTACGCCCACACGCGGTTCGCCGAGTACGCTCCCTGCAGGATCATGAACTCCCCGATGAAGCCGTTGAGCAGGGGCAGCCCCATGGAGGCGAGGAAGAGGATCAGGGTCACGGTGGCATACGTCGGCATCACGTGGGCCAGGCCGCCGAAATCCGCGATCGCCTTGGTGTGCCGGCGCTCGTAGACGATGCCCACGATCAGGAACAAGCCGCCCGTGGAGAGCCCGTGGTTGATCATCTGGAGGACGCTCCCCTCCAGCCCCAGCGGGTTCAGGGCGAACATCCCCAGCATCACGAAGCCGAGGTGGCTGACCGAGGAGTAGGCGATCAGCTTCTTCATGTCTTTCTGCACGAGGGTGACGAGGCCGGCGTAGACGATGCCGATGATCGAGAGGGTCGCCACCCACGGCACCGCGTGCAGCGTGGCGTCCGGCAGCAGGGGCAGGGAGAAGCGGACGAAGCCGTAGGTCCCCATCTTCAGGAGCACGCCGGCCAGGATCACCGATCCGGCGGTGGGCGCCTCCACATGGGCGTCCGGGAGCCACGTGTGGAAGGGGAACATCGGCACCTTGATCGCGAAGCCGAGGAAGAAGGCCAGGAACACCCAGAACTGCAGGTCGGCCGGCACCGACATCGCGAACCAGCGCGTCACGTCGAACGTGCCCGTCGTCTCCAGCCCCGGGATCCTCCGCGACTGGAAGTAGAGGGCGAGGATCCCCAGCAGCATCACCACCGACCCCACGAGCGTGTAGAGGAAGAACTTGATGGCGGCGTAGAGGCGGCGCGCGCTCCCCCAGATCCCGATGAGGAAGTACATCGGGACGAGCATGACTTCCCAGAAGACGTAGAAGAGGAACATGTCGAGGGCGCAGAACACCCCGAGCATCCCGACCTGGAGGAGGAGCAGGAAGATGTAGTACTGCCTCACCCGCACCGTGATCGCGGTCCAGGACGAGAGGATCGCGATGAAGCCGAGGAGGGTGGTGAGCAGGATCAGCAGCGTGCTGATGCCGTCCACCCCGAAGAGGTACTGCACCCCGATGCTGGGGATCCAGGGATGCCTCTCCACGAACTGGAAGCCTTCGCCCCCCCGCTGGAACCAGAACCAGAGGGGAAGGCTGACCAGGAACCCGGCGAAGCCGAAGAGGTTCGCGATCCACCGCACCGCGTCGTCGCTGCGCTTGAAGGGCGGGAGCATCAGCAGCGCCGCGCCCACGAGCGGGGTGTAGGTGACGATCGAGAGGAGATGGTCCCGGAAGAAGTCCATCGCGGGCTCCTAGTACAGGCGCAGCACGAAGCCCATCGCCCCGATCAGCAGGAAGACGCCGATGAGGGCGGAGAGAGCGTAGTGCTGCACGAGGCCGTTCTGCAGGGCGCGCAGCACATAGCTGGCGTTGTCGAGAATCGCGGCCGTCAAGTTCACCGCCCCGTCCACGACGTACCGGTCCCAGGCGTCGGAGAACTTCGCGATCACGTCGCGGGTCAGCCAGGCCACGCCGTTGACGCCGAGGCCGGGGCGCACCTCCCCGTCGCCGCCGTCGACCACGTAGCGGTCCATCGTGTAGAGCGCGTCACCTCCGCCGAGGGCGAGGCCGCGGACGAACACCGCGTCGTAGATCTCGTCCACGTAGTACTTCCGCAGCAGCAGCTGGTGGAGGGGGCGCAGCGACGAGGCGAGCCGCGCCGGGTACTCGGGGTGGCGCTGGAAGAAGAGCGTAGCCAGGAAGATCCCGAGGAGGGCCACCGTCACGCTCGCCGCCATCAGCGTCAGCTCCATGCCGTGGGCGGGGGCGCCGGCACGGAACACTTCGGGGAGCGTCTCGTGCGCGCTCGCAAACACGGGCTCGAGGAAGCGCTCGAAGACGTTCGGGAAGCCCACGCGCTCCCCGAGAACGGCGGGGAATCCCAGGTAGCCGGCCAGGATGGAGCCCACCGCCAGCACCTCCAGCGGGATGAGCATGGTGCGCGGCGACTCGTGCAGGTGGTGCGCCTGGTCCTCGGTGCCCCGGAACGTCCCGCTGAAGGTCATGTGGTAGAGCCGGAACATGTAGAACGCGGTCAGGCCCGCGACCACGAAGCCCATCCCCCAGACGATCTGGCCGTACCCGCCCACCTTGTAGGCCGACCACAGGATCTCGTCCTTCGAGAAGAAGCCGGAGAGCAGGGGCACTCCTGCGATGGCCAGGCAGCCCACGAGCATGGTCAGGTGCGTCCACGGCATCCTCTTCTGGAGCCCGCCCATCTGCCGCATGTCCTGCTCCCCCGACATCCCGTGGATCACCGACCCCGAGCCGAGGAACAGGAGCGCCTTGAAGAACGCGTGGGTCATCAGGTGGAAGATGCCGGCGGTGAAGGCCCCCACGCCGCAGGCCAGGAACATGTACCCGAGCTGGCTCACCGTGGAGTACGCGAGCACGCGCTTGATGTCGTACTGGACGAGCCCGATGGTGGCGGCGAGGACCGCGGTGCCGGCGCCGATGACGGCGACCACGAACATCGCCTTCGGGGCGTGGACGTAGATGGCCGAGGAGCGCGCCACCATGTAGACGCCCGCCGTCACCATGGTGGCGGCGTGGATGAGGGCGGACACGGGGGTCGGGCCTTCCATGGCGTCGGGAAGCCAGGTGAAGAGCGGGATCTGGGCGCTCTTGCCGCAGGCGCCGATGAAGAGGAAGAGCGCGATGAGCGTCAGCGTTCCCCCCCAGCTCCAGTCGATCGGCATGTGGGCGGCCTGTGCCATCACGGTGCGGAAGTCGACGCTGCCGAAGCTGACGAAGACGAGGAACATCCCGAGCACGAATCCCGCGTCGCCGATGCGGTTGACGATGAACGCCTTCTTGCCGGCGTCGGCCGCGCTCTTGCGGTCGAACCAG
>QHVJ01000604.1 GCA_003222275.1 Acidobacteriota bacterium | reverse complement strand
CGCGCGTCCAAAGTCCGATCCCGTCGATCGGTTGACGCGGGGCGTGCGCGCCCGTAGGCTGGCGCCTCGTGAGACGTGTCGCGATCGATCGTCCCCGGCGCGAAAGGAGACCCGCATGATCTACGAGGTCCGCACCTATCGCATCGCCCCCCGCAGCCTGCCCGAGGTCGAGAAGCGCTTCGGCGAGGCCTACGAGTACCGCAAGAAGTACTCGGAGCTGTTCGCCTTCTGGCACACGGAGATCGGATCGCTCAACGAGATCGTCCACGTGTGGCCGTACCGGGACCACGCCGAGCGCGAGCGCATCCGTGGCGAGGCGGCCAAGGATCCGAAGTGGAACCCCGGTATCCAGGAATTCATCCGGGAGATGCGCTCGGAGATCATCGTGCCCTTCAACTTCGTCCCCCAGGCCCGCGGCAAGGTGGGGCCGATCTTCGAGCTGCGCTACTACACGCTCAAGCCGCGCACGCTCCCGGAGGTCTCCAAGCGGTGGGAGCAGGCTCTGCCCGAGCGCACGAAGCTCTCGCCCCTGGTGCTCGCCGGCGGCGTCGAGTTCGGCCGCGCCAACGGGTTCGTGCACATCTGGGCGTACTCGAGCCTCGATCAGCGCGCGCAGGTTCGTGGCGAAGCGAGCAAGCGCGGGATCTGGCCGCCCCCCGGCGGCGGCGACCACCTGCTGACGCAGGAGAACAAGATTCTCCTGCCCGCCGCATTCTCCCCGCTCCAGTAAGCGTAACGACGACGGGACGACGCGCCGCACCCGGGTGCGGCGCGTCTCCGCGTTGGGCTCGGTAGGTTCGCTAGCTGATCCGGTAGCGTCGCACCAGCGCCTCGTCCAGCACGATCCCGAAGCCGGGATCGCGTGACACCGTCATGATCCCGTTCTTGATCGGCGGTCGGTTCGCCCAGACCGCCTGCCACATCGGGTCGCGCTCCGGATCGGCGAAGCACTCGACGAACGTGCCGTGCGGCACGGCGCCGAGCAGATGCTGCGCGATCTGCGGCTCCTCGTGGTGCGCCATCTGCACGCCGGCCGCGTGGCAGAGCGCGGCCGCGCGCCGCCAGTCCGTGACTCCGCCGCCCTCGGAGGCGTCGTAATTCACGAGGTCGACGGCGCCCGCGTCGAGCAAGCGGCGAATCGCGTGGCTCGTGATCTCGCTCTGACCGGCGGTCACGGGAATCCGCGTGGCCCGCCGCACGCGCGCCATCAGCGCCGCGTCGTCGTACCAGTGACACGGCTCCTCGAACCAGCGGATGTCGAGGGGCTCGACGAGATGGGCGAAGCGAATCGCGTCCGGGGCCGTCCAGCCGCGGTTGGCGTCGACGGCGAGAACGAAATCCGGGCCGGCGGCCCGCCGTGCCGCCTCGACGCGCCGGGCGTCCTCGTCCGGCGTCAGGCCACCGACCTTGAACTTGCACCCGGCCATGCCGGCGAGCCGGTAGGCTTCCATCTCGCGTCCGATGTCCGCGTGCGTCTTGCCTTCCATGTAATAGCCGCCGATGGAGATGATCGGCAGCTCGCTCCGGTAGCCGCCGAGCAGCTCACACGCACACCTGCCGACCGCCTTGCCGACGAGATCCCAGATCGCGCAATCCACGCAGGCGATGGCTTCGAGCAGGGTCTTCCGGTCTCGCTGAGCGTGACTGAGCGCGAACATCTCCTCCCAGATCCGCTCGCTCTCGAGGATGCGCTTGCCCCGCACGCGCGGCGCCAGGTCCTCCTGGATGATCCGCACGATCTCGGGCCCGTGCGCGCGGTTGTCGCCGTTGTAGACCTCGCTCACCAACCCCTCGTCCGTGCGCATCCGCGTGATGACCGTGCTGCGCTTGAGCACGTGGTAGGTGCTGCCGCCGAAGTCCTTCTTCAGCGGAATGTCGAGCGCGATCGCGTCGATGCCGTGGATGCGCATCGGGCTCGGGTCGGCTCAGCGCGCCAGCCACGAGTTCCAGAAGTACAGGCGCGGCGCCGTGCGGAACTCGCCGCGCAGCTCGCGCCGGGCGACGTCGAGCGTGTTGTAGTCGCCGAGCTTCACCTGGCCCACGTCCTCGTAGTGGATCGCCTGGATGCGCTCGACGAGGGCCTTGCGCTTCTTCACGTCGCTCTCCTGGCGCAGCTCGGCCAGCAGGCGTTCCTTCTCCTCGTTGCACCACCAGCCCTGGAACGAGCAGCGGAACGCGACGTGGAGCGCGGGGTCGGGGTTCAGGGGATAGCCGGTGACGTACGCCTCCCACAGCTCGGGCTTCTGCACGCGCTGGTTGAGCGTCGCCCAGTCCACCACCTGGAGGTCGATGACGAAGCCGAGCGCCTCGAGCTGCTGCTTGGCCACCAGCGAGTGCTTGTACATGAACTCGTATTCCCGCGTGCTGACCCAGCGCACCGTCTGGCCGGCGTAGCCCGCTTCCTTCATCAGGCGCTTGGCCTTCTCGCGGTCCCGCTGGTTGTAGAGCGACCCGCCCGCGGTCGAGTGCCACGGCTGCTCGGGGAAGAACAGCCCCGGGCCCAGCCGATAGAAGTCCTTGTGGCCGAAGCCAGCGGCCATGATCGGCTCCATGTCGAGCGCCGCCTGGACGGCCTGGCGCAGCGGCTTGCTGGTCATGAGGCCGGCCTTGTGGTTCAGCGAGATCAGCGTCCAGCCGCGCGGCTTCACGATCCGCGACTCGAGCTGGGGCAGCGACTTGATCCGATCCCAGGCGTCCTGCTTCATGAACATCGCGTGGTGATACTCGCCCGTCTCCACGCCGGCCAGCCGCACGGCGGTTTCGGGCACCGGAATGAACAGGATCTCGTCGAGCCACGCGGTGCGCTTGCCGCCGAAGCCGTTCGTCGGCTCGGCACGTGCCGCGTAGTCCTTGAAGCGGACGAGCTTGATGTGGCGGTCGGGCTTGTGCTCGACGAAGCGGTACGGGCCGGTGCCGATGTATTCCTTGACCTGGCCGGTGTCGGCCGCCTCCACGATCTCCTTCGGATAGATCATCGCCGACGGCTCGGCCAGCCCGTAGATCAGCGAGCCCGAGGGCTGCTTGAGGAAGATCACGACGGTGTACGGGTCCTTGGCCTCGATGCTCTCCACGCCGGGCCAGAGCACCTTGCCGAGGGTGGCGACCTGCCCCCAGCGCTTGAGCGACGCCACCACGTCGGCGGCGGTCAGCTCCTTGCCGTTGTGGAACTTCACGCCCTTGCGGAGCGTGATGGTGTGGCGCAGCCCGCGGTCGGTCACGGCATGCGTGTCGGCCAGCAGCGGGATCGGGTTCCACGCGCGGTCGTGGGTGAACAGCGATTCGTAGACGTGCCACATGATCTCGTAGGTGAGCGTGGTGGTCGTGGCCTGGATGTCGAGCGTCGGCGGCTCGCCGATGGAGGCCACCTTGAGCACGCCGCCCATGCGCGGGGTCTCCTGCGCGTGGGCGACGGACACCGACAGAACGAGGACGGTGACGAGGGCGACGAGGCTCTTCATCGCGGGTATCCTCCGTGGGAAGAAAGTGGCGCGAATGATACCATCCGCCGTCGTGCTGAATGTCCTCGTCACGATGCCGTTCGGGGAGGCGCGGCTGGATCGCCTGCGCGCCGTCTCGCCCGACCTGCGCGTGTCCGCCGGCGACGCGGAGCGCGCCGACTACGCGCGGACCGACGTGCTCTACGCGGGCAGCCCCCCGCACGACCTCGCCCGGGCGCCCCGGCTCAAGTGGGTGCAGGTGCACATGGCCGGCGTGAACGCACTCTACGATCACCCGCTCTACGCGAAGAGCCAGATCCCGATCACGACGACCAGCGGCGTGCACGCGGCGACCATCGCCGAGTACGCGCTGACGGTGATCCTGGCCCTGGCGCACCGCGTGCCGCGCATGGTCGAGTGGCGCGCGAAAGGCGCCTGGCCGCCGGACGAGCAGCGCTGGCCGCTCTTCGTGCCGACGGAATTGCGCGGCGCCGCGCTGGGGGTGATCGGCTACGGCAGCATCGGCCGGGAGCTGGCGCGCATGGCGACGACCGCGCTGGGCATGCGCGTGCTCGCGTGCAAGCGCGACCCGTCACGTCGCGCCGACGACGGCTACCGGCTGCCCGGCACCGGGGATCCGGAGGGCGCGCTGCCTGAGGCGTGGTTCGCCCCCGCGCGGCTGCACGACCTGCTCGCGCGCTCCGACGTGGTGGTGATGTGCGCGCCGCTGACGTCCCAGACGCGCGCGATGATCGGCGCCGCCGAGCTGGCGGCGATGAAGCCGTCGGCGTTTTTCGTGAACGTCGGGCGCGGCGCCACCGTGGACGAGGCCGCGCTGGCGGCGGCGCTGAAGGCCGGGCGCCTGGCCGGCGCCGCCGTGGACGTCTTCGCCGAGGAGCCGCCCGCCGCGGGTCATCCTTTATATGGCGTCGACGACGTCATCGTCTCGCCCCACGTGTCCGGCTTCCTGGCGTCCTACGACGACCGCTGCACCGACCTGTTCGCGGAAAACCTGCGGCGCTACCTCGCCGGCGCGCCGCTGCTGAACCTGGTCGATCGCGCGCACGGCTACTGAGTGGCTGGCGTGGGGTACCATGCCGCCATGCGCGACCCCGGCGCCGCCGAATGAGCCGACCGTCCCGCTTCCTGAACGTGCCCTACGGCGCCTGGCACGCGCGCGAGGTGCCGCCGCCCGATCCGCTGCTGACGCGCACCGATCCCGGCACGCCGTGCGGCGAGTACCTGCGACGGTTCTGGCAGCCGGTGGCCTTCGCGCGCGACCTCGGAGACGTGCCGCGGCGCATCCGGATCATGGGCGAGGACCTCG
>QHVJ01000603.1 GCA_003222275.1 Acidobacteriota bacterium | reverse complement strand
GGATGAGCCGCCGCTCCAGCGCCTGCACGTTCTTCGCCAGCTCCAGCGTGTCGAGGGCCGGCTTCAATCCGCCCTCGTGCGGATCCGCGAGCACCTGGAGCGAGATCATGGTGGAGTCGATCGCCTGTCCCTCGGGGCAGAGGTACACGAGCCGGCGCACCTCGTGCTCGAGCTCGCGGACGTTCCCCGGCCAGGGGTACTCGGTGAGCGCGCGCAAGGCCTTCACCGTGATCCCGCGAACCGCCTTGCCGGTCTCGCCGGTGAAGGCGCGCAGGAAGCTCTCGACGAGCACCGGGACGTCTTCGCGCCGCTCGCGGAGCGGGGGCACGTGGAGGGCGAAGCCGGCGACGCGGAAGTAGAGATCGCGGCGGAAGCGGCCTTCCTCCATGCGGCGGTTGAGGTCGGAGTTGGTCGCGGTGACGATCCGGATGTTCACCGCCACGGGCGCCCCGCCCACGGGCTGTACCTCCTTCTCCTGCAGCGCGCGCAGCAGCTTGGCCTGCAGCTCGAGAGGCATGTCGCCGATCTCGTCCAGGAGCAGCGTGCCGCCTTCGGCCATCTGGAACTTGCCACGGCGCTCGGCGACACCGGTCGCGATGCCCTTGCCGATGCCGAACATCTCGGCCTCCAGCAGCTCGGCGGGGATGGCGGCACAGTTGATCGCGACGAACGGCCCTTTGCGGCGGGGCGACGAGTCGTGGAGTATCCGGGCCAGGAACTCCTTGCCGACGCCCGTCTCGCCGAGGAGCAGCACGGGAAGGTCGCCCTGCATGAGCGCCCGCATCTGGCCGTAGAGGGACCGCATGGCCGGCGAGCTGCCCGGGACGTAGCCCTCGGGAAACGCGAGGTCCGGGGCCTCGGCGCGCGGCGACGGCGCCGGGGCCAGCGCTTCGGGGCGGAGGCGCTGGCAGAGCACGACCAGCACGCGGAGCACCGCCTCCACTTCCCGGCCGCGGCCCTTCAGGTCGCCCGCCACCACGACGCCGAGCCGGTCGGGACCGGCGCCGGCCCCGATGGCGCAGGTGAGCGGCACGTCGCCCTCGAGCGAAGTCGCCCGAACCGCATGGCCGGATGCGGCCGCGCCCCGCAAGAGCTCGACGAAGCGGCGGTGGCGGGAGAGATCGGGCAGGACGCCGGACGTAGCGATCGCGACCGGGTCTCCTTTCCGAGCCTCGAAGATGCACATGCTCGAGGCCCCCAGCTCGCGGCTCAGGAGCGCGACCAGGCCCTGCAGGTCCGGCTCGGGCCGGGCGCAGACGCGCGCGATCACGGCTTCCAGCAGGCGGAGGCCGACGCGGCCCGCTTCCTCGATGGGAGTGGCGGTCGTGTCGTCCGCGGCCAGCCCGTGGACCGGCGCGTCGCTGCGCACCGTGATCGCGATCGCGGTGTCCTCGGGCTCCACTTCCTCGAGCCGAAGACGCACGGGGCCGACGCGGATCTCGTCGCCCGCCCGAAGCCGGGTGCGCTGGACACGCACGCCCTTCACCAGCGTTCCGTTCCGGGAGCCCATGTCCTCGAGGGTCAGGCCTTCGGGCTCGAGGGTCAGCAGCGCATGCCGGCGCGAGACGCCGCGCACGGGCAGCACGATGGCGTTGCCGGCCACGCTGCCGACCCAGTTCTCACCCGGGTGAAGCGCGTAAGCACGCGAGGACCCCGCCACCTCGCCGCGCAGCCGGTAGTGGACCTGCCGAGCACCGGCTTCGGTCACGCTTCCCTCCGATCTCCCCAGTCGCCGGGGGCCAGCATCGCCCTCATCCGCTCCGGGTTCCTGATCGTCTGGCCCGCCATCCAGGCATCGGCCTCGCCCCGGCGGGAGCGGGCGACGGCCGCGTGGAGGGCCATGTCCGCGGCGGCCAGACCCGTCTCCGCCCGTTCGAGCAGCGAAAGGGCCCGCTCCCTCTCGCCGCGCGTGGCGGCCACGCCCGCGCGCAGGAGAAGGGCCAGCGCATCGCCCCAGCGTGTCTTCTCGCGCAGGATCGTCTGGGCGTGTCCCTCCACGCCCCGGAGGAGGGCCCGGCGCTCGCCGGCGTCCGTGGCCTGCGCGGCCATGCCGAGCCGCCGACGCGCGCGCGTGTCGAGCCCACGGATGAAGCCGGCCTGCACGAACCGGTCCAGCGTGCGGGCGGGCCCTCGCCACGCCTTGTCCACGCCTTGCGAGACGCCGAGCGTCTCCCCCGAGTAGAGAGCGATG
>QHVJ01000605.1 GCA_003222275.1 Acidobacteriota bacterium | reverse complement strand
CCGGATTCTACCTGACCTATCCCGCGCCCCGCCACTTCAGCGCCACGCCTCAGAGAGCGATCTTCCGCCGCTCCGTCGCGCGCTCCCACTTGCTCGCCGCGTCGTCGTCGAAGATCAGCGCCTCGTCGGCGGTGACCACGAACCAGGAGCCGCCCTGGATCTCGCCCTCGAGCTGGCCTGGCGCCCAGCCCGCGTAGCCGGCCGCGAACATCGTGCGGCGCGGGCCGGTGCCGCGGGCGATGGCCTCGAAGATCGCGGGATCGCTGGTGACCGCCACCCCCTCGTGCACGACCCGGCTGTCGCCGCCCGTCCACTCGGGAGTGTGCAGCACGAAGCCGCGCCCCGGCTCGACCGGGCCGCCGTAGTAGACGCGGATGTCACCGCTCGCGCCGCCGGGCTCGCGCCCGAGCGATTCCAGCACGCGCGCGAGCGGCAACGCGCCGACGGGACGATTCACGATGAGACCGAGGGCGCCGGCGGCGTCGTGGCGGAGCATGTAGACGACGGTGCGCGCGAAGCGTGGGTCGCGGAGATCTTCGGTGGCGTGCCGCCAGGAGGATCAGCAGCGCGGCGGGCGACAGCCACGTCACGGGGCTACTTCTTGGATCCCAGCCAGTACTTCGGATCGCTCGGGAACACGGTCTTGCACCGCGTCGGCTGCGACGGGCCGTCCAGCGTGTCGGCCGCCGCGCGCCACTTCGCG
This sequence comes from Acidobacteriota bacterium, assembly GCA_003222275.1. Lineage (GTDB taxonomy): Bacteria > Acidobacteriota > Vicinamibacteria > Fen-336 > Fen-336 > AA32. The sequence continues at coordinate 1,999 of QHVJ01000605.1, read as the reverse complement.
TAGTGCGGCGCCGCCCGGTGCGCCTCCAGCGCCGCTTCGTCCTTGTAGACCTCGTAGAAGTAGTACGTGTTCGGGTCGGCGTCGTCCTGCAGCACGTTGAAACGGCAGCAGCCGGGCTCGTCGCGCTCGGAGCCGAGCGCGTCCTGCTCGATGGCGGCAAGAAACCGCGCGCGCTCCGCCGGCTGGACGCGGACCTTCACCCAGACCGCGAGCACGGCTCAGCCCCTGCGGGCGAGCGGACCGCGGAGGAGCTGCCCGGGCCGCGCGCCGGTCGGCTTGCCGTCACGCAGGATCGTCTCGCCGTTGACCACCGTGGCCGCGACGCCCCGGCAGCGCTGGACGAGCCGCTTGGCGCCGGCCGGGAGGTCCGCCACCAGCTCCGGCATCTCGGCCCCGATGCTCTCGGGGTCGAAGACGACGAAGTCGGCGGCCATACCCTCGCGGACGAGGCCGCGGTCCGCGAAGCCCCAGAGCGTGGCGGGCACGAGCGTGAGCATGCGCACGGCCTGCGGCAGCGTGAACGCCTGCTTCTTGCGCACCCAGTGGGCGAGCAGGTGCGTCTGCAGCGAGGAGTCCATCAGCTGCGTGACGTGCGCGCCGGAGTCCGAGAACGTCACGCACGCGCGCGGGTGCTTCATGATCTCGAGCGCGTCGTCCTGGTCCTCGTTGGCCACCGGCATCAGGAAGAAGAGGTCGAGATCCTTCTCCAGCGCCAGGTCGATCATGGCCTGGGCGGGATGGACGCCGCGCTCGGCCGCGACCTCGGCCACCGAGCGGTGCGGGCCCTCGACGGTGTCGAACACGAAGAGCCACTCGTACGGCTGCGGCCGCGCCTCGGTGCCGAGCGCCTTCTTGTCGGGCGTCTCGTTCGTGGCCTCGACGAGCTTCTTCTTGAACTCCGGATCGCGCAGCTTCGCGATCTTCTCGGCCAGCGGCAGCTTGCGAAGCTCCTTCCAGAGCGGCAGCCGGTCGAACGGCATCTGGGTCTTGAACGACAGCAGCGCGGAGAGCGAGCGGCTGTGCGCCTGGGCGAACATGCGACCGCCCTCGGCGGCCGTCTCGTCGAGCAGCGCCATGTACTTGCGCCAGACGCCGGGCACGCCGCGGCGGCCGAAGACGCCGAACGTGATCGGGCGGCCGCTCTCGACGGCCAGCGCCTTGAGCCGGCGGTGATAGTCGGGCAGGCCCGGATTGCCGGCCTCGCGGTCGACGTTCTCACCCGCGATCTCGAAGATGCCCGCGTTCAGCTCGCCCATCGTGTTGACGAGCCGCCGCACTTCCGCCCAGTCGGCCACGCGGCTGGCCACCGGGCGGTGGTCGGGCGTCTCGTGGCTCGGCGAGCGCGAGGTGGTGAAGCCCATGGCGCCGGCGCGCAGCGCGTCGCGCAGCTCGCGCTCCATCGCGCGCAGGTCATCCTCGGTGGCGGGCTTCTCGAAGGCGCGCTCGCCCATCACGTAGGTGCGCAGCGCCGAGTGCCCGATGTAGCCCGCGTAGTTGATGCCCTTGGGCAGGCTCTCGAGCGTGTCGAGGAACTCGGGGAAGGTCGTCCAGCGCCAGTCGATCCCCGCCTCCATCGCCTCCGGCGGGATGTCCTCGGCTCTTTGAAGATTGCGGACGACGAAGTGCTTGTCCTCGGCCGCGCACGGCGCCAGCGTGAAGCCGCAGTTGCCCATCACGACCGTCGTGATCCCGTGGTAGCAGGACGAGGTCCCCATCGGATCCCAGAAGACCTGCGCGTCCATGTGGGTGTGGCCGTCCACGAAGCCGGGCGCGACCACGTGGCCTTCGGCGTCGAGCGTCTCGCGGCCGCGCTCGCGGATGCGTCCGATCGAGACGATGCGTCCGTGCCGCACGCCCACGTCCGCCCGGAACCCGGGCAGGCCGGAGCCATCGATCACCGTTCCGTTCTTGATCACGAGGTCGTACGGCATGTGGGTCGTCCTCCCTGGTGTGGTGACCGTATCCTACTCCAGCCAGGGTTGGTCGGCGAACTACGAGC
>QHVJ01000060.1 GCA_003222275.1 Acidobacteriota bacterium | reverse complement strand
CCCGACGACATCCGATTCCAGACCTTGTAGAGGTTTCCCCTTAGGTCCTCCTCGAACGCCGCCAGAGACTGCCCGTCTATCCCTGCCGCTCCGCGGTTTGCCTTCACCCGTTGATACGCGTCCCAGACGAGTTGCTTCGGAATGTCGTAGGCCTTGCCACGGACCGTAGCTCCTCCCATCGCTGGTTGGCCACGCCCCGGGGCCAGAGTGTCGGGCCCCTTCGCTCCGCCCGCGTTACCAGGCTTCATCGCTCGTACGAGCCCGTCCGTCCCTGCACCACGCATCGGTACTCGGCTCCTCGTGGGTCCGCCACTTGGAGGTCTCCCTTGGCATCGCGGCACAGGTTCCCGCGTTCCGCACAAGAGCCTGCGCCACGTCCAACTTCTCAGCGTCCAGGAGCGCAGCGCCGGTGAAGAGTGGCGCGGGAGAGAGGTGCGAGGGGCCGGGGGCAAAAGCGTTGGGCATCGGAACCTCCTTTGGCGGGGCCGCGAAGGGCGACCCTCACAAAGATGGGTCGCCCGCAGCGGCCCCCAAGGGAGGTTGACGCCGAAGGACCCCCCGGGCCCTGCACCCGCCGTGACAGCGCGGGCGAAGAAGGCGGCGCGCTGGCGCGGCGGGTGCTCACCTCCCGTGCACGTGCACGTGGCCGTGAACGTGCCCGTCCGTCGCCGTTCGTTCGCCTCGTCTAGGGCGTGCGTATCGGATTGACCGGATCCCCCGGCGCCACCAGCGCGACCCACTCGATCTCCACCCCCCCGCTGCCCGTGGCGACGACGCGCAGATCGGGCCCCCCGGACTCTGCATATGAATAACGATGCCGAGCGAGGAAGGATCCAGTGGCCGGATAGGATCGCGAGCGCGGGACGGGGTTCCAGAAGCCGCCCTCTTGCACGAGGATCCCACCTTCCCCGCGACCGGCCACGCGAAGCTCGAGCGGCCGGCGCCGAGCCTCCTCGGTCACGCGCACGAAGAGGCCGTCTTCTTTCCCGCCCAGATGCAGGCGATCGCCTTCGATCCTTGCTCCGCCGACGAGATGCACGTCCCGCATCGTCGCGTCGGCTCCATTGACCCGCGGATCCTCGCCCCCGAACGCGATGCGCGACCCCTCAGGGCCGAAAAGGACCATGGGATGGGTCCGCACGACCACCCGCCCCTCGACAAAGCCGGGAGCGGCCAGGATCACCACCCGCCTTCTCGCATACAGGGCAACCGGGCTGTGCGCGGCGTCCCAAAGCTCGGCATGCGCGGGCGCGGCGGGATTCTGCTCGAGCCGGACCCAACGGTCGTCGTAGGCGAAGGCTCCCAGCGCCTGCACCACCACCGAAATACCCACGAGTATCCAGCCGAGTCCCCCGGCGCGCGACAGTCCCTCCGGCAGGAACAGCATCAGGAGGGGCATCGCGTCGGCCAGCACCCGCGGGCCCCACGCGTCCCCGGCCGGCCATTCGCGCGCGCAGCCCGCCAACAAGACGTGGGCCATCACCGCCAGGAACAGACTGCCGGCGAGCCACCGCTCGCCATAGCGAAAGGCGAACGCGGCTCCCGCGACCGCCACGAGGACTACGGGCGCGAAGACGAGCAGACCCTTGCCGGGAGAGACGACGAGCGCAAGGGCTCCGGGCCCGACCGGCTCGGTGAACCCGAAGCGTGCGGCGAGCGCGCCCTGGGGAGCGGAGGAAAAGCCCATGCCGCGGGCGACGAGGCCGACCACCACCGCCGCGGTCGCGAGCACGAGCAGGGACAGGGCGCGCCGGGGCCAACGCAGCGCGATCGCAAGCGCCAACACCCCCACCAGCGCGGCGTCGATCGGGTTCACGGCCACAGCGACCCCCAGGGGAAGCCCGGCGCGACCCGCCCACACGGGATCGTATTCGGCGCGGCAGATGAAAAGCAGCGCGACACAGAGCAGGAAGACGGCCACCGGTTGCGGCCACAGGGCCTGACTCGCCGCCGCCACCGGCGTCCCGAGGACCAAAGCGGCCGCGGTCGTCACCGCCAGGTCCTCCGGCCACCGGCGGGCCAGAGTCTTGAAGAGCAGGGCTCCCCCCAGGCTCGCGAACAGGGCCGCCAGAACCTTGCCGGCCAGCGCGGCGGCCGTGTCGTCGACAGGAAGAGCCGCGCGCAAGACGGCGGGCAAACGCGGCGGCGCGGCCAGGCTCGGCCGGCCGTTGGCGATGAGCATGACAAACAGCACCGCCGCGAGGGCGAGGACGGTGATGACCGAGGGCTCGGCGGGCCCCACCCGGTCTTCGGCGAGCCCGGGGTCCTCTTCGGGGGTCCGACCCGCCATCTCTATCTCCCCGGGGACGGTGACGGGCTCGGGGGAGGGGAAGGGCCGATGAGCTGGGCACGGCGATGGCGCTGGTAGAGGTCCACGGCCCGCTCGTGCTCGGCGAGGTTGCGACTGAACTGGTGGGAGCCGTCGTTCCGGCTCACGAAGTACAGGTCGTCCGAGGGCAGAGGCTCCAGCACGGCCCGGATCGCCTCGCGGCCCGGGTTGGCGATGGGGCCGGGAGGAAGCCCGGCGACGCGGTACGTGTTGTAGGGGGAAGCGATGTCGAGGTCTCCCTTGCGGATGTTCCCATCCCACGTCCCCGCACGACGGAGGGCGTAGATGACGGTAGGGTCGGTCTGCAGCGGCATGCGGCGACGGAGGCGGTTCAGGAACACCGCGGCGATGTGGGGCCGTTCTTCCTTGCGCGCCGTCTCCAGCTCCACGAGCGACGCCAGCGTCACCACCTCCCGCAGGCTCAGGCCGCTGTCCTTGACCTTTGCCGCCATCGGCCCCTCGACTTCACGGAAGCGGTGCACCATCCGCTTCACGAGCGCGGCGGCGGCATCCGGCCGCCGCGGCTCGACCTCGTAGGTGTCGGGAAAGAGATAGCCCTCGAGGTCCGTGGCCTCGGGATCCAGGTCCTTCACGAGCGAGACGTCCCGCGCCGCTTCGAGGAAGGCCGCAGGGGGGATGCCCGGCAAGGCGACGATGCGCGCCATCTCTTCGACGGCGGTGCCCTCGGGGAACGTGACCATGTGATGCACGACGTCGCCCCGCACCATCTTGTCCAGGATCTGGTCCAGGGACATCTCGCCCTCGAAGGCATACTCCCCGGCCCGCAGCCGGCCGCCCGCTCCCTTGATCATCACTTCGACGCGGAAGAGCTCGGGGTGCCGGACGAGGCCGAGGCCGTGCAGCTGCCGGCCGATCTCGAGGACCCCCGCGCCCGGCTCCACGACGAGGGACTGCGGCGGGTCGGAGGCGCGCCGCACCGGCCACTGCGTCTCGTGGTACCAGACGAGGTAGAGCCCGCCCGCGACCACGAGGAGGAAGAGGAGGAGCTTGCGCACCGAGCGTGGGTCAGGCGGACGGCTTGCGGGCCTCGGCCTCGGCGAGCTTGCGGTAGTCCAGGTAGTTCTGCAGGATCAGGATGGCCGCGACCTTGTCCACCAGGGCCTTTCGGTCACGGCGCGAGACATCGCCCTCCACGAGGGCCTGCTCGGCCACCACAGAGCTGAAGCGCTCGTCCCACGGCACCACGGGCACCTTGGCCGCCGGCCGGAGGTCCTCCATGAAGGCCAGCACCTTCTGGGCCTGCGGACCCAGGCCGCCGTCGAGGCGCCGGGGCAGGCCGACCACCACCTCGCCGACCTCGTGGCGGCGGATGAGCTCGGCCAGCGCCCGCACGTCCTTGCGCGGTCCGATGCGGCCGAGCGTGGGCAGGCCGCTGGCCAGGGTGCCCGTCTCGTCGGACAGGGCCATGCCGATCCTTCGGTCGCCCACATCCAGGCCGAGGTAGCGCATGAGGGGGACGAGTATAATTCCCCCCCTCGGCATGTCCAAGTACACGGTGCTCCAGGAGCTCGGCGTCGGCGGGATGGGCAAGGTCTACAAAGGCCTGCTCATCGGACAGGCGGGCTTCCAGCGTCCGATCGTCATGAAGCAGCTGCGCAACTCCCAGGATCCCGCCCACCTGCAGCTCTTCGTCGACGAGGCCCGGCGGTACGCGGTGCTCGACCACGAGAACATCGGCCGCATCTTCGATTTCGACCGGGTGAACGGCGAGATGTGCATCATCCTCGAGTACATCGACGGCTGGAGCCTCATCGAATACCTCGAGCGGCACCGGGCCCTCGTCCGCAAGCCCGACGTGGAGCTGGCGGTGTTCATTGCCAGCCGCGTCTGCCGCGCCCTGCAGTACGTGTTCGAGAAGGCGGCCATCGTGCACCGCGACGTGAGCCCGAGCAACATCATGATGACGCGCGAGGGCACGGTGAAGCTGATCGATTTCGGCATCGCCACCCGCGCCGGGACCCAGGACCGCACCCTCACCGGCAAGCCCGCGTACATGGCGCCGGAGATGGTGCTGGAGATGCGCGCGGACAACCGCAGCGACCTGTTCAGCCTGGGGGCGGTGCTGTTCGAGATGCTCACCTTGCGCCGCCTCTTCGACGGCAAGACGACCGGCCAGGTGCTGGAGCAGGTCGTGGCCGGGCATCATCCGTCGCCGCGCAAGTTCAACCCCGACATTCCCGACGGCGTCATGCACATCCTGCGCGCCGCCCTCCAGCGCGACTCGTCGCGCCGGTTCGGCTCCGCCGGAGAGATGGGGGAGGCCTGCGAGCACTACCTCTACGACAAGGGATACGGCCCCACCAACCTGACGCTGAAGCAGCACCTCTACGCCGTCTTCCCGAGCGCGGCCCTCCCCGTCGACGTCGGCGAAGCGTTCTTCGCGTCGACGCCGCCGTCGGTGCCGGACCCCGACCGCACGCCCGTCTCCTCGATCGACGCCACCCTCACTCGCCATCTCAAAGACCGCGGCGCCCCCCGGTGACGGTGACGGCCGCATTCATCCTCATCCTGCTTGTCGCCGCGCCGCCTCCGACGCCCTCTGGCCCCTCTGACCCCTCTGCCTCCCGTGCCTCCTCCGCGCCCCCTGTGTCGTCCGCGGACGAGCGTCTGCGAACGGTGCGCGAGCGGCGAGCGGCCCTCCAGAAGGACCTGGCCCGGCTCCGCTCCGAGGAGCGCAGCCTGCTCGGAGAAGTGGAGCGGCTGGACCTGGAGGTCCGCCTGCGCGGAGAGGAGCTGCGCGAGACGCAGCTCGTGCTGCAGCGGACCAACGAGCAGATGGACGCCACCGTGCGCCGGGCGCGGGAGCTGGAGGACTCGATCGCCAACGCCCGCCCGGTTCTCGCCGAGCGGGCCCGGGCCCTCTACAAGCTGGGAGAGCTGTCCTACCTCCGGATGCTGCTCTCGGTCGATCGCCCCTCCGATCTCTTCCGCGGCTATCGCTTCGTGAGCGCCCTCGCCCGTCGGGACAACCAGCGCATGGCCGGCTTCCGCGCGGACCTGGCCGCCCTCGCCGCCACCCGCGTGGACCTGGAGCGCAAGACGCGCGAGGCGTTGGAGCTGCGCGCGAGCCTGGAGCGGACGCGCAGAGGCCTCGACGCCGATCGGAGGCGCAAGGAAAAGCTCCTGACGGAGATCGTCGAGCGCAAGGAGACCCACGCCGCGTACCTGCAGGAGCTGGAGGAGGCCGAGACGCGCCTGCAACAGCTCCTCCAGGGCCTGACGGCCGACGACGTCGCGGTGCCCATCCCGGTCTTCAAGGGTAGCCTTCCCTGGCCCGTAGCCGGACGGGTCCGGGTGGCGTTCGGCCGGCGCAAGCACCCCCGGTTCGACACGTACACGGTCGAGAACGGAATCGAGATCGCCGCCCCCGAGGGCACCGCGGTCACGGCGGTGCACGAAGGCACCGTGGCTTTCGCCGAGCGATTCCGCGGCTATGGGCTCATGATCGTGCTCGACCACGGAGGCAAGCACCACACGCTCTATGCGCACCTGGGCGACGTGCGCGTTCAGCCGGGGCAGAAGGTTGTGGCCGGCCAGGGCCTGGGCACAGTGGGGAGCGGAGTGGAAGGCGCGGGTCTCTACTTTGAAGTGCGCTTCCAAGGTCGGCCCGAGGACCCGACCGAATGGCTCCTCCCCCTCGACGGCCCTTCTGCTAGTCGCTGAACCACAGTCACTTAGAGAAGCGTCACGACTTCGCGACATGGCGGGGATTGGCACGAGTGTTGCTCTCTAAATCGATCGTGGCGTGCCGCCCGCAGGCGGCACGCTGCATCGGAGGGAGGGGACCATGACGAACGACGACTACGACATGCCTCCTCCGAACGAAGGAGACGAGTCCTTCTTTACGGAAAGGCGATTCTGGTTACGGAGATTGTCGGTCCGGCGTCGGACGGAACGGCCGGGCTCGGATCGGCGTCAGGCTGAACGCCGGCGTCCAAGCAAGCCGGCGTCGAGGACGAGCCGGTCGCTCTGAACGGCGGATCATTCATCATTAATGGAAGGCGGCACTCGTCATTACCCGGCCGCGGCGGCCTTGCTGCCGCGGCCGGTTCTTCGTCGCGGTTCTGCCGGGCTCAGCTCGTCCGGCGCGGGATCCCGGCCATGTCGAGCAGGGTGATGACGACATTGTGGTCGGAGAGATCGCCGACCACCCAGGCGCGCGGAAGGGGACTCCTCTTCACGAGCGTTGGCGTGAACACGACCTGGTCTTCCTCTCCGGCCAGCGGCTCGTCCGCGACGTCGAAGACCTGCAGGCGCACTTGCGAACGCACGAAACCGTTCAGGATCTGATCGAGATTCTCGCGGGCCCGCGCGGACGTGACCCACACCTTGTTGACGTAGAGCACCAGCTCCACCTTGAACGCGGGCGCCTTTCGCCGGTCCTTGGGCGGGGGGCCCTCGGGAGAAGCAAAGATCCTCTGGACCTGCAACAGGAACTTCGTGAGCTCGAGCGGCTTGCGGATGACCGTGGACGGCTCCACGCCCTCGGGGTCGGGATGAGCCGTGACGACGAGCGTGGGCGTAGTCTTCAGCAGGCCTTCGACGCCCGCTTCCTTCAGCATCACGGCGGCCGTCTTGCCCGGGAGGTTGTAGTGCGCCACCACCAGGTCGTATCGCCCCTTGCGGAGCTGGTCGATGCCTTCCTCCGGCAGCGCGGCGTGGTCCACTTGATAGCCCTGGCCCTGCAGGGCGGTGGCGATCATCTCGCGGATGTCCAGGTTGTCTTCGACGAGGAGGATGCGCCGCGGCTTGGCGTCGGGGTGGATGAGCTTCGTCTCCGACGGGGTTCGTCGCCGCTCCACGAATCTTGGCGCCATCGACCCTACCGCCGATGCTCGGCCGGCGCGGCCCCTCCCTGGACCTGTCGCCCGGCCAGGTGTGCCACCGCCTCCACCAGGGCGTCGGGCTGGATCGGCTTGGGGAGGTGGATCTGGAAGCCGGACGCCAGCGCCCGGTCGCGATCCTCGGGCTCGGTCCAGGCGGTGAGGGCCGCCGCCGGGATCTGGCCGGCCTTGCCGGGCCGCGAGCGGATGCGCTGGATGAGCGTGTAGCCGTCCTCTTCCGGCATCCCGATGTCGCAGAGGATGACGTCGGGCGTGCGCGTCGCGAGGACGCCCATCGCCTCCGGGGCCGAGCCGGCCTCCACCACCTCCGCCCCCCCGGCCATCAGGGCGGCGGCCGTCGTCTCGCGCGCGTCCGTGAAATCCTCGACCAGGAGGACGAGCAGCCCGTGCAGCGGCGACGCGACGGCGCGAGCACCCCAGGGCTTCCGCGGCGAGGTTCCCCACTCGTCGAAGCGCCGGGTGATCGCGGGCGGCTCGACGCGAAGACCGCCCTGCTCGATCGCGAGATGGTACGGCTTGGTCACGTGGGCCGAGCCCCGCATCTTCAACACGCGCAGGCTCCGCTGGAGGTCTTCCGCCTCCACCTTGTAGTCGAGGGCGAGGATCGCGTCGGCGATCGTCGAGAGATAGGGGGCGGTGTGGGTGGTCGCCTCCGTGCCCATCACGGTCTGCGTCAGCAGGGCGCTGCGGCCGTGCTCGCGCAACAGGGCGGCCAGCCCGATCATGAACTGGCGGAAGCCCTTCTCGGAGGACGAGTGCTCGATGGAG
>QHVJ01000059.1 GCA_003222275.1 Acidobacteriota bacterium | reverse complement strand
GGTCGACCCGCCGCGCCGGCTGGTCCAGAGCATGAGGGCCCTCTGGAGCGAAGACGTGAAGAAAGAGGGAACCTCGAGGGTGACCTGGGAGATCGAGCCGGTCGGCGACTCCTGCCGCCTGACCGTCACCCACGACCAGCTTCGTGAGGGCGCGAACAGCGAGCTCTACGGCGGCTGGCCGATGATCCTCTCCGGGCTGAAGACGCTGCTCGAGACGGGCGGGCTGCTGACGACACCGGGATCGCTGATGTACGCCAACCCTGGCCGTTCGTCAGGGAAGCGGTGAGGAATCATGCAGGCCAGGGCGATCATTCCGCTCTCAGCATGGAAACGGGATCCGCTCGGGCGGCCCGCCGCGCGGGCACGTAGGACGCCAGCGCCGATACGCCCACCAGGAGCAACGCCGCGGCCAGCAGGGACACCGGATCGACGGGGTGCACGCCGAAGAGCAGGCCGCGCAGCAGGCGATTTGCCACCACCGCGCCGGCGAGCCCGATCGCGGCGCCGAGTCCTGCGAGCCGCAGCCCCTCCCCGAGCACGAGGCCGCGCACGTCCGAGGCGGTTGCGCCGAGGGCGACGCGAACGCCTATTTCCGTGTAGCGCTGGCGAACGGAAGCGGCAATGACCGCATAGAGCCCGATCGCGGCCAGCAGAAGCGCGGAAATGCCGAACAGGCCGATCAGGAATGCATTGAAGCGCGGCCGAGCGAGCGGGCCTTGGAGCAGCGTCCTGAAAGGCGCCACGTGCGCGACCTGCACGTCCGGATCGACGGCGCGCACGTGCTCGCGCACCAACCCTGCCACCAGGGCCAGCGGGGAGGCGGTGCGCAGCACGAGCATCTCGGCCGCAACGATGAACTGCTCTGCCGGCAGGTAGAGCGTCGGCCGTGGCCGCACCAGCTCGCGATATCGCGTGGGCCGGGCCACACCGACCACGGTTCGCCATGGCTCGCCGGCGTCCAGGCGGCCGAGCTTGATGCGCTTCCCGATCGGGTCGTCGCCCGGCCAGGTGTGCGCCGCGACGTCCTCGCTGACGACCGCGACGTCCGGTGCGTCTCGGCGGTCCGCATGCGTGAATCCGCGACCGCGGACGAGCTTCACGTCGAAAGTGTCGAAGTAATTCGGATGGACCGACTCCAGGTTGAGCGACGGGTTGGTCGCCGCCCGCTCCGCGCTCTGGCCCTCGGCCGTGAACTCGGGCGCATCCCAGCCGCCGGTGCCGGCGAAGGGCGGCGTGTTGACGGGGGTCGCGCCCGCGATGCCGGGGGCCGCCTCGAGCCGTGCGACCACGTCCTTGAGGAACTGGAGGCGGCGCGCGCCGTCGGCGTACTTTGCCTGCGGCAGCGCGAGCCGCACGAAGACCAGGCGGTCCGCGGCCAGTCCCATGTCCACGGCCTGGAGTCGCAGCAGACTGCGGGTGAGCAGACCCGCCGCCGCGACGACCGTGACGGCGAGGGCGACCTGCGCCACGACGAGCCCGCGGCGGCCCGGTCGCGCCGCCCTCCCCGTCGCGCCGCGTCCGCCGCTGCGCAGGTGCCCGACCAGATCGGCGCGCGCCAGGGACAGCGCGGGGGTGAGCCCGGCCAGGGCGGCCGTGAGAAACGCGACCGCGACGGTGAACAGGAGCACGCCGGCGTCGATGCGCACCGACTCGACACGCGGCAGACCGTCGGGCACGAGCCCCACCAGTGCGCGCAGCGTCCACCACGTCACCGCGAGGCCGGCCACGCCCGCCGCCAGCGCCAGCAGCAGGCTCTCGGCGAGCAGCTGCCGCGCCAGCCGGCCGGGACCGGCCCCGAGCGCGGCGCGCACCGCCAGCTCCGGCCGCCTGCCCTCGCCGCGCAAGAGAAGAAGATTGGCCGCGTTCGCGCTCGCAATGAGGAGCACGAGGCCGACCGCGCCGAAGAGCAGCAGCAGGGCCGGGCGCACGTCGCCCACCACCACGTCCTCGTAGGAGCGGACCACGGGCGTCCAACCGCGTACCGCGTCCGGCGGCGCGCCGGCCTCGAGCCGTGAGGTCAACCCCGAGAGCTCGCTCTTCGCCTGCTCGATCGTCGCGCCCGGGCGCAGCCTGGCGATCAGGTCGACGTCACGTAACACGCCCTCGCGAAAGGCCGGGTTCGTCACCGTCGAAGCGCTCGCGGCCACCGTCATCCAGGCCTCGACGCCGTGCGGGCACTCGACCTGCGGCGGCATCACGCCCACGATCGCGAACGGATGCTCGCTCACGATCAACCGGCGCCCGATCACGTCGCGCGAGCCGCCGTATCGGCGCTGCCACAGGCCATGGGTGATCACGAGCACGCGTTCCGCGCCGATGACGTCGTCGTCGCGATTCAAGGCCCGGCCCAGAATCGGCTCCACGCCGAGCACGCGGAAGAAGTCGCCGGCGACGGCCGCGCCGCTGATGGAGCTGGCAGATCCATTCTCGACCGCCGCGAAGGGCGAAGGGTGGTCGTAGTAGCTGACGCCGGCGACGCTCTCGAGGACCCGGCTCTCTTTGCTGATCACGTCGATTTCCGTCGCCCGGAACGGCCAGTGCGCGGAGCCGGCCGCGGGGAGCGCCTTCCACGCGAGGACCAGCCGGCCTTGCCTGGGGACGGGCAGCGGGCGCAGCAGCACTCCCTGGATGAGCGCGAACATGGCCGTGGTGCCGCCGATGCCGACCGCCAGCGTGAGTACGGCGGCGGCGGTGAAGGCCCTGGCCCTGCGCAACCCCACCCAGGCCAGCCGGAGATCCTGCCCCCATTGCTCGAAGAGCATCACTCCCTCCGGCGTCGGTGCGTCGGGCGTCCATGGCGGGCCAGCGCGCCCAGGTGACTTCCTCTATCGCTGGTCGTATGCCTGCTTCAAGCGCCCAATGTCGATCTTCTTCATCTTGAGCATCGCTTCCATGACTCTTTTCGATCTCTCAGGATCCGGGTCACTCAGCATCTCCCCCAAGATCGTCGGATTGACCTGCCAGGACAGCCCATATTTGTCTTTCAGCCAGCCGCACTGGCTTTCCTCCCCGCCATCTTCGAGTTCTTGAAAATGGACACGTAGAACTTGGCGGCCTCCTCGGCTTGGTTGTCGAACCACAGGAACGGCGTGATCTTCCGCATCGGACAAGTATCGGAGAAATCGGCAGGGAGATCCATCCAGCGAACCGACGCCGAACTGCGAGCGGCGTGGCTCATGAACAACGACGTGCGGCCCGTCGTCCGGTGTTGGCGGGGTCGTGAATGCTCTTGCGCCCACCACCGCCTGCTCGGGGCCCGCGACTAGGAGTGGGCGATCGTGTACGGCCAGCGCTGCGGCCGCGACCGCAGTGCGTTCGCCTCGTCGTCGTTCTTGAAGTGCTCTCGCATGGGATCCCAGTAGAGCTTCCGCCTCAGCTTCATGGCCGCGTGGTGGAGCAGGCAGGCCGAGCAGGAGCGGTGAGCGATCTCGACGGGGGCGATGGGCTGCTGGCGTGACTTCACGCACTCGAGCCAGTTCCCGTGGTGCTCGGCGCTCCGGGGAAGGTTGATCTCGTCGGGCCCGATGACGGAGGTGATGATCTTCGGGTCGCTGGCGGAGAGCGCCGTCGCGTCCTTCAGCTTCGCCACCGGATCGCTCCCGGTCACCGTCTCGTTGCCGCGGGAGACGAAGATCCAACCCTCGGACCCGGTGAACTTGATGCCGTTCGGGAAATCGCCGCTGACGATCATCTTCACGCCGTTGGCGTACAGCGCCTCCGTCTTGAAGGGACCGTGCACGTCCCACAATCCCTTCTTCGGGAACTCCGCCGAGCCCCAGATCTCCACCGGCCCCGTGTACTCGGTGTCCATGCCCCAGTGCGCGCTGTCGATGTGGTGCGCTCCCCACCCCGTGATCATGCCCGCGCCGAACTGCTCGCATCGCAGCCAGCCCGGCCGGTCGTACCCGACCTGCGGATGGACGCGCTTCTCCGTGTAGTACACGACCGGCGTCGAGCCCAGCCACGTCTCGTAGTCGAGGTTCTTCGGCACGGGCATCTCCGGCTCGTCGTCACCGGATGGATCGCCGGGCAGGCCCACCTCCACCGTCTTCAACTGGCCGATGCGGCCATTGCGGACCAGCTCCGCGGCGTAACGGAACTGCACGGTCGAGCGCTGCTGGCTGCCGATCTGGAAGATGCGCCCGGTGCGCTGGACGGCGTTGCTCAGCGCACGGCCCTCGGCGATGGTCAGCGAGGCCGGTTTCTGGAGGTACACGTCCTTGCCGGCCTCCACGGCGTCGATCGCGATGATGCAGTGCCAGTGGTCCGGCGTGCTGATGACGACGGCATCGACGTCCTTGCTCGCGAGCAGGTCGTGGTAGCTCGCGTATCCGGTGACGCCGTCGTACGGCTTTCCGGTCTTCTGGGCGTAGTACCCGTTGACCAGCGTCTTGGCGTCCTCGACTCTCCGGCTATCGAGGTCGCACACCGCCATGATCCTCGCGATGTCGTGCTGCCATATGCCCGGCAGGTCGTGCCCGCGCGAGATACGTCCGGTGCCGATGGCGCCCACGTTGATCCGGTTGCTGGGCGAGGTGGAGCCGACCACGGAGGCGGGAACGATGGCGGGGAAGCCCGCGGCCACGGACGAGGCGACCAGTCCCTGGCCCGCCGTGGCCAGGAACCGCCGGCGATCCATTCGTTCTCTGGGCATGGTCGATTAGAGTCTACACCTGCGCAGAGGAGGCCTTTCCATGACCATGACGAGACGCAGCGCTTTCAGGTTCGTCGCGGGTGCGCCCGCCCTCGCGGCCGGGTTCGGAGGGCTCGTGCCGGCGCAAGGGGCGGCGAAGTCCGGAGAGGGTCGCAAGGGACTGAAGCTGGCGGCCCGCAGCAAGCTCGTGATGGTGGGCGACTCCATCACCGACGCGGGCCGGGCGCGACCCGTCGGCGAAGGGCGCGGCGATGCGCTCGGCAAGGGCTACGTGATGATGGTCGAGGCCCTCCTGGGAGCGGTGTACCCCGATCAGTGGATCCGCACCGTCAACCAGGGGATCAGCGGCAACACGGTGCGGGACCTGAAGGCGCGCTGGCAGACCGACGTCCTCGACCTCGCTCCCGACTGGGTGTCGGTCATGATCGGAGCCAACGACGTCTGGCGCCAGTTCGACAGCCCCCGCCAGACGGAGTCGCACGTCCTGCCCGAAGAGTACGAGAAGACCCTGGAGGAGCTCGTCCTCACGACGCTCCCGAAGGTGAAGGGCATGGTCCTCATCACTCCCTTCTACATGGAGCCGAACCGGTCGGACGCGATGCGGGCGACCATGGACCGCTACGGGGCCGCTGTGCGCAGGCTCGCGGAGAAGCACCGCACGCTGTTCGTGGACTCCCAGGCCCCGTTCGACGAGGTGCTGAAGACGCACTACCCGGCCAGCCTCAACTGGGACCGCGTTCACCCCGACTATGTCGGGAGCATGGTGCTGGCCCGCGCCTTCGTGGACGCGATCGGGTTCGACTGGACGCGCTGATCACGCGGCGGTGCCCGTCACGCTGCCGATCCTGAATCCAGCCATTCCTGGAACGTGGGACCGGCGAGGGTGGCGTTCGGGCCGGGCAACAGGGCGCCCGTCTCGTAGAGTGCGGAGTCCGGGTCGGCCGGATTGCTCACGCCCTCGATCCGCACCCGGTCGCCGCGCCGGCGGGCGAACCGGGTCGCGGCGTCGACGAGGTTCTCCGCCCTCGGGCCGGCGATCTCCAGGATCGGCGCCGCGGCCGATCCCGGTGCGGGTGCCGATCGGGGATCGGTGGCCAGGTCGGCGAGTGCCTCGGCAACGGTCCTGGCGGCGACCAGCTGTGTGCGCATCTTCGGCAGGTAGCTCACGTCGCCCTGCCGACCCCAATCCACGAGCTGCGCGACGAACTCGTGGAACTGCGCCGCGCGCAGGATGCTTATCGGGATCGGGCCGGACAGCATGGCCCGCTCGTGGGCGACCTTCGCCGCCATGTAGCCGGCCGTGAACCGGTCGATCCCGATGATGGATACGACGACCATCCGCTGCACGCCCGCCCGCTTGCCGGCCTCCTGGAGGTTCCGGGCCTCGGTGGTGAAGAACTCGGTGGCCGCCTTCTGATCGGGCGAGGGCCCGCTGGCCACGTCGATGACGCACTCCGCCCCGGCCAGGGCCTCCGCCAGGCCTCTTCCGGTGATGACGTCGACACCGCTGGATCGCGACATACGGACGACGTCGTGTCCCCGGCCCTCGAGCACGTCGACGACATGCCGGCCGACCCGCCCCGTCGCCCCCGCTACCCCAATCTTCATCTGGACCTCCTTGCTGGCCCCCTCCAGCTCCACCTCACATGACGAAACAGCGCGTCTCCCCGTGACACCCCCCCGGTGTCACAATCGGGAGGGGCCGTTCGTCTCCTGTAGTGATGGCTGACCACTCCACCAAGCCCGTGCCGGGGTCCCTGGAATCGGAGATCGCGGCGTACAGACCGCTGGCGTTCGCCATTGCCTATCGGATGCTGGGCAGCGTCGCCGAGACCGAGGACATCGTCCAGGAGGCCTTCCTGCGCCTGCACCGGGCGCGTCAGGAAGGCGTGGTGGTCGAGTCGCCCAAGGCCTACCTGTCGGCGCTCACCACCCGCCTGGCCATAGACCACCTGCGATCGGCGCGTGTTCGTCGCGAGTCCTACGTCGGGACGTGGCTGCCGGAGCCCGTCATCCAGGAAGGGGAGCCTGCCATGACCCGCCAGACGGAGATGGCCGAGTCGGTGTCGATGGCCTTCATGTCGATCCTGGAGGCGCTCTCACCGGTCGAGCGCGCCGTGTTCCTCCTGCGCGAGGTGTTCGACTACTCCTACGACGAGATCGCAGGGATCGTGGAGAAGAGCGAGGGCAACTGCCGGCAGATCTTCGCCCGCGCGAAACGCCACATCGACGCGGGCAAGCGGCGCTTCGAGCCGTCGCCCGCGAAGCGCGATGAGATCGCCGAGCGGTTCTTCGCCGCTTGCCAGCGGGGCGACCTCGACGGCCTCGTCCAGCTGCTGGCCGCGGACGCCGCGTTCTACGGCGACGGCGGCGGCAAGGTCGCCGCGGTCACGCGTCCGGTCGTCGGGGCGGACCGCGTGGGGCGCTTGCTGGCGGGGATCTTCGGCAAGTTCGAAGCGGCGGGCATCCGGCTCGTGCGCGTCGAGGTCAACGGGCAGCCGGGGGCGAAGATCGTCGATCAGGGGGACCGAGTCGTCAGCGTCGTCGCGCTCGACACCGCCGAGGGGAGGGTCCAGTGCGTGCGGTCCGTGGTGAATCCGGAGAAGCTGAGGCACCTGGGGCCGGTGTCGGATCTCCTGACCTGGCCGGTACGCCCTCGAGGTGCCCCTCGTAGCTCCTGAGGCGGCTACGCCACGACCGTGCGGGAAGCGCTTCGACGTCGGGCCACGATGAGCGTGAGGTCGTCGTGCTGCTCGTGGGGGCCGAAGGAACGGACCTCGTCCACGAGCGACGCGAGGAGGGCCTCGGGCGGGCGAGTGCGGTGTCGGCGGAGGGCGTCGACGAGACGCTGCTCGCCGAACTCCTCGCCCGCCGCGTCGAAGGCTTCCGTGACGCCGTCGGTGTAGAGGGCCAGGAGGTCGTCGGGCTCGAGACGGCATTCCCCGACCGAGCACTCCCATTGCCGGAAGAGCCCCAGGACCGTCGAGGTCGGCTCCAGTCGGTCCAGGGTCCCGTCACGACGCAGGAGGAGCGCGCAGAGGTGTCCGCAGTTCACGTAGCGCAGCCCGCCGGTGGGGTCGTGGTAGTCGGCGAAGAAGAGGCTGGCGAAGGCGCCTTCGGGCGAGTTCTCGCAGAAGAGGAGGTTGACGGACTGGAGGAGGCGCCGCGGCTCGTCGAGCGCGAACGCGACCTGGCTGCGGAGGTTGGCCTGGAGGTTTGCCATGAGGAGGGCGGCGGCCATCCCTTTTCCCATCACGTCCCCGATGACGAGGCCGAGGCGGTCGGGACCCAGGCTCAGGAAGTCGTAGTAGTCGCCGCCCACCGCGTGCGCGGGGATGCAAGCGCCGGCGTAGTCGAGCGAGCCCATGGCGGGCATGGACTGGGGGAACAACCGGGCCTGCACCTGCCGGGCGATCACCAGCTCGTGGGCGGCGCGACGCTCGGCCTCGAGCTTGTCGGCGGCGGCGCGGCGTTTGGCTTCCACGGCATGAGTGACCTCGTCGAAGCTCACGAGGGAGAAGGTATTCCCGTCGACGTCGCGAAAGCGGGCGAAGACGCCACCCCACACGGGCGCCTCATCGCCGAGGAGCCGGGGCGAGGAAGCGGCCGCGGCCCGCGCCGGGTCGTACTTGATACGTTTGAGCCCGTACTTGATACGTTTGAGCC
>QHVJ01000249.1 GCA_003222275.1 Acidobacteriota bacterium | reverse complement strand
CGGCACCTCGGGTCAGCGCCTGAGCCTGAAGACGACCGGGGTCACGATCGGCCAGGCGGCTGTCTCGATCCTTCGTCCCGATAGCTCCACTCAGGCGGCCATGACCGCCTACTACGACACAGTGGGGTTCCTCGAGCCCACGACGCTGGGAAGCAGCGGGACCTACGCCCTGCTGATCGATCCCAACGCCACCAACACCGGGGACATCACGGTAACCCTGTACGACGTGCCCGCGAACCCCACGGGCTCGGTCACGATTAACGGCTCGGCGTTCACCGTCAGCCTGCCCGTGCCCGGGCAGAACGGGGACGTCAGCTTCTCGGGCACGTCAGGAGAGAGGATCACGATTCGTGGCGCCAACAACACGATCGGCTGCCTGGGGCTGACCCTCTACGAGCCGGGCGGGAACAGCTCAGGGATCCACATCTGTACGACGACCTTCACGATGGGCTGGACGCTCGCCAGCACGGAGCCGTACGTGATTCGCGTCGATCCCGACACATGGAACACTGGCAGCGTCGACATCAGCGTGACCGATCCATGAGGGAGGAAGGCCGGATGCTCCTACGGAGACTCCTCTCGGCGGCGCTGGTGGCGCTCTTCGTCTCGTCGGTGTCCAACGCCGAAGCGCCGTCCGGGACGGGTCCGCTCCTTGCCGCTCAGACGGCCACACGACTGCCGGGCAACCGGTGGCTGCTGGTCGGCGGCCAGTCGGGCGCCAGCTCGACGGCCGGAGTCACCATTTACGACGTCGGGACCGGCGCGCAGACGGCCCTGCCGCCTCTGCGAACCGCGCGGGCGGGCCATACCGCGACGGTTCTGCCCGCCGGCACCGTTCTCGTCGTCGGCGGCGTCGGAACGTCAGGCGCCGTCGTCGCGGCGCCAGAGCTGATCGACGTCGTTTCGGGCACGACGGAGGTGCTCGACGAGGCGGGCCTGGTCGTCCGCACTGATCATACGGCGACCCTCCTGACCGACGGGCGAGTTCTCATCGCCGGTGGCCGCGGTAACGGCGCCGATGCCGTGGCGGCTGCACAGATTTGGGATCCACAGCGGCAGGAAGCGCAGGGGATCGACACGCCGCTCTCGCAGCCACGAATGCAGCACACGGCGACGTTGCTCGCGGACGGCTCCGTGGTGCTCTGGGGTGGGCGCGACTCGGCCGGTGCCCTCGTTTCCGGCGGGGAAGTGTTCGATCCCCAGCAGGGTCGATTCCAGTCGGTGAGCGTCGCGCCCACAGCGCCGCTGCCTGGTGAGGCCCCGGAGCTTGCCGGCACTGCGCCCGCCGACGGCGCCAGCGACGTCCCGCTCGACGCCGTCCTCGCGCTGCGCTTCTCCAAGCCGCTGCGACTGGAGAGCGTGACGCCGACCACCGTGTCGCTCCACGGCTCCGCCGGCAGCGAGCCGATCACGCTCGTGGTCGCCGAGCAGGGGTTGCTCGTCTTCGGCACCCCGCAAAGCCCGCTGAACGCGGGCACGGACTACACGCTGACCGTCAACGGGGTGGAGGACAACGACGGCCACCCGGCGGTGTGGAGCAGCATCCACTTCACAACGCAAACCGGCGACGCCGTGGGCGGTCACAGCGGCGAACACCACGACTCGCAGGCGGGGACGGCCGCGCCGCATTCGCACGCCCCGGCGGTCGGGCCGTACGGTGGTGCCCAGGCGGAGACCGACGACGAGAAGTGGACGGGCGAGACGCGCGACGGCAAGCCGTACTCGCGCTGGCAGGCGTTGCCGCCGCTCCAGGCGCCGGATGGGGTGACCGCGCTGGCCGGACAAGTGCTCCGCCTCAACGGCGAGCCCCTGGCCAACGTCACGATGCGGATCGGCCGGCGTTCGGCGCGCACGGACGACACCGGCCGGTTCCTGCTCACCGAGGTCGGCGTCGACTACCAGATCCTGATCATGGACGGCTCCACGGCGAACAGGCCGGGCAAGACGTACGGAACGTTCGACTACGGGCTGCGTCTGGCGTTGGGCAAGACGACGGTGCTGCCGTTCACCGTCTGGATGCCGCTGATCGATACCCAGCATGCGACCGAGATCCCCGTGCCCACCCTGCAGGAGATCGTGGCGACGACACCGCGCATTCCCGACCTCGAGATCCACGTCCCGGCCGACGTCGTTCTCCAGACGTACGCGGGACCGTTGCGCTCGCTGACGATCACGCGCATTCATCCAGATCGGGCGCCCATTCCAAGCCCGCCCGGCGCCACGCTGATCTTCACTCCGCAGGCGCACGGCGCGGCCGTCCTAAGGCCGGACGGTACGCCAAGCGCCGTTGGTGTGCGGATGATCCTACCCAACGCCGACCACCTGCCGGCGGGCCGGCGCGTGACGCTGTGGAGCTACGACGCCTGGCAGGGTGGATGGTATGAGTACGGGCAGGGCACGGTCAGCGCCGACGAGCGCCAGATCGTGCCGGACGCCGGCGTCGACCTGAAGCGCGTCACCTGCTACATCCTCGGGGCCGTGGAGTCGTTCCTCGGCCCCATCCTTGGCGGCGTGAGGGACGCCGATCCCGTCGACCTGGCCACGGGCTTTTTCACGCTCGAGAAGACCGATCTCGTCGTGCCGGATGTCATCCCGATCGTGCTTCGTCGTGCCCACCGTCCGGGCGACGCGGCCGGGCGCTACCTCGGCAGCAGCAGCGTGGACTACGAAAACTATCTCGTCGGCGATGCGACGAACTTCACCTTCGCTGAGTTGATCCTGGCCGATGGAGCGCGCGTCCGCTACGACCGGATCTCGGGCAGCACGAAGTTCGACTCCATCATGGAGCATACGGCGACGCCGACGCGGTTCTACAAGTCGCGGCTGGCGTGGAGCACGGACATTCCGCTCGGCGGCTGGGCGATCACCTTCACCGACGGGACCGTGTACGAGTTCCCCGGCGTCGGGAATGCGCCCGGGCCGATGCTGCAGGCCATCCGCGACCGCGCCGGCAATCGCCTGAGCATTACGCGCGGCGGGGGGAATAGCCGTCGGATTCAGAGCATCACGTCGCCCAACGGACGGTGGGTCGAGTTTACGCATGACCCGGCACCCGGCGTCGACCGGGTGACGCAAATCAAGGACAACAGCGGGCGGACGGTCTCCTACGAGTATGATGCCTATGGCCGGCTCAGCAGAGTCACCAACCCTGCGGGCGGCATGACGGACTACACGTACACGCCGGGCGGCGGGGTCCCCAAGCTGCTGACCGTCACGGACGATCGCCGCATCGTCTGGCTGACCAATACGTATGACGGCAACAACCGCGTGAGCCGCCAGACCTACATCGACGGAACGTTCTACGACTTCGCCTATACGCTTGACGGCAACGGGAAGGTCACCCAGACCGACGTGACGAATCCCCGCGGCTACGTCCGGCGCGTGACGTTCAACGCCGCCGGCTACGCGCTGACCGAAACGCGCGCCTACGGCACGGCCCTGGCCCAGACGACGACCTACGTGCGCGACACCGCCAATCGCGTGACCTCGATGACCGACGCGCTCGGCCGGACGACGGCGTATGGATACGACACCCCCGACACCGCCGGGAACCTGCTGACGGTCACGCGGCTTTCGGGGACGAGCGACGCCGTCACGACAACATTCACCTACGAGCCGACCTTCAACGGGGTCGCCACGGTGACCGACCCCCTGAACCACACGACCACGTACGGCCACGACGCCTTTGGTAACGTGACCTCGATCACCAACCCGCTCGGCCCGCAGTCGCAGACGACGTTGACCTACAACCTATCTGGACAACCATTGACTATAACGACGCCGGCGGGGACGACGACGTTCGCTTACGCGGGCTCGGACCTCATCAGCATCACCGACCCGACCGGGAAGGTGACGTCGCGATTCACGGACGCGATCGGGCGGCTGGTGCAGGTCACTGACCCGCTCGGGCGGAAGACTTCGTTTACGTACGATCCGCTGAACCGAATGACGCAGATCACCGACGCGCTCGCTGGCCTCACGCAGCTCGGCTATGACGAGAACGGCAATCTGCTGAGCGTGACCGACGCGCGCTCGAACGCCACGAACTCTGTCTACAACAACATGGACCGTAAGACATCGAGGACGGACCCGCTGCTCCGCCCCGAGAGCTATGTCTATGACAACAACGGCAACCTAACGACGTTCACCGACCGGAAGAGTCAAATCACGACCACGACCTACGATGCCTTGGACCGCCGAGCGCTCGTCACGTACAACGACAACTCGACGATAAGCTACACGTACGACGCGGGTAACCGGATCACACAGATCGTGGACTCGATTGGTGGGACCATTACGTTCACGTACGACGGCCTCGATCGACTATTGACCGAGACGGCCTCGCTCGGCACGGTGACGTATACGTACGATGCGGCCGGCCGCCGCCGCACAATGGACGTCCCGGGCCAGAGCCAAGTCAGCTATGCCTACGACGACGCCGACCAGCTCAGGACCATCACGCAGGGAACGTCGGTCGTCAGCTTCGCCTACGACGACGCCGGCCGGCGCACCAGCCATACCCTACCGAACGGGATCGTGACGGAATACAGCTATGACGTGGCTTCCCGGTTGACGGGGCTGACCTACAAGCTCGGCGGAAACACGTTGGGGACCCTCAACTACGGTTACAACGATGCAGGTGAGCGGATAGCGGTGGACGGCACGTGGGCGCGGACGAGTCAGCCAGCGGCCGTCGCCAGCGCGACGTACAACGCTGCGAACCATCAGCTGACTTTCGGTGCCCAAGCGCTGACGTACGATCTCAATGGCAGCCTCACGAGCGACGGGACGAACACGTACACGTGGAACGCGCGAAATCAACTGGCGACGATCAGCGGCCCAACGCCGGCGATGTTCGTCTACGACGGACTAGGGCGGCGGAGACAGAAGACGATTAGCGGGACTGCAACCGATTTTCTCTACGACGGGGTTAATACAGCGCAAGAACAAGCAGGCGGGGCAATTACGAACGTCCTGACCGGCCTCAATATCGACGAGCGGTTCGTCAGGAGCAGTACCACCGAAACACGCAGTCTTCTTAATGATGCCCTCGGTTCGACGGTAGCGCTTGTTGATGAAACTGGCAGTGTTCAGACGACATACGCGTACGAGGCATTTGGCACCGCGACCATGACCGGTGCGGCGTCGACGAATGCCTATACTTACACTGGGCGGGAGACTGATGGTGCCAGCCTCTATTATTATCGAGCGCGATACTACCATCCCGGGCTTCAGCGATTCATTGGAGAGGATCCGGCTGGGTTCGTTGACTCATTCAATCTCTACAGTTATGTCGCGAACGATCCGACGAATCTCGTCGACCCGACGGGAAGGTTTGTATTTGTCCCACCACTGATCGTGCTTGCGGGCAAGGTTCTATTCGCTGGAGCTGTAGTGGTTCTAGTATCTTCTAGAGGGGACACCACCCCAACTCCCGAGGGAGACAAATCGAAGGGGGACAGGTGCAGAAATGAGCCCGACTGCTCCAAGGCAAGTCGTTATCAGCTTGCGGGCGCGGGAATCGTAGACGAACATCAGTTCAAGACTGATTGGGGTGGCGTACCACCCTCTCGATTTGATATCTGTGCGTGTAAGGATGGTTCCATCGTCATCAAGGCTCAGGGCGCCTGCGGGAAGCCGGGGCCGGCGATTCCGACAGATGCAAGATGGAGATAGTGATGTTCACCGTGTATTTCTGGATCGACGGCCAGGGGTTTGACGCTGACAGGTTTCAGAGTGGCCTAGCCCAACACTTGATGGGCACTGTCGAGGCCAGAAAGCGAATGCGGAACGGCGCTGTCGAGCCATACGGGAGGTATTGGAAGTCTGAGGTGCGTGCCTCCATATCAGAGGCTCCAGAAAAAGAACTGGCGGCATTGCTGTCCCGCTACAAGGCAGAGATCTTACGTGCAAGGGCGGGCGATGGGGTCCGGATCGTAGCTGAAATCGTCGCGGAGTATGACAGCATCGAGGACGCCAGAGGCTTTCACCTTACATCTGCCACCGTTCAGTTGCTCGCCGAACTTGGCGTGGCGCTGGACATTGACATCGTCAGGCGGCTCCGTTGATCCCGGATCCAACTGACACTGGGACAATGGCGGTTACCGTCTCCGACTCTGCCCATTGCTGTGGTCATACCGTCGGAGACATACGCGGCCGATGTGAGCCAAGTAATACGACCAACGGCACATATGGTCGACTGTCAGCCGAGGACGGCAGTTTCGGTTCGCGAACGGCGTGGTGGAGTTACATGTCTTCCCGGCCAGAGGAACGTATGGTGATGCGTCTTCCTACTTCAGGCAGCAAATTGCATTTCCAGTTCCTTGCAATGGACATGGCTGCGACCCGAGGTGGCGCCCTAATCACCGGGCATGCGGGCGCCACGAGCCTCCGATGGCCACATGCCGCGCCGCAGTCCGTCTGGCAACAGCGGCTGGCAATCGTTGTGGAGCTATTCGACTTATAAGCGCTGACGCGGCCCTCTCAAGGCTGCGCCACGCGTCCAAGCCAGCCGACGTATCAAAAGCTTCTCATACGGCGCGCCGACGGCCTGGGTGATGCGTTTTCGGTCCTATCGCCGTAGGCCGCGCGACTCCAAGCATCGCGCCAGCCGCCCAGGGCGGCGCCTATCACGCCCTCGGTGCGCCGCGCTGGCCTAAGGTCATTCCGCAAATGGCGCTGCGGCGACCAATCTGGTGCTCTGTCGCCCCCTCCTGTCCCGGTGAGAGGGGAGCTCCAGAGAACTTCTTGATTCGCTGAGTCCGTCTGCTGAAGGCGGGGTGGACCCTTCGGAAGCCGCAGCCAGAAGCACGTGGCCGCCCTCCAATTGCGCGATCAGCCCACGAGAAGGGTAGAGATAGCGCCCCGCGCGGCTCAGCGCGTCTCCACAACCCCTTGAAATTCCGGCGTCCATATTCGAGCCGATCCCGCCGGGGTCACCACCGACACTGGACTGGTGGTTCCCGCCAGGAGCCGTCCGAACGACCCCCGCCCGGAGAACTCGTAGACGCGAGCCTCCGGGCGGGGCTTGAAGACGATCCGGCCAACGATCAGGTTCCTGAGGATCTCGCGCGTCTCGGGGATCTCGCGTCGCAGCATCGTTCGCCAATCAACCAGGCGGTGGCGGATCTCACGCTCGAGGCGCGACGGCTCGCGCTGTCCGATCCGGGCGGTGGCATCCAGCTCGAGCAGGGCACGCTCGCAGCGCTGCCGAGAGGCCTAGCGTTCCTTCAAGGTGGCAAGGAGGACGGGCAGGTCGCCGCCGCTGGCGACTGCCGAGGTGAGGTGAGAGAGCTCACTATCGAGCCGACGCAACTCGGCGAGGATGTTCGCCCGCCGCTGATTCAGCGTGTCGCCACTCCGGAGGTCCGCGCTTGGTTGGCCGCGCAGCAGGGCCGCGTCCGCTTCGCGTTCGTGCCCCTGCATGCCTCGTGGCTCAACCAGATCGAGATCCGGTTCAGCTTGAAGTTCGAGGGCGGCGAGGCCTGCCCGTGTCGCATCATCGCCTTCCTCGACACGGGCTCGATGGTCGTCGAGGAGATCCGGGAGAGCGTCGGGAAGCCATCCGGCGGATCACGGAAGCGCTGATCCGGTTCGGACTCGCCTCGAGCGCCCTGCGCTGCGCGGGCGGCATCGCGTCGACGGCCTCGGGCGGATATTCGACGCGGTGAGGCCCCGCCCTCAACGCCAGCGCCGTCGGACGGTTCTCGAAGCACCGGTCACAGCGGCCGATGCCTCCGGTGCGGATGAAGCGTTGGCACTCGAAGCAGCGATCGCGCTCGCGATGCGGCTGCCGCACGACGTTGCGCCGGTACACCATCAGCGTGTCGCTCAGGCGTGGCCATCGGGGCAGCGGGATCTCCTGAGTCAACGTCCAGTTCAATCGGAGCTCACGATGAAAGCGCACGGACCCGGTGGCGCCGTCGTGGCGCTCGCCCACGTAGATCACGATCGCTCCGCGGTACGCGCGCAGCGCCGCATAGCTCGCGTCGTCATCCTCGTAGGGAGGCCAGCAGAGAAACAGCGTACGGTCGGGATGGCGACGTACGGCGGCCTCCGAGGACCCGCGCCGGATCCGGCTCCAGGGCTTTCGGTCCCGTATGTGGAACCGGTTCACCGCCCGCGCATTCGGCGGCGCGAGATCGTAGGCGATCACGTCGACGCCGCGTGCCTGCAGGAGCGCGCTCCAGTACCCCATCCCCGCGCCGCATTCGAGGAGCGGCGCGTGCTTGGCCAGGACGTCGAGCGCCTCGTTCGTGGGAATCGCCCAGGAGAACAGTGCCGCCAGCTCGCGACGCCGGCCGCGCAGGTCGAGGATCTCGGAGACCGCCGGTGGCAGCGGTGCGGCGGTGAGGATCGTGACGAGGTCGAGATACGGGTTGTCGACGGCGCCGAGCGTTCGCCACCGACGCGCTGCGTGGAGACGCGTCTCGTAGAGGTCGAGACGGCGGAGCGCTTCGCGCCACTGGTCTTCTGTCGTGGTGAACGGCAGGCCGAGGTCCGAGCGCACGGCCGTGGCAAACCTGGCCTTGAACGCCTCGTACGTTTCGAGCTTGCGGAGCTCCGCGAGTGTGAGGGGTGAGAGCCACTTGGATCGGCCCGCCAACCGTCGACCCCGGGGAACGTGACGCCAGGTATCGGGGCCGGCCGGCTCGACGGCGTTGCCGCACGCGGCACAGATGAGGTGACGGTCCACCAGAACAGGTCGCCCCGCGCTGACGAGTGGTCGCGGCTGTATGGAATGGTCGCGCTTCGCGGACGCGCTGTCGCGGCCGGCGTAGTCGCCCACAAAAGCTCCGCCCGCCGGTCGCGACAGCATCTGACTCATCGCCTCAGCCGTCGTCGTGGTGATGATCGTGGTCCCATCAGGCCCGCACGCTCGCCGCAACGGCGACGAAAATTGCCAGGGTACGAAGTCGTCGCCAGTGCAATCGGAGCTGCGCTCCCATTGTGTGCCCCTTTCGGTCTCGATTCGCTCGGTCAGCGACCCGAGCGCTCGCGGTCGTCCTTGTCGTCGCGGTCATCCCGGTCATTGCCATGGCCTTCATCAACGGTCAGCGCGCAGGACGCCCGCGTCGTAGACGATCTCGCCGTCCACGACGGTGAGAACGGGCCGCGTCCGGCGCATGTCGGTGTCGCTCACACTGAAGTAGTCGCGATCGAGGACCACCAGATCGGCGAGCTTGCCGACCTCGATCGAGCCGAGATCGTTTTCTCGGTTGAGGTACCAGGCATTGGCGCGCGTGTACGCGTAGAGCGCTTGCTGCCGGCTGATCTGCTGCCCGGGATTGATCTGCTGGCCGAGGACATTGAGGCCGGTCGTCGCGTAGTGCATCGCGAACCAGGGGTTATGCGGCGCGATGTGGACACCGTCCTCGTGCAAGCCCGCTGGGATGCCGCTCGCGATGATTTGCGGGTAGAGCGGTCCCAGGGGCAGTCCATCAGCGCGCGGGACACCGTTCAACCAGGTGAACCCGGACATGGAGACGCCGCAGTTCAGCGCCTTGAGCCTCGCAAGGTGGTCTGGCGTCGCGAAGGCCGCATGTTGCAGCCCCCAACGCAGGTTCTTGATGCCGAACTCGCGGTCCATCGCCTCGTAGGTGGAGACGACCTGCTCGATGGCTGCGCTGCTCGTCGGGGTGCCGGCTTGCGCGTTCTCGTTGCGCCAGCCTGCCTTGGCGACCAGGCGCTGTGACTCGTACCAGACCGCGTAGTTGTCGGGACTCGACGGCGTCGCGAACGGCGCGGCCCACTCGCCGATTGCGCCGGTGCGCACCATGTCGTCGCCGAAGAAGAAGAACTGGTTCTTGAGTCGCTCGCGCAGCTCGGGTAGCTGGTGGTCTAGATCACCGAGCGCGGGGATGAAGGGCTGGTTGTGCAGGAAGTTGATTTGCAGCCGAATGAATGACCGACCCTCGCGGTGCAGCGCGAGCCACGCGTCGTACATGCGGTAGTGGTTAAGGGTAAAGAGCGGGTGCGTCGGCTGCGGATCGAGCGAGGCCGGGTCGAGCGTTCCGGTCGCCACCGCCACCAGCGTCTGGTCGAGCACCGCGGTGATTCCGACGCTCGCGGAAAACGCCTGAGCGTCGAGAGCGCTGCGCTTTTTGTCCTCGAAGGTCTGGCGGATGCGCAGGTGGTACAGCGCGCGGTTCGCGTGGTTCACGCCCGCGACGGTGGTGAGCGAGCCGTCCGTGCCGACGACGCACGGGCCGGCGAGCGGCGCCGTCGCGCTCTCGAAGAACTGCTTGCCCAACGTGTTGGTGCGCGCAGGTCCGCCGCCCCCCTGGTAGAGGAACACTGGCCGGTCGGGCACCGCCGAGTCGATTTCCGCGAGCGTCGGCAGGCGCAGCTCGGCGAACATCCGCGGGGTGCCGGCGCCCATCGCGGTGATGAACTGCCCCGGGGGCACGTCGCGCCGGCGCGCGGCGAGGAGTTCCAGGACTTCGGCGATGTTCGAGGCAAGCTCCCACTGCGCGACGTGATAGCCGGGCCGATTGGCGAGGCTCACGAAGTGGGTGTGGCTCTCGATGATCCCGGGTACCACCGTGCGGCCCTCAAGATTGATGACGCGCACGCCGGGACCCTGGGCGTGCGCACCATTGCCGACGGCCGTGAAGCGGCCGTCTTTGACGGTCACCGACGACACGATGCTGTTCCTGGCGTCCATCGTGTGGATCCGGCCGTTGACGAAGACCAGCGTGCCCGACGTGTCGTCGTCGCGGCTCGCCACCGCGGGGCTCGCGGTCGTCGTTATCGCGGCCTGAGCTCCGCCGAAGGCGGCCGCGGCCGCGGCGCCGGTCTTCAGAAAGTTCCGACGCGAGAGCTCATTCTTTGCCGATGGATCTTCCTCCTTCATCGCGGCACTCTCCTCTCTGTCGCTCAGCGTCCCCCACCACCATGGCCTTCGCGCAGCACGCCCGCGTCGTAGACGACGTTGCCGCCGACGACGGTGAGGATCGATCGAATCTTCTTGAGGTCCTCGTCTGGTACGGTGAAGTAATCGCTGTTGAGAACGACGAGGTCGGCCAACTTGCCTTCCTCGATGGTTCCCAGCTGATCCTCCTCGCGCAGGAACCACCCATTCCGCTTCGTGTAGAGCTCCAGGACTTCCTGACGCGTGATCTGCTGGTTGGGGTTGATCAGCACGCGTCGTGTGTTCAGGCCGGTTGTGGCAAAGTACATGTGGAGCCACGGATTCATCGGCGCGATCTGCATGCCATCCGAGCTCATGCCGGCGTGGATGCCACCGTCGACGATGAATCTGAACGGCGGACCTGCATACGGCGCGACGGTACTTGTGGGCAGCGCTCCCCCGAGGTACTGCCACCCGGTGAGAGAGAGGCTCCCGCCGAGATTCTTGAACCGAGTGATCCACTCCTGGGTGATGCCCGGAACGTGCGCGATGACCCACCGCGTCTCCGCGACGATTCCGGGCACTGCGGCATCGGCGACCTCGTAGCCCATGATCTCGAGCTCGAAGTCCGCGGCGTTGCTCGTGGGTGACTGGCGTCGCCCCAGAGAGTGGACCTCAGCCCGCCAGCCCGCCTTGGCGACCTTCGTCGCCGCATCGTTGAATCGCGCGATGCTGGCCGCATTCGTCGCCGACGGCACGACGGTGATGAATTCGCCGATCGCCCCGGTCCTGACCATGTCGTCGCCGAAGAACTGGAACTGATTCTTGAGCCGCTGCACGAGCTCCGGCAGGGCGGGGTCAGTCTCCATGTGCAGGAAGTTGATGCGCAGCCGAACGATTCCGTTGCCCTCGTCGTACACCGCCAGGAACGGCAGGTGCATCGTGAAGTTGTCTTCGTGCGCTGCGCCGTCCGTCTCGGGATTCGTCGCGCTCGTCTGGAAGGCGCCCTGGTCGAGGTGGGTCGTCACCCCGACCTGGGCCGCGTAGGCGATCGCGTCGCGAACGCTGCGCTTGCGCTGCTCGAAGCCGTCCGCGGCGTTCCGGAGGAGCGTCTGTCGAAGCAAATTCAGAGCTCGGCCTGAACCGTTGTTCCCTGGGCTCGAGGTCGTGGCGATGCTCCCGTTCGCGGCGACGACCACACCGTTGGCCTCGAAAAATTTCTTGCCCAGGGTGTTGGTCGACGTCGGGCCGGTGAAGCCCTGCAAGATGAACGCCGGATTGTTCGGCACCGCGGCATCGAGTTCGGCGAGTGTCGGGAGGCGCGGTGTCGGCTCGGAGGGCGGCCAGAAATGATTCTGGTTGAAGCCTCCGATCGTCGTGATCCAAGCGCCGGCGGGAATCCCCGCCGCGCGAGCGGCATACATCGCTTGAATGTCCGCGATGGAGTACGCGTTCTCCAGCGGCGTGTGGTACCCGGGTCGATTGCCCATCAACACGATGTGGTTGTGGTTGTCGATGATGCCGGGCACGACCGTGCGTCCCTGCAGGTTGATCACCTGCGTGCCCTTGCCCTGATGATCGCGGGCACCGTGACCGACCTCGGCGAACCGTCCGTCCTTGATGGCCACCTCCGTCACGACGCGGTTCGTGCCGTCCATCGTGTGGATCTTGCCGTTCCACAGGATGAGATCGGGTCCCTTGGGCGGCATCGGGGGATCGGCGGTCACGCGATTGGCGGACGTCGTGAGCCAGCCCGCCACGCCACCGAACGTCGCAGCGACGCTCGCCGTGACGCCGGTTTTCAGAATCGTTCGTCTCGAGCTCGACTTCTTCTTCATGCCCCTCTCCTCGCGAGGCTTCACTGGGCCGGAGCGCAAAGCGGTACGTCACCGTCAAGCGGTGTCAGCCCGCCTGTTGCGCGTGATGCACGGTCTCCCAGGTTAGCTATGGCCCGCGCGCGATGACCGCGCCGCGGGGTTCGAAGACGCTACTCGTCCGGTGTGGAAGCGGTGATTCGCGGTCACGATCCGATACTGTCGATGATGATGTCCGCCGTGAGCGCGAGGTGGTCGTCCAGCGCCTTGATGGCGAGGTGGAATTGCTGGTGCAGCATTCGCCAGCGCTCGAACGAGGGGCCGGGCTCGCCGCGTGGCGGCAGCGGGGT
Source organism: Acidobacteriota bacterium (assembly GCA_003222275.1). Taxonomy (GTDB): domain Bacteria; phylum Acidobacteriota; class Vicinamibacteria; order Fen-336; family Fen-336; genus AA32. The sequence goes on along the minus strand of QHVJ01000249.1, from coordinate 194 downwards.
CGCCGCCAGCGCATCGTGGGCCGTGCGTACCCGCTCTTCCCAGTGCCCGTCACCGAGCTCGATCGCCCGCCGCAGCGCCAGCCCTTCGAGGTCGACGCGCGTCCGCGTGATGTCCCGGAGTCACGAGGACTGCGCTGGTCAGGCTCCTGACAGCCTGGCCGTCGACGGTCAACCCGAACGTCAACCTGCTCGGA
>QHVJ01000114.1 GCA_003222275.1 Acidobacteriota bacterium | reverse complement strand
GGACGCTCGTCCGCTACCGCCTGCTCATCCAGAGCCTGGTCGGCCGGGAGCTGAAGGCGCGGTACCGCGGCAGCGTCCTCGGCTTCTTCTGGAGCTTCGTCAACCCGCTGCTCCAGCTCCTCACCTACGGCCTCGTCTTCACCGTGATCCTTCCCGGGCGCCGCCAGCCGGAGATCGAGCCTTACCTTCTGTTCTTCTTCTGCGGGATCCTCCCCTGGACCTGGCTGCAATCCTCGCTCACCGAGGCCGCGGGCGTGCTCATCTCCGGGGGCAACCTCATCAAGAAGGTCCTGTTCCCCGCGGAGGTCCTGCCCGTGGTGACGGTCTTCGCGAACCTCGCGCACTTCGTGCTCGGGCTGCCGGTCCTGCTCGGGGTCCTGCTGTGGTACGGGCGCCTCCGTTCCTCCGCCCTCCTGCTCCCCCTGCCGATGGCCGTGCAGCTCGTGCTCACGATCGGCCTCGCCCTCATCGTGTCCGCCCTCACCGTGCACTTCCGTGACATCCAGAGCATCCTGACCCACCTGGTGCACCTGTGGTTCTTCGCCTCCCCGGTGCTGTACTACTACGGCACGCTGCAGGGAAAGGCGCGCGCGGTGCTGCGCCTCAACCCCATGACGCACCTGCTCGTGAGCTACCAGCAGATGCTCTTCGACGGCGACTTCGACCACTGGCGGGGCCTGGCCGCGACCGCGGTGGTGGCGCTCCTCGCGTTCGCGCTCGGCGCCTGGCTCTTCGACCGTCTCCGCGACACCCTGGCGGAGGAAGTGTGACCGCGCCCGCCGTCGTCGCCGACGGGGTCAGCAAGGTCTATCGCCGCTTCCTCCACCAGCACCAGTTCCGCACGCTGAAGAGCGCGCTCCTCACCGGCAGCCTCATCACCGACCTGCGGCCCGACGAGACCTTCACCGCCCTCGACGGCGTCTCCTTCGAGGTGCCGCGCGGCACGACCTTCGGCGTCATCGGCGAGAACGGATCCGGCAAGTCGACGCTGCTGAAGCTGCTCGCGGGCATCACCAAGCCGACGCGCGGCGCGCTGCGCGTGGCCGGCCGCATCTCCGCGCTGATCGAGCTGGGGGCCGGCTTCCACCCCGAGATCAGCGGCCGCGAGAACGTGGCCATCAACGGGATCATGCTCGGCCTCACGCGGCGGGAAGTGGACGAGCGCTTCGACGAGATCGTCGACTTCGCCGAGCTGCGCGAGTTCATCGACGCCCCCGTCAAGACGTACTCGTCCGGGATGTACATGCGCCTCGGCTTCTCGGTCGCCATCCACGTCGACCCCGACGTGCTCCTCATCGACGAGGTCCTCGCCGTGGGCGACGAGTCGTTCACCCGCAAGTGCCTGGACAAGATCGGGGAGTTCCGGCGGCGCGGAAGGACGATCGTGCTCGTGACCCACAGCCTCGGCCTCGTGGAGAAGATGTGCGACGAGGCGCTCTGGCTCCGGCACGGGCGCCAGGCGGGCATCGGGGATCCCAAGCGGGTGGTCGACGCCTACCTCACCTATGTCGCCGGAGGCGAGGAGGCTCTGCTGGCCCGCGACCAGGCCCCCGCCCCGGTCGCGGAGGCGGAAACGAAGCCGGAGGGATACCGCGAGGGACGCTGGGGCAGCCGCGACGTCGAGATCACGCGCGTGCGCCTCGTCGACGACCGGGACCAGGAGCGCCACGTGTTCGCTTCCGGCGAGGGCGTGACCCTTCGCCTCGACGTGGAGGCGCGGGCGGAGGTGGAGGACTTCGTCTTCGGCGTCGGCATCTTCACCGCCGACGGGGTGAGCGTCTACGGGACCAACACCCACATCGAGGACTACGTGCCCCGCCGGGCCGCGGGCCGGGGCGAGGTCTCCCTCGAGCTCAGCGACCTGCGCCTCGTCGAGGGCACGTACCTGCTCGACGTCGCGGTGCACCGCCGCGACGGCACCCCCTACGACTACCACCGCGGGCTGCACTCCTTCCGCGTCAAGAGCCGCATCAAGGACGTGGGGGTCTATCGGCCGCCGCACCGCTGGAGCTTCACCGGAGGCCTCGACCTGGAGAAGCCCGCGCCCCGGCCCGAGCTGGACCTCCATGAGGGAAAATGAGCCTCAGGTCCATGAGCTCCGAGATGCGCTCGCGGTCGAGCCTGGTCGAAGAGCGGCGGAAGTGGCGGGAGGAGGGCCGGCGTGTCGTCCTCACCAACGGCTGCTTCGACCTGCTCCATTCCGGGCACCTGGCCCTGCTCGAGGCGGCCCGCGCCCACGGTGACGTCCTCGTGGTGGCGATCAACTCCGACCGCTCGGTGCGGCGGATCAAGGGCGAGGGCCGTCCCCTCGTGCCGGAGGCCGAGCGGGCGGAGACGCTCCTCGCCCTGGAGGCGGTCGACCGCGTCGTCGTGTACGACGAGCCCACGCCCCTCGAGGTGGTGAAGGCGCTCGCTCCCGACGTCCTCGTGAAGGGAGCGGACTGGGGCGAGGACGCCATCGTCGGCCGGGAAGAGGTGGAGGCCGCGGGGGGGCGGGTGGTGCGGGTGGAAATGGTGCCGGGGAGGTCCACGACCGCGATGCTGGAGCGCATCCGGCACGGCTGATGGCCACCCGCGCCCTCACCACGTGGTTCGCGGGCCTGGAGACGGAGGTCCGATTCGCCGGCCTGCGGGATACCCTTGCCCGCGGCGAGCGCGCCGAGGTGTCCGGCCTCGGCGGCCCCGCGCGCCTGCTCGCGGCGCTCCTCCTCACCGACCGGCCGCTGCTGGTCGTGGCCCCCCAGGAGCGGGAGGTCGAGGACCTCGCCGGCGACCTGAAGACGCTCGTCGCGGAGCTGGGGTCGCCGGGGGCGGTGTTGACGCTACCCGCCCCGGGCCCGGCGCCGTTCCGCGGCCTGCCCCGACATCCCGACGCGTCCCTCCAGCGCGCGGTCGCCCTCGACGCCGCGCGCCGGGGCGCGGTGCGGGCCCTGGTCGCCTCGCCCGCGGGCCTCCTTCGGCCCAGCCTCGACCGCCGCCTGTTCGCCACGCGCGTGCTCAGCCTGCGGACCGGCGACGAGATGACGCCCGAGATCCTGCTCGAGGCGCTCGCCGAAGGCGGCTACCGGCGGGAGGACCCGGTCACCGCTCCCGGCCAGGTCGGCCGCCGCGGCGGCATCGTGGACGTCTTTCCTCCCGACCGCGACACTCCGGTACGGATCGAGTTCCTGGGCGACACGGTGGAGAGCCTCCGGCGGTTCGATCCCGAGACCCAGCGCACGACCGTTGTCATCGAATCGCTGGAGGCGCATCCGCTGTCGGACGCGTTCGCACCGCGATCGGTCCTGGACGAGCTGCGCCGGCGCCTGCCCGAGCGCTTCCCGGGCGCGAGCGATCTGCCGGGCCTGCTGGAGAAGCTCGACCGCGGCCTGGCCGAAGAGGAAGCGGCGGAGCTTCTGCCGCTCGTGCCGGGCGCGACCGTTCCCGCGTGGCAGCACCTGCCGGGCGCGGTCGTGGTCGCGCTCGACCCCGAGGTGATCGCGGCCGAGGCCGAGGCGTTCTGGGCGCGGGCGACGGAGGAGCGCGCGCGGCGCAAGGACGCCCTGGCCCTCGAACCCGCGGAGGCCCTCGTCCCCCTCGCCGCCCTCGTGGCGCAGATCGATGCGCCGCCGTCGCTCCATCTGCGCGAGGTCGATCCGCGCGCGCGCGGCGTGCACGTCGCGTCCCGACCGGTGCGCCGCTATGCGGGCGACCTGAGGAGCCTCGTCGCCGACCTCCGCTCCGCGGCGGGCACGACCGTCGTGTTCCTCGGCAATCTCGGCCGGGCCGACCGCCTGAAGGACCTGCTGCGGGAGGAAGGCCTTTCCCCCGCGCCCGGAACCTCGCTCGACGTGCGGGTCGGAGCCCTGACGCGCGGGTTCGACCTGCCCCCCGCCGGCCTCACCGTGCTCGCCGACGGCGACGTCTTCCCCGAGGAGGTGCACCTCCACCCGCGGGGCCGCGGGCACCGCGCACGCAGCTTCCTCTCCGACTTCCGCGACCTCAAGGTCGGGGACCTCGTCGTCCACGAGGAGCACGGGATCGGCCGCTTCGAGGGCCTGGAGACGCTCGAGGTCGGCGGGAGCCGCCGGGAGTTCATGGTCCTCGTCTATCAGGGCGGCGACAAGCTCAAGGTGCCGGTGGAGGCGTTCGACCGCGTGCAGAAGTACGCGAGCGCCGAGGGCGCGCGGCCGGTCATCGACAAGCTCGGCAGCGGAAGCTGGGAGAAGGTCAAGCGGCGCGTCCGCAAGGCGATGCGGGACATGGCGGCCGAGCTGCTCCGCCTCTACGCCGAGCGCAAGGCCCGCCCCGGGCACGCCTTCACCGGCGAGAGCCCGTGGCAGCGCGAGTTCGAGGAGTCGTTCGAGTACGAGGAGACCCCCGACCAGGCCGCCGCCATCGCCGACGTCGCTTCCGACATGGCGTCCGAGTCGCCGATGGACCGCCTCATCTGCGGCGACGTGGGTTACGGCAAGACCGAGGTCGCCATGCGCGCGGCCATGCGCGCGGTCCTCGACGGCAAGCAGGTGGCGGTGCTCGCCCCCACCACCGTGCTCGCCTTCCAGCACTGGAAGACCTTCCGCAAGCGCTTCGCGCCGTTCCCGGTGACGGTGGAGATGGTGTCCCGGTTCCGCGCGGCGAGGGAGATCAAGAAGGTCGTCGCCGACACCGCCGCGGGCAAGGTGGACGTCCTCGTCGGCACGCATCGGCTCCTCAGCCGGGACGTCGCTTTCAAGGACCTCGGCCTGCTCGTCATCGACGAGGAGCAGCGCTTCGGGGTCGCGGCCAAGGAGCGCCTCAAGCAGCTCCGCACGACCGTCGACGCGCTCACGCTCTCGGCCACGCCGATACCGCGGACCCTGCAGATGGGGCTGGCCGGCATCCGCGACATGTCGGTCATCGAGACGCCGCCCAAGGACCGGCTCGCCATCCAGACCTCCATCGTCCGCTTCGCGACCGACGTGATCACGACCGCCATCCGCCAGGAGCTGGCCCGCGACGGCCAGGTCTACTTCGTCCACAACCGGGTGGAGTCGATCTACTCGATGGCGAGCCTCGTCCAGCGGCTGGTCCCGGAGGCGCGGCTGGCGGTGGCCCACGGCCAGATGCCGGAGGGCGAGCTGGAGAAATCGATGCTCGCCTTCGTCGAGGGCCGCGTGGACGTGCTCGTGGCCACCACCCTCATCGAGAACGGCCTCGACATCCCGCGCGCGAACACGATGATCGTGAACCGGGCCGACCGCTACGGCCTGGCCCAGCTCTACCAGCTCCGCGGGCGGGTGGGCCGCGCCGACCGCCGCGCCTACGCGTACCTGCTGGTGCCCCCCGGGGCGGTGCTCTCGGAGGTGGCCCGCAAGCGCCTGGCCGCCATCCGCGAGTTCTCCGAGCTGGGGGCCGGCTTCCGCATCGCGGCCCTCGACCTCGAGCTGCGGGGCGCGGGCAACCTCCTCGGCGGCGAGCAGAGCGGCCACATCCAGGCCGTGGGCCTCGACCTCTACGTGAAGCTGCTCGAGCAGTCGATCCTCGAGCTGAAGGGCGAAGCGGGGCCGGAGCCGGCCCGGGCCACGCTGAACCTGAGGGTCGACCTGCGGATTCCCGAGGAATACGTGCCGGAGGTGCACCAGCGCATGGCGCTCTACAAGCGCGCCAGCCAGGTGCGCTCCCCGACCGAGATCCAGGCCCTGCGCGACGAGGTGCGCGACCGCTACGGGGCGCTCCCGCCGCAGGTGGAGGCGCTCCTCGCCTACGCCGGGCTGCGTTTGCGGGCGGAGGCGGTGGGCGTCGTCCAGGCCGACCTCGCCGGCAGCGCCCTCCACCTGCGCTTCGCCCCCGCGATCCCGATCGCCCCCGACGCCCTGGTGTCCGCCGTCCGCCGGCTGGCGGGGGCGGCGCTCTCGCCGCAGGGTGTCCTCCGGGTGCCGATGCCCGCCACGGCTTCCGCGCTGGGCGCCCTCGGGTCGGTCCTGCGCGAGCTGGAGAGCTTATAATGGGCTGTTGGAAACGGGCCGGCGGACGTCCAAGGCGCTCATCGTCCTCGTCGCGCTCGGTCTCCCGGCGGGGTGCCGGACGCGGGACTCCGCCGACCCCGCGATCCTGACCCTTGGTGATCAGGCCGTGCGGCGGAGCGAGTTCGAGCGGCACGTGACGAACCTCGAGCAGCAGGGCGGGACCTCCCTCGATCCGACGGTGCGCGCGGCGCTGCTCGACCGCTTCCTGGAGGAGCGGGTCGTGGTGCTCGAGGCGCGCGCGCGGGGGCTCGTCTCGGCGCCGAGCACGCCCGAGCAGGAGGAGGCGGCGGCGCGGAAGCTGCTCGCCGACGAGGGGCTGTCGGGAGTGGAGGTGGGTGACGAGGAAGTGGCCACGTACTACCAGGCGCACCCGGGCGAATTCGAGAGCCCGGAAACCGTCACGCTGCGCCAGATCCTGGTGCCGACGCTGAACGAGGCGCGCGACGTGCGGCGCCGGCTGCTGAAGGACCCGCACAGCTTCCCCGCCCTCGCCCAGACGCTGTCTCGCGCGCCCGAGGCCAGCGCGGGCGGCCTCATGGGCCGCTTCGCCCGCGGCCAGCTCCCCGCCCCGCTCGAGCGGGCGGCCTTCGCCCTCGCCCCCGGGCAGATCAGCGAGCCGGTGCCGACGCCCTTCGGGTTCCACGTGCTGCGCCTCGACGAGAAGCAGCCGTCGCGCCCGCCCACGCTGGAGCAGAGCCGGGACGAGATACGGTCGCGCCTGCGCCGCGAGAAGGTGGACGGGAAGATCCAGCAGTTCGTCGCGGGCCTCATGGCCCGGGCCAAGGTGAATCATGAAGCCGCCGAGAGCACTCCCCATCCTTAGCGTCGTCCTCTTCGCCGCCGCCGCGCGCGGCGAGATCATCGAGCGGGTCATCGTCAAGGTGAACGGCGACGTCGTGACCCAATCGGAGTTCGAGGCCCGCCAGATCGCCGCCGTCCAGCAGGCGCGCGTCACCCCCGATCAGGTGGAGAAGTTCCTGCGCGAGAACAACGCCCACATCCTGCAGGAGGCGATCGACGACCTGCTCGTCGTGCAGCGCGCCGCCGACCTCGGCATCAAGCTGCGGCCGGAGTTCGTCAAGGAGATCATCGAAGGGATCAAGAAGGACAACAAGATCGCCAGCGACGAGGAGCTGCAGCAGCAGCTCAAGCGGGAAGGGATGACGCTCGAGGAGCTGAAGCGCAACATCGAGAGGAACGTCCTCAAGCGCCAGGTGATGCAGAGGGAGCTGGAGAACAAGATCGCCGTCACCGAGGACGACACCAAGGCCTGGTACGAGGCCAACAAGGCCGAGTACACCAAGCCCGCCACCGTCCACCTGCAGCAGCTCCTCGTGCGCTCCGACCCCCGGAGCCCGTCCCTGGCCGTCGAGCTCGTCGGCCGCGCCCGGGGCGGCGAGGAGCTCGCCGAGCTGGCGAAGGCGTACGCGGCCGCTCCGCACAAGGCGAGCGTCTCGGACCTCGGCGTGCTGCGCAAGGGCGACCTGGCCCCCGACGTGGAGAAGATCGCGTTCGCGCTGGCGCCCGGGCAGGTCTCGGAACCGATCCCCACTCCGGACGGCTTCCGGATCCTCAAGGTCGTCGAGAAGACCGAAGGATCGGTGGTCCCCTATGAGGACGCCCGGGCCGAGATCCAGCGCCGCCTCACCCAGACCCGCTCGAACGAGCAGGTGGAGAAGTACCTCGCGGGCCTGCGCGAGAAGGCGATCGTCGACCTCCGGGTGAGAGAGGTCCCGCTGCAGCTGACCGGGCCGACCCCGGCCGGAGCGACGCGCCTCGAGCCCGCGGCCGAGGGCGCCGCGGCCGCGGCAACGGCGTCCCCGTCCCCTGCGGCCGCCCCCGCCAATCCGGACGAAGAGATATCGACGACGCCCCAGACCCGGCCCGAGCGCGTGGCGCCCCCGCCGACCGGCACTCCCACGCCTTCGCCCACTCCGACCCCGCCGCCGCCTGCGTGATAGCATCCGGGCTCCGATGGAGGCCGGTGACGGCTTCTTTGCGCGTGTCTATGCGGCCGTCCGCGCGATACCGCGCGGGCGCGTCGCGACCTACGGGCAGCTCGCCCGCCTCCTAGGAGTGCCCCGCGGGGCGCGCGCCGTGGGCTGGGCCTTGCGGGCCCTGAGCCCGGCCCGGGAGAAGCGTGTGCCCTGGCACCGTGTCGTGGGCGCGGGCGGACGGATCTCGCCCCGGGCCGGCGCCGGGCCCCTCGTGCAGCGCCGGCGGCTCCGCCAGGAGGGCGTCACGTTCCGGCAGGGCCGAGTCGACCTTCGCCGGCACGGCGTGCTGGGATGACGGCGTCCACGGTGCGCGGCGACCTCTCCGCGAGCGGTCTCCCCCAGGTGGTTCGTCCCCTCGTGCGGGCGCGCAAGACCGGTGTCCTGCGCTGCACGCGAGATCGTTTCGTCAAGACCGTCTACATCTCCGAAGGCCGGCTGATCTTCGCCACCTCCACCGACCCCGACGACCGCCTGGGCGAGATGCTGATGCGGAAGGGACTCATCACCTACCGGGCGCTCCAGGACTCGGTGCCGGCGCTGCAGGCCGGCAAGCGCCAGGGAACCCTCCTCGTGGAGAACGGGGCCATCCGCTCGCGCGACCTGGTGGAGGGCGTGGCCGACCAGGTCCAGGAGATCGTCCACGGCCTCATCCAGTGGGAATCGGGACACTACGAGTTCGTGGAGGGTCCCCTCCCCTCGAAGGAGGTGATCGTGCTGCGCATGTCCACCGGGGATCTCCTCCTCGAGGGCGTACGGCGGGTGCAGCGCTGGAGCCGGATCCGGGCCGGCGTGGGCGGTCTGGAGCAGAAGTACGCGCTGGCCGCCGACTCGTCCGCCCTCGTCAGCGCGCTCTCGCTGCAGAAGGAGGAGCTGAACCTCGTCGCGAGCCTCGACGGGGTGATGACGCTGGAGGAGGTCTGCGCCGCCTCCCGCCAGAGCGACTACCTGATCTGCCGGTCGCTGTGGGGGCTGTGGGCGGCGGGTGTCGTCGACCGCGTGCCCCAGGACGCGGCGGCGGAGCGCAAGGAGAAGACCGAGCCCCACGTCGAGCGGGTGCGCGGCGCCTCCATCGGCCGGGAGATCGAGGGCTTCAACCGGCTCCACTCCTTCCTCTTCGAGCTCGTGGGCTACGAGCTGCGGGAGCGCGCGTCCGCCTTCTTCGAGCGGGCCTTCTCGCGGGCCAACGCCGAGCAGCCCGCGCTGTTCGAGGGCGTCGCGGTCGACGGCGGGGGTGCGCTCGACGCGATTGCGCTGCGCCGCAACATCGTGGGCGGTGAGATCGCGCGCTACCTGGACGGGCTGGAGCGGCTGCTCGAGATCGAGGTCGCCCTCGTTGGGGAGACGATGGGCGAACGCAAGGCGGCCATCATCAAGGACGGCCTGAGGGAGCTCCGCGCCCAGTCCCGCCCAACCGGCTAGGCCAACGAATGGTCTTCAAACGCAGAGACCGCAGAGAGCGCGCAGAGAACGCAGAGAACGAAGACGGGAATTAAAGGGTCTTCCTCCGTTCTCTGCGGCCTCTGCGAACCCCTCTGCGGCCTCTGCGTTGAATCCGTTGAGTTAGACAAAACTGACGCGGGGGAGGCCCAGGCGCTCGCGGGCGCGCTGGAGCGTGTAGCGGGCCATCGCGTCGGAAAGCGCGTCCTCGTCCACGCGGCCGCGGTGGCGCTCGATGGCGCGGGCCGCCTCGTCCCGGAACTCCTCGAGGTCCGACGGGCTCAGCGCGTGGACCACGGCCGCGGAGACGTCGTCGTCGATCTCGCGCAGCTTCTCCCGCAGGTAGCTCCAGTTGGGCCGCGAAGCGACCGAGATCAGCTCCTGCACCTCGCGGATCTTGCGCAGGGGTGGCTCGAATGCGCTCCCCGCCGGCGGCTTGACGCTCCCCAGCCGCTCGAGGAGCGTCGCGAGCAGGCCCTCGACCTCCTTCAAGGGGACGCTCTCCGGCGGCGGGGCCGGGCGCAGCTCGGGCCGCGGTCCGGCCGCGGCCAGCTCCTCGACCCAGCGGCGGCAGAAGGCGAGCGAGGTCACGTTGGTCCCCGCCTCGAACGCGCGGTCCATGCCCACGAGCACCGTGGCCAGCGGCACTCCGGCCTGGTGCCACGCGCGGGCGAGGGCGAAGTCGCGGGGGGAGAGGATGTGGTCGACGCCGCGGCGGGCGCGCAGGTGGGCCTCGATCGCCTCCACGTAGGTCTGGACGTCGGGCGGGCTCACGAGCGCGGCACCACGTCGAACTGTTCCTGGTGCAGCAGCGGATCGGCCTGGACGACGATCTCCGCTCCCACGAGCTGGCAGAGGTTCTCGAGCACGCCGGCCTCCTCCCCCGAGAGGGCGCGGGCCACCTCGGGGTTCACGCGCAGAAGGAGCGCCTGGCCGCGCAGATCGGGGGCGAGCTTCTTGACCTCGTCGTAGATCTCCGAGCACACCGTGGCCACGCTCTTGATCATCCCACTACCGACGCAGTAGGGACACGGCTGGCAAAGGATGCGCTCGAGGGACTGCTTGACCCGCTTGCGGGTCAGGATCACCAGGCCGAACTCGTTCACGGAAAGCAGCTTCGATGGCGAGCGGTCGTGGCTGAGCTCCTGCTCGAGGGCCGCCATCACCTTCTGCCGGCTCTTGCGCTCCTCCATGTCGATGAAGTCGACGACGATGATGCCGCCCAGGTCCCGCAGCCGGATCTGGCGCACGAGCTCCTTCACCGCCTCGAGGTTGGTCTTGAGGATCGTCTCCTCGAGCTTGTTCTTCCCCGTGTAGCGGCCGGTGTTGACGTCGACCGCCACCAGGGCCTCGGTCTGGTTGATCACGATGTAGCCGCCGGAGTCGAGCCAGACCTTGGAGCGGAGCGCGCGCTCGAGGGCGGTGGTGACGCCGTGCTCCTCGAGGATGTTGCCCTTCTCGAATCGATGGACACGGGGCGCCAGCTCGGGCTGCAGCTCCCGCACGAGCTCGAGCGTGCTCTGGTAGTCGCGCTCGGAATCGAGCCGGATGGCGCCCACGTTGTCGGAGAGGATGTCGCGGAGGAGGCGCTGGACGAGCCCCAGCTCCCGGTGGAGGAGCACGGGGGCCGCTTGCCGGCAGCTCACGGCGCGCACCTCGTCCCACGTGCGGGTCAGGTACCGCGCGTCGCGGTCGAAGTCCTCCCGGCTGCGGCCGAGGCCCGCGGTGCGGGCGATGAAGCCGCCCCCGCCCCGCTCCTGGCGGATCTCCTTCAGCATCGACTTCAGCCGGCGGCGCTCCTCGTCGTCGACGATCTTGCGCGACACACCCACGTGCTCCACGGTCGGCATGAAGACGAGGTAGCGCCCGGGAAGCGACACGTGGGTGGTGATGCGCGCGCCCTTGGTGCCGAGCGGCTCCTTGACCACCTGGGCGAGGACCTCCTGGCCCTCCTGCAGTCGCTCCTCGATCGGCGCGTTCCGGACCTGCTCCTCGGGGGAGAGGAGGTTCTCGTCCAGATCCTCGAAGACGTCGGTCACGTAGAGGAACGCGTCCCGCTCGAGGCCCAGGTCCACGAAGGCGGACTGCATGCCGGGCAGCACGCGGGTGACGCGGCCCTTATAGATGTTGCCGACGACGCCCCGGTGGGCCTCCCGCTCGATGAAGAACTCGGCCACCGCCCCGTCTTCCAGGAGGGCCACCTTCGTCTCCCGGGGGGTGCTGCTCACGATGAGGTCCTTGTTCATGGAAGCGTCCTTCCATGAGCCGCCGTTTCAACCGTTGCCGGGCGCGCGGCGCGCCGAGGGAAATCGGAGGCTCGAACTGCGGGCGAAGCGTCATGGGAGCGGACGCGGGGTGCGGGATAGGCGTGTCAGTTGGCGAAGCGGCGCATCCGCACATTGAGGATGAGGCCGACGGCCAGGAGCGATGAAATGATGGACGATCCACCGTAGCTCATGAGGGGCAACGGCAGGCCCTTGACCGGTACGAGCCCGGCGACCATGGCGATATTGTATACGACCTGGAAAGCAAGCACCGTGGCCACGCCGGCGGCCAGGAACGCTCCCGCGCGGTCGCGCGCCATCTGCGCGGTGTCCATGGCCCGCCACAGGATGAAGAGGTACAGGCCCAGCACCACCACCACGCCGACGAACCCGTTCTCTTCGGCGAGGACCGAGAAGATGAAGTCGGTGTGGCGGGCGGGAAGGTAGCCGAGCTGGGCCTGCGTGCCCTGCTTGTAGCCTCTGCCCGCCAGCCCCCCCGATCCCACCGCGATCTCGGACTGGATCTTCTGATAGCCCGCGCCGCGCGGGTCCAGGCTGGGGTCGAGGAAGCTATAGATGCGCGTCTTCTGGTAGTCCTTGAGCACGAACTCCCAGCCCGCGCCGCCGACGACGAGCCCTACGGCCACGAGCACGAGCACGGCCTTCAGCCGGAGCCCCGCCAGCACGGCCCCGGTCACGAAGAGGGGCACCAGCGTGAAGGCGGTCCCCAGATCCGGCTCCGCGGCGATGAGGGCGGCCAGCACGCCCACCGCCGCTCCCGGCCCCAGGATGTCGCGGATCCCCAGGCTGTCCTTCTTCGATTCCGCGAAGATCTTGGCCACGAACAGCGCCGCCACCAGCTTCACGAACTCGGAGGGCTGGATCTGCATTGGCCCCATCACGACCCAGCGACGTGTGCCCGCGATACGCGGACCCAGGAACAGCACGTACGCGAGCACCGGGACCGACGCGAGATAGAGCAGCGGCGCGTGATCGACGAGGCGGCGATAATCCACCGACACGCACGCGAGGAGGGCGACGAGCCCGATGAGGATCCAGTAGACCTGCTTCACCTCCAGGCCGGAGTTGCGGCCCGAATAGGTGGCGCTGAGGATCGTGGCCACGCCGATCCCGAGCAGGAGGAGAACCGCGGCCATCATCCCCCAGTCGATGTTGAAGAGCAGCCGGCGGTCGATGGCCATCGGCGCCTACTCGTCGGCCGGGCGCGGCACCGGCGCGGGCCGCGGGCCGGGCTTGCCCGTCAGCACGGGGGTGGGCGGGGGGATCGTCGTGGCCGGCGGCGGCGGCACCCCGAAGAAATGGGCGAGGATCTGGCCCGCGATCGGCGCCGCGGACTGCCCGCCGGCGGTGCCGTGCTCCACCATCACCGCCATCGCGATGCGCGGGTTCTCGACGGGCGCGAAGCACAGGAACCAACCGTGCGGCTGGTACATGTGCGACTTCTTGTCGGTCTCCAGCCGGGCGTGCGTGACGACCTGCGCCGAGCCCGTCTTGCCCGCCACCCGGATCCCCGGCAGCTGGGCCCGCCAGCCGGTGCCCCCCGGCGCGACGACGGCCGCCATGCCCTCCTTCACCGCGGCGATGGTGGAGAGCTTGAGGCCGAGGTCGACCGGGGCCTTGAACTCCACCGGGGCGGCCTTCAGCGTCTTGATGAGGTGCGGCTGCACGAGGCGCCCCCCGTTGCCGATCGCCGCCGCCAGCCGCGCCATCTGGATGGCGGTGACGGTGACGCCGCCCTGGCCGATGGAGACGGAGACGGTCTCGCCCGGGAACCACTGGACCTTCTGCGTGCGCATCTTCCACTCCGGGCTCGGGATGAGGCCGCTCGCCTCGTAGGGGAGGTCGATGCCCGAGGGCGCGTTGAGGCCGAGGATGTTCGCGTACTTCGAGATGCGCTCGATCTCGAGCCGCACGCCCACGTTGTAGAAGTAGACGTTGCAGCTCTGGGCCAGCGCCTGGATCATGTTGAGGGTGCCGTGCCCCTCCTTCTTGTGGCACAGGAACGTCTTGCCGTAGATGTTCAGGTAACCGGGGCAGTGGAACCGGGTGTTCGGCGTGATCACGCCGGAATCCAGGGCCGCCAGCGCCATCACCACCTTGAACGAGCTGCCCGGCGCGTATTGTCCCTGGATGACGCGGTTCATCAACGGCGTCTCCGGGTCCTTGATGAGGGCCTGCCACACCGCGGGGGAGATGCTGCTCGAGAACAGGTTCGGGTCGTAGGCGGTGTTCGAGGTGAGGGCCAGGATCTCGCCGGTGTGCGGGTCGAGGGCCACCGCGCTGCCGGGCCGCCCGCCCATCGCCTCGTCCATCGCCCGCTGCAGCTCGACGTCGATGGTGACCGTGGCGGGAAGGCCCGGCGCGGGCGGCTCCTGCTGCGCCTCCGCGACCTCCACCCCCCGGCTGTTGACGATCACGCGTCGCACGCCGTCCTTGCCCATGAGCGCGCGGTTGTACTGAAGCTCGATGCCGGCCTGGCCCACGACGGTCCCGGGCTCGATGCCGACGAAGGGTGCGGACGCGAGCTGGCGGTCGGTGATCTCACCCACCCGGCCGAGCGCGTGCGCCGCCTCCGTCGTGAGCGGGTAGGCGCGCAGCGGCACCACCTCCACCCCCACCTCGGGCTCCTCGAGGCGGCGCGACTCGACGATGGCCACGTCCTCCTCGCTCGCGTCGGCCTTCACGACCACCGACTTGAAGCGCGGGCCCTGGCCCTCGATCCTCTCCCGCACCTGGTCCTCGTCCACCTCGATGAGGCGGCCCACGCGCTCCAGCTCGGCGTCGAGGTTCGCGTGGGGCTCCGCGCTGAGGACGACGTTGAACGAGGAGCGGTTCTCCACGAGCACGCGGCCGTTGCGGTCGAAGATGGGACCGCGTGGAGCCGGGATGGGCACGGACCGGATGCGGTTGTTCTCGGCCAGCTCCCGGAAGTACTTGCCGCGCACGACCTGCAGGTGCCAGAAGTAGACGACCACCAGGGCGAGCGCCCCCACCACTACCGTCTTGATGACGCTGAGCCGCGACTGCAGGCTGCGCAGGTCCTCGTAGATCCTCACGCGCGCCTCCGAACGCCCATGCCCAAGCGGCCGCGCCGTTCGAGGATCTCGTAGGCCGCCACCCCGACCACGGCGTTGACGAGCGCCCGCACGAGGATGCCGACGGGCGTGATCTCGTAGGCGGCCACGTCGAAGACGGCGGCGAGCTGGGTGTAGATGAGCGCATCGGCGGCGGTGGCCACGAACAGGACGAGCGCGCGCGCGGCCGCCTCGACCAGGTGGAACCGGGTGCTGGAAATGCCCACCGAGAAGCCGATCAGGATCTTGGTCAGGCCCGAGAGGCCCAGCACGCTGCCGCCGAAGTGGATGTCCTGGATCCAGCCCGCGGCCGCCCCCGCGAGCATGCCGTACATCTCTCCCCCGGTGAGGCCGCAATACACGAGGACGATCAGGAACGGGTCGAGGATGCGGGCGTGGCCGGGGGCGATCTGGGTGAGGGCCGTCTGCAGCAGCAGCGCGGCCAGCAGCGCGACCGCCGTCCAGAACACCCTCACCGGACGCCCTGCGTCATGGTGTCGTCGGGGATCGGCGTGCGCACGACCAGGACCTCCTCGAGGGTGTTGAACTGCGCGGAGGGCGTGACGAGGATCTCCCGGAAGAGCCCATTGCCGCGCGCGGCCGAGCGGACGCGTCCGACCACGAGACCCGCCGGGTAGAGATGATCCAGCCCGGAGGTGACGGCGACGTCACCCACCACGACGTCGGCCAGGCTGGGAACGTACTTCATGACGAGGTCGCCGATGACCGCGGTCAGCATCCCGGTCTGGCCGACCAGGATGCCGGTGACGCGGCTGCGCTCGATGCGCACGCCCACCCCCGCCTGCCCGTCCAGGATCAGCTGCACGCGGCTCGCGTGCGGCCCGACCGCGATGACGCGTCCCACCACCCCGGTCGCGCTGATCACCGGCGCGTTGAGGCGCACGCCGTCGGCGGACCCCTTGTCGAGGGTGATCGTGCGCGCCCAGGGGGCGCCCTCGCGCACGATGACCTCGGCGGCCAGGACGCCAAGGGGCAGCTCCTTCTTGAGCTGGAGCATCTCGCGCAGCCGCTCCGCCTCCTGCGCCTGTTCCTGGCGGGCCTGGAGGTGGCTCTCCAGCACCCGCACCCGCTCCTGCAGGGAGCGGTTCTGCTCGTACACGCGGCGGAGGTCCACGTAGCCGGCCCAGCCGCCGCTCACGCCGCGGATGGTTCCCGTGATCACGGCCTGGAGGGGCGTGACGAGGGCGAAGAGGCCCTGGCCGAGCAGGCTCTGCCCGCCGCGCTCGACCTGCTTGGAGATGGCGACCAGGTGGGCCAGCACGAGGCCCAACAGCAGCAACCGGCTCTTGCGCGTCTCGATGACGGAGGCCATGGGGGAAGGGGCCGGCCGCTCCGCCTCAGTCCAGTGATCGTGCGCTAGTCAAGGCTGGTCTTCCATTCGAACGCGGCGTGGCGCGAAGGCACAACGGTCGCACCACGCCTGAAATCCGCGTCCTCGGGAGCGCGCGTTCTCGATTTTCCGCCCTCGCGCGAGTGAATCGCGCTCGGGCGGAGAGGAAGCGCTCCCTGCGGGCGCTCCAACGGCGCTTTCCCACTGGTTCTAGTCAAGGCTGGTCTTCCATTCGAACGCGGCGTGGCGCGAAGGCACAACGGTCGCACCACGCCTGAAATCCGCGTCCTCGGGAGCGCGCGTTCTCGATCTTCCGCCCTCGCGCGAGTGAATCGCGCTCGGGCGGAGAGGAAGCGCTCCCTGCGGGCGCTCCAACGGCGCTTTCCCACTGGTTCTAGTCAAGGCTGATCTTCCTCAAGAGGTCGAAGTCCGAGAGCATTTTGCCCGTGCCGAGGACGACGGATGAGAGCGGGTCCTCCGCCACGGAGACGGGAAGCGACGTCTCCTCCCGCAGGAGCTTGTCGAGGTTCTTGAGCAGGCTGCCCCCGCCGGTGAGGACGATGCCGCGGTCCACGATGTCGGCGCTGAGCTCGGGGGGCGTGCGCTCGAGGGCCACCCGCACGGCGTTGACGATGATGCTGATCGGCTCGGCGAGCGCCTCCCGGATCTCGGCGTCGGTGATGGTGAGCGTCTTGGGGATGCCCTCGATGAGGTCGCGGCCCTTGATCTCCATCGTGATCGGCTCGTCGAGGGGGAACGCGGATCCCAGCTCGAGCTTGATCTGCTCGGCGGTACGCTCGCCGATGAGGAGGTTGTACTTCTTCTTGATGTACTGGATGATCGCCTCGTCCATCTCGTTGCCCGCCACCCGCACCGACTTGCTGTAGACGATCCCCGCCAGGGAGATCACCGCGATGTCGGTCGTGCCGCCCCCGATGTCCACCACCATGTTGCCGGAGGGCTCGGTGATGGGCAGCCCGGCCCCGATGGCGGCGGCCATCGCCTGGTCGACCAGGTACACCTCGGAGGCCTTCGCCTTCAGGGCCGAGTCCTTCACCGCGCGCTTCTCGACCTGGGTCACCTCGGAGGGGATGCCGATGATGATCCGCGGCCGCACGAACGTGTTCCGGTTGTGGGCCTTGCGTATGAAGTGGCTCAGCATCTTCTCGGTGATCTCGAAATCCGCGATCACCCCGTCCTTCATGGGCCGGATGGCCACGATGTTGCCGGGCGTGCGGCCCAGCATCTCCTTGGCATCCTTGCCCACGGCCTCCACCTTCCCGGTGACCTTGTTCACGGCCACGATGGAGGGCTCGGAGACCACGATGCCCTTGTTCTTGGCGTATACGAGGGTGTTGGCGGTTCCGAGGTCGATGGCGAGGTCGCTGCTGAGGAAGCTCAGGTTGGCGATGGAGCGGAAGTTCATGAAAAGGTCAGTTCTCCTCGGGTGACACTACACTGCCACCTCGATGCCGTTCTTGTCTCGTTCCTTCACACGATACATCGCCTGGTCCGCTTTCTGTATGAGCCCCTCGGGGGTCAGGGCGTGGTCGGGATAGGAGGCGATCCCGAAGGAGGCCGAGATGCGCGCCTCCAGCCCCTGGTCCTTGAGGAAGGAGTGGCTCTCGATGGCCTTGCGGATGCGTTCGGCGATGACCAGGGCCCCGGAGGGCGGGGTCTCGGGCAGGACGACCACGAACTCGTCGCCCCCGTAGCGGGCGAGGATGTCCGACTCCCGCACCGCCTCGACCAGGATCCCGCCGACCTCGGTGAGCGTGCGCGAGCCGGCGAGGTGGCCGTAGGCGTCGTTGACGCCCTTGAACCCGTCCAGGTCGAGGAAGATCACGGAGAGGGGGATGCCGTGGCGCTTGCAGCGCTTGATCTCGCGGCTGATGTACAGGTTCAGGTACCGGGAGTTGAAGAGCTTGGTCAGGTCGTCGGTGATGGTGAGCTGCTCGGTGCGCTGGAAGAGGATCGCGTTCTCGATGGCGATGGCGCAGGGCTCGACGAGGGTGAGCAGCACCTCGAGGTCGGCCTGGGTGAACTTGCCCCCGCGCTTGTTGATGACCTGCACGACGCCGATGGTGCGGCCGCGGGAGATGAGGGGCGCGCACAGGATCGAGCGCGTCTGGAACTGGGTCTGGGAGTCGAAGCGGCGGGCGAAGCGCGGGTCGCGCGAGGTGTCGTTGACGATGGTGGGCTTGCCGGTCTGGGCCACCCACCCCGCGATGCCCTCCCCCATCTTGACCCGGAACGACGACACGTCGCGACCCTTTTCCCCCAGCGCCAGCTCGAAGGTCAGCTCCTGCTTCTCCTCGTCGACCATCAGCATCGACCAGGCCTCGGAGGGGATGAGCTGCTGGATCTTGGCCATGATCAGCTCGATGACCTTCCGCGGCTCCAGGATGGAGTTGGCGGTCTTCACGATGTCGGTGAGGATGGCCAGCCGCTGCGCGGTCTTCTTGAGCTGCTGGGCCATCGGGGGCCGGCCGCCGGCATCCATGCGCCGCGCGGCGGCGAGGTGGGCGAGGACCTCCTTCGCCGGCGGGTCGCCGCGGCCCCCGGAGCCGAGGTGGAAATCGAAGCCAAGCTGCGCGGAGCGCCGCAGCGAGGCCGCGTCGAAATTCAGCGAGACGCTTCCCACCGGCCGGCCGTCCATCACCTTGCGCAGCGCGGGAAGGGCGGCCCCCCCCTTGCCCAGCTCCACCAGCGCGCCCGCGAACCCGTCGAGGTCCGGCCGCGGCGCGCGTCCGGCGAGCGGCGGGAAGAACGTGTAGCGGAGGGCGGGCGCCTCCGCGCGCAGGTTACGCCGCAGGACCGGACCGCTGAAGACCGCCACCCGCGCCATCGGCGCTCTCAGAAGGTGACCACGATGGGCCTCTTCTGCTCGTTGACCCCGCCGTTGATCCCCGTGGAACGGATGACGACGAGCTGGCGGCCGCCCTTGTCGAGCTGGATGAACTCGTTGAAGCTGCCGTCGCCTTGCACGTCGACGCGCTGGTCGTTCACGGTCACCGTGGCCCCCGGCTCGGTGCGGCCCTTGATCTGGAGGATGTTGGCGCGGATGTCGAGGGCCTCGATCACGAGGGGAGGCGGAGTGCCGCCGCCGGCGCCGGCCCCTTCCTTGCGCACGATGGTGAAGCGGGCGAAGGCGGAGAAGCCGCCCTCGACGCCGTCCTTGTCGAGCGCGGCCACGCGCCAGTAGAACTTACCGGTTTCGAGCCCGCGCAGCTCCACCGAGCTGTCCTTGCGCACCTGGTCCACCAGCGGCCGGTTGAAGTAGGGGCTGTAGTCCACCATCACGTGATACGAGACGGACCCGATCACCGGCTTCCAGGCGAGGAGCGTCGTCGCCCGCGAGGGATCGGGATAGGAGATCTCGGTCTGGTGCGGGGGCGCCTGCAGCACGGGCGCGTCGAGCAGCAGCTGCTTGGGCCCCGCCTTGCCCGCGGCGTCGACCTTCAGCGCTTCGCTGGCGCCGAGGGTGAGCTTCTCGCCGGTCTTGGTCACGACCTGGGTCGACCCGCGGTAGATCTTCACGTCGCTGTCCCCGGACTGGTCGACGCGGATGCCGCCGTCGGTCAGCTCACCCGCGGTGAGCCGCTGCACCGTCGGGGTGGAGATCTCGGTCGCGCTGCCGGGCACGTTCTTCCTGCCGGTCTGGAAGTTCACCTCGCCCGACGAGATGTGCCACGCGACCCGGCGGCGCTTGGTCGCGAAGTCCTCCGACGTGTCCTCGATCGTGATGAGGCTGTCGGGGCGCACGTGGACGACGGTGCCGTCGAAGAACGTGATCTCGGCGGTGGCGCCGGTGCCCGTCCGCACGAGGTCGCTCTTGCGCAGCACCATCGTGGGGTCGGCGCTCACCCACTCGAACGTCCCCACCGGCTTGACCCGGACGTTGCCCTCGATGCTCGTGAATCGCGCCGTCGTCACCGTGGGCGCGGGGACGTCGATGACCGGGTTGGGATTGAGCGGCTTCCCGAAGTAGTGATAGTAGGCGCCGGCGCCGATGAGGAGCAGCAGCGCGATCGCGACGTAGATGGTCTTGTACGAGATTGTGAACCAGTCGACGAGATCGTCTTCGGGCCGGCGTGGTTTGCGCTGTGAGGCCATGGCCCTGTCTCAAGCCCTCGTCGCCTGTGGACGTCGGAGGGGTTCCGCCCCAAAATCCCTTCAGCCCAAGAGACTTAGGGGAGACGGATTATAGTCAAAGGCTCCGGGAGGCGCAAACGGCTCGCCGGGGCCGCCCCGGGTTTGCGTCCCTCCCGAGGGCGACGCTAGAATGGATGCTTTGCCGGCGGCAACTTTTCGCCGCCGCGTCACCGGAGACAAGGTAGAGATGGCTCTCGGCTTCATGCGCCGCCACCGCGGGTGGCTGAACTGGCTCCTGGTCCTGATCATCGCCGCCTTCATCCTCCTCTACGTGCCGGCGTTCCTGAAGACCGACACCGGCGCGCCGGGCGAGGTCCTCGCCGACGTGGGGGGCATGACGATCACGCGGGGCGAGTTCGACCGGGCCTACCAGCGCCAGCGGCAGGTCTACGAGCGGATGTACCAGGGTCGGCTCGATCCCGCCATGCTGCGCAGCCTGGGCTTGGAGCGGCAGACCCTCAACGGCCTCGTCTCCCAGCGGCTGGTCGCGCTCGAGGCCAGGCGCCTGGGCCTGCGCGTGGACGACGAGACGGTAGCGCGGCGGCTGGCCACATCGCCACAGTTCCAGCGGGACGGCCGCTTCATCGGCGCGGCCGAGATCCGGCGCCTGCTCGACATGCAGCGCATGTCGGTGGAGGAGTTCGAAGAGACGCTCCGCGACCAGATCCTGGGCGAGCAGCTCGAGGCCCTCGTCACGGATGGGGTGAGCGTCACCCCCGCCGAGGCGGAGCAGGAGTTCCGGCGCCGCACCGAGCAGGTGAAGCTCGAGTACGTCCTGGCCGACGCGTCCAAGTTCCGCGACGAGCAGGCCGTGACCGACGACGAGGTGAAGGCGCGCTTCGACTCGGCCCGGGAGACCTATCGCCTGCCTGAACGGCGGATCCTCTCCTACGTGGTCGCCGACGATACCGCCCTCGGCTCCCGCGTCTCCGTGACCGATCGGGAGATCGAGGTGTACTACCAGGGCCACCGCGACGAGTTCAAGCAGGAGGAGGAGGCCTGCGCCAGCCACATCCTGATCAAGGTGAAGCAGGGCGAGGCCAAGGAGGGCCACCCCGACGAGGAGGCGAAGAAGATCGCGCAGGGGGTGCTCGACCAGGTGAAGGCGGGCAAGGATTTCGCGGAGCTGGCGAAGAGGAGCTCCGAGGACCAGGGCTCGGCCGCGCAGGGCGGTAGCCTCGGCTGCTTCGGCCACGGCCGCATGGTTCCCGAGTTCGAGAACGCCGCCTTCTCCCTCGGCGCGGGCGAGACCTCCGACCTCGTGCAGTCCCCCTTCGGCTACCACATCATCCGCGTCACCGAGCACAAGGACGAGACCTTCTCGCCCCTCGCCCAGGTGAAGGAGCGCATCCGCCAGTCCATGCTCGCCGAGCGCACCCGCAAGGTTGTCGAGGAGAAGATGGGCCGGATGTCGGATGCGCTCCGCCGGGGCAAGGCGCTGGAGGAAGCGGCGCGCGCCGAAAGCCTCAGCGTGCAGAAGAGCTCCCCCCTCGAGCGGGGCAAGCCGGTCCCGCCGCTGGCGTCCCCCGCCCTCGTGGCCAAGGCCTTCGAGATGGGCAAGGGCGAGGTGGCCAAGGAGCCCTTCGCGATCCCCAACGGCTACGCGTTCATCAGCCTCGACGAGGTCCAGCCCTCGCGCCTTCCGGAGCTGAAGGAGGTCCAGGCCCGCGTGCGCGCGGACCTCGTCCAGGAGAAGGCTCTCGCCCGCGCGCGCGAGCTGGCGGCGCAGGTGCGGGCGCGGGCCGAGAAGGAGGGCCTCGACAAGGCGGCGTCCGCGCTCGGCCTCGTGCGCAAGGAGACGCCCGCGCTCGTCGGCCGGGGCCAGCCGCTGGCCGAGCTGGGCTCCACGGCGGCGCTGGAGGAGGCGGCCTATTCGCTGCCAGAGAAGACGCTCTCCGAGCCGGTGCGGGCGGCGGGCGGGTACGCCGTCATCCGCGTCCTCGAGAAGAAGCCGTTCGACCCCGCGGCCTTCGAGAAGGAGAAGCCGTCGATCACGACCTCCCTCCGCGGGGAGAAGAAGCAACAGCTCTTCCAGGCGTTCCTGGACCAGGCACGGCGGCGTTACACGGTGGAGGAGAACTCCTCCGCCCTGCAGCGCGCGGTCACGGGCTAGGACGAGGGGCCATGCACGTCGAGATCCGCAAGACGCAGGACGTGGTCGTGGTGGACATGAACGGAAAGCTCACCGCCGGCCTCGGCGACCAGATCCTGCGCGACACCGTCGACGCGCTGCTCGCCGACCGGTGGCGAAAGATCCTCTTGAACCTCTCCGAGGTGTCGTTCATGGACAGCGCAGGGGTGGGAGAGCTGGTGTCCGGGCTGCGCCGGGCGCGTCACGAAGGGGCCAGCCTCAAGCTCCTCAACGCCAACGAGCGGGTCCACTCGACCCTCTTCATCGCGAAGCTGCTGCCGATCTTCGAGATCTACTCGGACGAAAAGGAAGCGCTCGGCAGTTTCTAGCTATTCGGCCGGGAGGGTGACGGTGACGGGGTCGTTGTTGGTGACCTTCAGCTCCACCGAGCACTCCGGGCAGTTGATGGTCTCCCCCACGTCCAGGTCGTAACCCTCCAGCTCCAGGTCGGAGTCGCACTCGGGACACTTGGCCATGGTCAGCCCTCGCCATGAGGATACGCTAGAATCCGCCCCGGAGCGCCCCCGTTGGAATACCGTGACGCAGGCGTCGACATCTCCGCCGCCGAAGAGGCCAAGGCCCGGATCAAGGCCCTGGCCCGCGGCACGTTCAACGCGTCCGTGCTCTCGGAGATCGGCTCGTTCGGCGGCATGTTCCGCCCCGACCTCCGCCGGTACGAGGACCCGGTGCTCGTCGCCTCGACCGACGGCGTCGGCACCAAGATCCAGGTCGCCATCGCCGCCGGCGTGCACGACACCGTGGGCTACGACATCGTGGCCCATTGCGTCAATGACATCCTCGTCCAGGGCGCCTCGCCGTTGTTCTTCCTCGATTACATCGCCCTCGGCAAGATGGACCCCGGCCGCGTGGAGCAGATCGTGTCCGGCGTCGTGCGCGGCTGCGCGGAGTTCGCCTGCCCGCTCATCGGTGGGGAAACGGCGGAGATGCCGGGCACCTACGCCCCCGGCGACTACGACCTCGCCGGCTTCATCGTGGGCATCGTGGACAAGAGCCGCGCGCTCACCGGCGCGAGCGTGCAGGACGGGGACGTGCTCGTCGGCCTGCCCTCCGCGGGGCTCCACACCAACGGCTACACGCTCGCGCGCAAGGTGCTCTTCGAGGTGATGGGGCTCCGCGTGGACACGCGCGTGCCCGAGCTCGGGGCCACCGTGGGCGAGGCGCTCCTCGCCCCCCACCGTGCGTATCTCGGGGCCCTCGAGCCGCTCGTGGAGCGCAAGAAGATCCGGGCGCTCGCCCACATCACGGGGGGCGGGTTCCCCGGCAACATCCCGCGCGTCCTCCCCGCCGGCCTCGGGGCGCGCATCGGCAAATCGTCGTGGAGGGTGCCTCCCCTCTTCCGTCTCATCGAGAAGGGGGGAGGCATCTCCGAAGACGAGATGTTCCGGACCTTCAACATGGGGATCGGCATGGTCGTCGTGGTGGCGCCCGGAGACCTCCACGAGGTCGAGCACTCCCTCGAGCGGCGAGGGGAGGCGTCCTTCGTGATCGGGTCGGTGGTCGCCGGGTCGGGTGTCGCCTTCGAATGAAACGTGTCGGGGTGCTCGTCAGCGGCCGGGGCTCGAACCTGCAGGCCCTCATCGCCGCCGCGCAGGAGGGACGGCTGGGAGGAGAGGTGGCCGTCGTCATCTCGAACGTCGCCGAGGCTCCCGCGCTGGGCCGGGCCCGCACCGCCGGCATCCCCGCGCTCGCGTGCGACCATCGGGGCACGCCCCGCGAAGAGCACGACCGCACGGTGCTGGCCGCGCTGCAGGAGCACGGGGTCGACCTGGTGTGCCTGGCCGGGTACACGCGCCTCCTCTCCTCCGCGTTCCTCGCCGCCCTGCCCCACCGGGTCGTCAACATCCACCCGTCCCTGCTCCCCGCCTTTCCCGGCCTCGACGCGCAACGCCGGGCCTGGGAGCACGGCGTGAAGGTCGCGGGGGCCACCGTGCACCTGGTGGAGGAGGCGCTCGACGCGGGCCCGATCGTGATGCAAGAAGCGGTGGCCGTGCGCGCGGACGACACGCCGGAGACCCTCGCGGCGCGGATCCTGGAGGCCGAGCACCGCATCTACCCGCGGGCGGTGCGGCTGCTCCTCGACGGGCGCTGGCGCCTCGAAGGCCGCCGGTTCATCGCGGAGCCGGAGCCGGCGTGAAGGGCGCCGCCGAGCAGCTCGAGATCCTCGCGCGCGGATGCGTGGACGTCGTGACGCGCGCCTCCCTCGAGGAGAAGCTGAAGCGCGGCCGCCCCCTCACGGTGAAGGTCGGCTTCGACCCCACCGCCCCCGACATCCACCTCGGCCACACCGTGCTGATGCGGAAGATGAGGCAGTTCCAGGACCTCGGTCATCGCCTGGTCTACGTGATCGGGGACTTCACGGGGATGATCGGCGACCCCACGGGCCGCTCCAAGACGCGCCCGCCCCTCAGCCGCGAGGAGATCGAGCGCAACGCCGAGACCTACAAGAAGCAGGCCTTCAAGATCCTCGACCCCGGCAAGACGGAGATCCGCTTCAACCGCGAGTGGCTTGGGGCTCTGGGGGCGGACGGCTTCATCCGCCTCGCCGCCACCTACAACGTCGCGCGCATGCTCGAACGGCGCGAGTTCCGCCAGCGCTTCGACGCCGGCCAGCCCATCTCGCTCCACGAGTTCATGTACCCGATGGCCCAGGCCT
>QHVJ01000248.1 GCA_003222275.1 Acidobacteriota bacterium | reverse complement strand
CGATCTCGCGCTCCTCGCGCGCGGACGCACGCTCTCGCTCGAGCTGTCGCCGGCGGCGGCGCGCATGGCCCGCATCGTCGCCGTCACCGCCGTGCTCGCGAACTGGGCGTGGCTGGTGGCCGCCGGGAGATAGCGGCCTCACGGGCCGTTGGCCTCACCGCTTATACTCGCGGCGTGAGCGTGCTGACGCCGCGGATCTCCGTCGTGATCCCCGTCTACAACGAGGCGGAGAACCTGGCCGACCTGCATCGGGAGCTGACGGCGAGCCTCGTCTCCCTCGGCCAGCCCTACGAGATCATCCTCGTGGACGACGGATCCACCGATTCGACCCTGGAGCGGCTGCTCGCGATCGAGGCCGTGGACCCGCGGGTGCGGGTGCTGCGATTGCGCCGGAACTTCGGGCAGACCGCCGCCTTCTCCGCCGGCTTCGACCACGCCTGCGGCGAGATCGTCATCACCTCCGACGGCGACCTGCAGAACGATCCGGCCGACATCCCACGCCTCGTCGCCAAGCTGGACGAGGGATACGACATGGTCTGCGGATGGCGCAAGGAGCGTCGCGATCCGGTCTCGAAGAAGATCCCCTCGTGGTTCGCGAACCGGATCATCTCCGCGGCCACCGGGGTCCATCTCCACGATTACGGGTGCTCGCTGAAGGCGATGCGCTCCGAGGTGGTGAAGGGGCTGCGCCTCTACGGCGAGATGCATCGTTTCATCCCCGCGGTGGCGTCGTGGATGGGCGTCACGCTGGCCGAGGTGCCGGTGAACCATCGGCCGCGCACTCGCGGCCGCAGCAAATACGGGCTGGGGCGCACGGTGCGCGTCCTCCTCGACCTGTTCACGGTCAAGTTCCTCCTCGCCTATGGGACGCGGCCCGCCCACCTTTTCGGCCTGTGGGGCCTCGCTTCCGGTGGCGCGGGCTTCCTGATCCTCGCGTATCTCGCCTACATCCGGCTGTTCGAGGACACCGCGATTGCCGGGCGGCCCCTCGCGCTCCTCGGAGTGCTGCTCTGCGTCACCGGCCTGATTTTGGTGGCCACCGGACTGCTGGCGGAGATACTCGTGCGCATCTACCACGAGAGCCAGGGCAAGCCGATCTACGTCGTCAAGGAGCTGTCGCCGCCCGCCGTCGCGCGGGAGCGGGAGAGGGCGCGACCCGGCCGTTGACCGGCGTCCTCTTCCTGACCGAGTCCTTCCACCCGGTGCTGGGAGGAGGCGAGGGCCACATCCGGCAGCTGTCACGGCGGCTGGCCGCCGCCGGGCTGCCCGCGACGGTGCTCACGCGTCGGATCGACGCGGCGTGGCCGGTCTCGGAGACGCTCGACGGCGTGCGCGTCCTGCGGGTCGGGCCGGCGGGACGGGGACGCAGAGGCAAGTACGCGATGGTGGGTCCGGCGCTGGCCGCTCTCCGCCGCGAGCGACGCGCCTTCGACGTGCTCGTGGTGAGGGGAACCCGCGTGCTCGGCCTTCCCGGCCTCGCCGCCGGCCGCGCGCTCGGCAAGGCGGTCGTCCTCCAGCCGGAGCTGAACGGTGAGATGTCGGGCGAGGTCTACACGTGGGGCACGCCGCTTCACGTCCCCGCTGTCCGCCGGGCGGTGGCGGTCGGAACCGCCGCGCGCAACCTCCTGCTCCGCGACGCCGACGCGTTCGTCGCGATGTCGCGGGCCATCGCCGCCGAGTGCCTCGCCGCCGGTGCGGCGCCGGAAAGGGTCGTTCGGCTGCCGCACGGCGTCGACACCCGCCGCTTCTCTCCGGCCTCCGCCGACGAGAAGCGCGCGCTGCGCGCCCGGCAGCACCTTCCCGAATCGGCCGTCGTCGCCACCTACACCGGCCGGCTGCTGCGGGGGAAAGGGCTGGAGACGCTCGTCGAGGCCTTCGCCGCGGTGGCCGGCGACGATCCACGCGCCCACCTGATGATCGTCGGCTCCGGGGAAGGCCAGACGCTGTCGGTCGAGCCGCAGCTCCAGGAATCGGTGCGGCAGCGCGGCCTGGGCGCCCGGGTCAGCTTCACGGGCCGCGTGGACGACGTCGCCGATCGCCTGCGCGTCTCGGACCTCTTCGTCTTCCCGTCCGAGTTCGAGGCCCTCGGCATCTCGCTGATCGAAGCCGCCGCCTGCGGCCTGCCGGCCATCGGCGCGCGCACCGGTGGGATCGTGGATGTGATCGAGGATGGGGCTTCGGGCCTGCTCGTTCCCCCCGGGGACGCGGCCGCACTCGCCTCGGCGATGCGCACCCTGCTCGCCGATCCGCGGCGACGGGAGCGGATGGGCCGCCGCGCCCGGGAGATCGCCCGTGAGCGGTTCGACCTGGAAGACAGCGTGTGCCGCTACGCGGCGCTGTTTCGAGAGCTGGGTGGATGAAGGTCGCGCTCACCGGCGCGACCGGGTACACGGGGGGCCGCCTGCTCGCCGTTCTGCTCGGCCGCGGCGACGCCGTGCGGGCCTTGGCCCGTCCCTCGTCGAAGCGCCCCGCGCTCTCCGCGGAGCCGGCCTGGATCGAGGGCGACCTGGCCGACGTGGGCGCCTTGAACCGTCTCGTGGAGGGCGTGGACGCGGTCGTCCACGTGGCCGCGGTCTACCGTACCGCGGGCCATACCGACGCGTACTACCGCGCGGTGAACGTGGAAGGCACGGTCCGCTTGCTGGAGGCCGCCGGGCGCGCCGGCGTCAAACGGTTCGTCCACACCTCGACCGTGGGCGTCCACGGCCACATCGAGCATCCTCCCGCCGACGAAGCCACGCCGCTGGCGCCGGGCGACGTGTATCAGGCCACGAAGGCGGAGGCGGAGACGCTCGCGCTCGAGTTCCACCGCCGCCGGGGGCTGCCGGTGTGCGTGATCCGGCCGGGGGCCATCTACGGCCCGGGCGAGACGCGGCTGCTGAAGCTCTTCCGCGCGATCGCGCGCGGCCGCTATGCGATCGTCGGCTCCGGACGCGCGTACTACCATCCGGTCTACATCGACGATCTGGTCGAAGGCTACCTGCTCGCCCTCGAGCGGCCGGAGGCGGTGGGGGAGGCGTTCATCATCGCCGGCCCGAGCTACGTCACCCAGCGGGAGCTGGCGGAGACGATCGCGCGGGCCACCGGCGGGCGCATCCTGCCGTTCCGCGTTCCCGCGGCGCCTCTGCGATGGCTGGGCGCGCTGTGCGAGGCGGTGTGCGTGCCGCTGGGCGTGGAGCCGCCGCTGCACCGGCGGCGCGTGGAGTTCTGGACGAAGAGCCGGGCCTTCTCCACCGAGAAGGCCCAGCGGCGGCTCGGGTACGAGCCGAAGGTGGACCTGGAGACAGGCATGGCGCGGACGGCGGCGTGGTACCGCCAGGCGGGCTGGTTGTGAGCGAGGGGGCGGCTCGCGCCGTCCTCGCCGTCGTCGCGGGCGCCCTCGTGGCGCTAGCCTTCGCCGCGCGCATCCCGCAGTTCTGGGCCGACGGCGCCACCTATCACGCCATGGCCTGGAGCCTGGCCGAGGACGGCGACCTGCGCTACGAAGCGCGCGACATCCTCCGCGTCCGGCGCGAGCTTCCCTCGGGCCCGCAGGGCATCTTCCTGAAGCGGGCGAGCGGAGGTCTCATCGGGGACCGCGCGGCCGGCTTTCCGTGGCTGCGGCGCGTCGGGGAAAAGGAGCCCCGCATCTATTTCGCGAAGGCGTTCCTGTATCCGATCGCGGCGGCGCCGCTCGTGAAGCTCTTCGGCACGCGCGGCCTGCTCGTCACCAACGCCCTCTGCCTCTCGCTGGCCATCGTCCTTGCGTACGCGGAGCTGAGGCGGCAAGGCTCTCCCGCGCGCGCGCTGGCCGCCGCGCTGCTGCTCTTCCTGGGAACCGTCGCGCCGCTGTACCTCATCTGGCCCCAGCCGGAGCTGCTCAACCTCGCCCTCGTCACCGCCGCTCTCGTGGCCTGGCGGCGCGAGCGGCCGCTGCTGGCGGCGGTCCTCATCGGGCTGGCCGCGTACTCGAAGCCCTACAACGTGCTGCTCGCGTTGCCCCTCGGCGTGGAGCCCCTTCTCCGGGGCCGGTATCCCTCCTTCGCGAAAGGCCTCGCTGCTTCCGCGCTCCGGGCGGCGGTGGTCACGGCCACGGTGGGGGCGCTCTTTGGAGCGAACAAGGCAATCACCGGCGAGATGAACTACCAGGGCGGCGAGCGCAAGACCTTCTACGGCACGTTTCCCTTCGAGACCCAGGCCGTGACCTTCGGAAACAGCGGCATCTGGGCCACGACCAACGAGCTGGGGCCGGCCGTGGAAGAGAGCGGAGCCGGCTCGGCGCCGGGCAAGCCGGCGCGGGGCGGGGCTCCTGCGCGCTCCGGGGCCGAGATGCGCGCCTCCTTCCTCCGCAACCTGGGCTATTTCTGGGTCGGACGCTACGCGGGGGTGCTCCTGTATTTCTTCCCGGCCTTCGTCGCGCTCGTCCTCTTCCTCGCCCGCGGGCCCCGCACCGTGGCCGGCTGGCTGGCGGTGGCGGCCCTGGCTCTCTCCTACCTCTTCTATATATGGGCGATCCCCGACAACTGGTATGGCGGCGGGGGCACGATCGGCAACCGCTACTTCTTGAACCTTCTCCCGCTGGCGATCTTCTTCGTCCCTCGCGGAGCGGAGTGGGCGGTGGCCGCCTCGGGTGCGCTCTGTGCGATCTGGCTCGCCCCCGTTTTCGCCGCGCCCGTGGCCCACTCCCTCCGTCCCGGCGATCACGCCATGCGCCAGCCGTTCCGCTCGTTCCCTCCCGAGCTGACGATGCTGAACGACCTGTCGGTCTTCACGGACCCGTGGCGCAAGAAGCGGCCGGTAGGGGACACCGAGGGCGACGCGCAGCGCCAACAGGCGGCTGACCCGCAGGCCTACTACCTGTATTTCACCGACGACGGCACGTTTGGACGCGAGGAGCGCGACGGCGTGCCGGGTTTCTGGCTGCGCGGTGGCACGTCCGCGGAAGTGATCCTGCGCGCCCTCGAGCCGGTGCGGAGGATCAAGGTGACCGTGACCGGCGGGCCCGCCGGCGACGAGGTGGCGATCAGCGCCGACGGACGAACGCAGACGCTTCGCGTCGGGGCCGCCGAATCGGCGACGGCGGAGCTGGCGACCGGACCCGGCTTCGCGTGGTACGACACGTTCGTCCACGTCCTCCACTTCCGATCGACGCGCAGCGCGCCCCTGCCCGGGACCGACCGCACCGTGGGCGCGTTCGTCCACCTGGATCTCGAAGTGGAAAAGCGCTAAAAACGGTGGATGTAGGACGCCTTGAAGAAAAAGCCGCGGTTGGTGGTGGTGTAGGACCCCTGGCCGGGGAGCCACCGCATGCCGTCCCACTCCTGCCTCTCGACGAGCGAGCCGTAGCCGGCGTAGGCCACGGTACCCGGGCGCAGCTCCCAGGAGGCCAGGAGATCGGTGAGGATGCGGGAGCGCGAGCTCTCGTACTGGACGATGGCCCGCAGCGAGAAGCGGCGGTCGACCTGGAACGTGGTCTTCGTGTTGAGCACGTCGACGGTATAAACCCGCGCGCCGCCCGAGAGGCGGTCGAACGTCACCCGGTTGTAGGACACCGACTCGTTGAAGCGCGCGGTCGGCTGGAGCGTGACCTGGGCGATGAAGGTGCGCTGCCGACCCAGGTAGGGATCGACCGGATCGTAGAAGATCGAACGGCCGAAGTTGTACTGGCCGAAGAAATTGAGCCAGCGCGTGAACTGCGCCTGTCCGAACACGCGGGTGTTGCTGACACGGAACGTACGGCCCACCCAGGGCTCCTGCCCGAAGATCGTGTCGATCCGGAAGAAGCCCTGCCGCGTGAAGTGCATCCGGATCCCCGGCACGACGATCCACGGAAGCCCGTCCTGGATGCGGTCCTTGCCGTACTGGGCGAAGACGAAGGGCACGAAGCGCTTGAACCAGGGATGCTTCTTGGCGTCGGGATAGAAGCTCGGCGCCACGAACGTCCAGCCCTGCGTGATGCCCACCTGGTTCAGGAAGGCGGTGTCCATCTGGAACCCGCGGTCGTAGTGCTGGAGCTGGGTGTAGAAAGCGAGCCCCTTCGTCTCGTAGCCGTAGAAGAGCTGTCCGCCGACGCCGTCCTTGTCCTCCTTCCCGTCCGGTGAGCGCGTGGTGGTGGCGAGGAAGGTGGCGCTCGCGCCGTGCGCGCCCTTCTTGATCGAGACGTCGCCTCCGAACACGCGGTTGTGGCCCGTCCCGAACTCGGTGTCGGTGACGATCGCGCCCGCGTAGCTCGAGCGGCCCAGGCTGTACTGCGCGCGGCCGATCAGGAAGTCCTTTCGGTCGCCGAGGAACGGGTTGGCCTCGCCCTCGAGCTGTCGGCCCGGAGCGTCGTCGCCGGCGGCGAGCATCGCGAAGCTCAGCTTGCCCGACGCCCCCGTGGCCTTTCCGCCCCAGAACGGATCGACGATCCGGCGGGTGTGGACGGCGGTGCGCATGACGGCGTCGCCGCCTACGCCCGCCAGCTCGAAGGTGCCGAGCCCCTCCATGAAGAAGGGACGCTTCTCCGAGAAGAAGAGAGGGAAGCGTTGGTTGACCTCCACCTGGAAGGCGTCGCTCTCGACCTGGCTGAAGTCGGGATTGATGGTCGCCTCGACCGTCGCCGAGGAGGTGATGCCGTATTTGACCGAAAGGCCCGCGTCCGGCTTGGAGTCCGTCGGCCCGAACGCGTCGGGCGTGGCCCGCACCTCGCGGCGCGAGTAGGTCAGGGTGGGGATGAGCTCCAGGGTCAGGGGCTGCTTCAGGTCGTGGAGGGCCATCACGGCATGGGAGTCGATGAAGCTGCGCCCGGCGGGGACGGGCGGCCACGATGCCGACATGCCGAGCCGGCTCACCCGGCGCCAGAACAGGATTCCCATCCCCACGTCGGCGCCGCTCTTGAACCGGATGGTCGTGAGCGGTATCCGCATCTCGACTTCGTATCCCTGATCGGTGCGGCGACCGGCGCTCTCCCAGACGAAGTCGGGAGCGGTGTTCTCGCCCGCGCTGGGTGTCGTGAGGATGTCGCCCTGAACGCCGAGCGGATTGACGAACAGGTCGTAGGAGGTCTGGCCGTTGCCCAACGAGTCGAGGCTGAGGCCGACCCAGTCGTCGTTCCAGAGGTCGTCCCGCCGGCTGAGGCTGCCGCGGACCTTTCCGGGCTCGGGGTCGAGGCACCGGAAGGCGAAGTAGAGGTTGCGGTCGTCGTAGGCGGCAAGGACCTGCGTCTGCTGCGCCATCTTCTCGCCGTTCAGCGGGTTGTACGTCAGCCAGTCGGACAGCGCCAGTGCAGGGCCCTGCCACACGTCGTCGTCGAGACGGCCGTCGATCACGGGTGGCGTCGTGACGCGGACGGGCTCGATGCGCGGCCGGTCCGCGCCGCTCACGGAGGGCGTGGTGAAGCCGATCGTGGCCAGCGCGAGGGCGGCGGCGGTCGGCCAACGGTGGTCGGTCATTAGCCTGTGAGACGCCCCCACGCGCCGGTTGGTTCACATGGTTTTGGCGCCCAATATCTTGGACGCGCGGCCGGAACCGGCTATGCTTTCTGGTCATGCAAGCCAAGATGCCGGTCCTCAGCACGCTCGCGTTCGGCCTGTGCTCACTGCTCGTCGCGCCGCCGGCCGACGCCGCCCACGGATACTCCTATTTCGTGGTGGGCAACCCGGCCGACGTCGTCACGCCCACGAGCGGCCTGCTCGTGCTCCAGGGAGGCGGGACGGACGTCGACGAGAACTTCGTGCGGATGGGCGCGCGGGCGGGAGGAGGCGATTTCGTCGTCATCCGTGCCTCGGGAACCGACGCCTACAACCCGTACATCTACGGGTTGTGCGCGTGCGACTCCGTGGAGACGATCATCTTCAAGAACAGGGGGGCGGCCTTCGAGCCGTTCGTGCTCGACAAGATCCGCAACGCCGAGGCGCTGTTCATCGCCGGCGGCGACCAATCGGACTACGTGACGTTCTGGAAGAACACGCCGGTAGAGGACGCGATCCACGCCGTGGCTGCCAAGCCGGCTCCCGTCGGCGGCACCAGCGCGGGAATGGCGGTCATGGGCGAGTTCATCTACTCGGCCATGACGAGCAGCAGCCTCACCTCGGAAGAGGGCCTCTCCGACCCGTTCCACCGGGACCTGAC
>QHVJ01000247.1 GCA_003222275.1 Acidobacteriota bacterium | reverse complement strand
CGCCAAGGCACACCATAGCCCATAACCGATAACCGGCCTCAAATCGGGAATGACCCCTCAGCCGCCTCGGGGACGGTGACCAAGCTGTCAGGTACGGCAGGCCGCTCGACGGCGCACGGCTCCGACGCTGCCCCGACGGTAGTCCGTTCCCGCCCGAGGCTCTCGAGGCGGCGTAGCGTCGCGACGAGTTCGTCGATCCGGGATAAAGTAAAGAGGAAAGTGGTGGACAAGACGGTGGGCGGGGCTATACTTTCCTCTCACACGAAAGGAGGTGTACCCGTGTAGCAAACCGACAGGTTGTGACCGACCTACCCCGTTCAAGCTTCGCTTTTCTTTCTACTTTCGCATCGTCCTCTTTCGAAACTTCGTCGCTCCCAGTTTTCGGGTCTCTCAGGCTTTCTTGACTTTCGCTTGGTCGGCGCCAGGCGAAGGGGACATCCGTCTCCCAGGGAGGACGAGATGGACCGAAACGACAAGCGGTGTGACAACTGCCGCGCTGGGGCAGCACTCCGGCGCTATTGCCGTGCCTGCTCGCCCAAAGCGAGCACCCTCTACAAGCGGCAGGAGCGCCGGCAGGCCAAAGCTGCCGACGAGCGCTACTGGCTCGAATGGTGGATGAAGACCTACGGTGAACTCGCTCTCGAGAAGCGCCGCGAGTACCAGCGGCTCTACATGAGGTCGTACCGCCGGAGACAAAAGGAGGTGGCGGCATGAAGCAGCTCGCGGCGTGGGTTCCGACCTGGGAAGAGGTCCGCGATCAGGAAGTCCTTAAGACCGGGCACGAGGCCGCGATCGAGCTGCGGCATCTCGTTGAGATTCAGAAGTTGAAAGAAGCGCGTCGCGAGGTGGTGGCCCGCCAGCTTGATGAGTTCGGCGAGTCCGAAGCCCGGGTGCGTGCTCACCAGACGCAAGCGCACTGGTGGCTGGGCTCCGCGGTCTTGGCGGTCCTCGTCACCGTTGTGAGCCTTTGGCTCGGCGTGGGATGGTTCGTTGACTCGCTCGCGGAGCGGGTCGCCCTCACCGGAAGCGTGTTCGCGCTCTCCATCATCGGCGGCACGATACTTCTCACGGTCCTCGCGGAGCATGTCCGGGAGGAGCAGCTGCGACGGGTGTTCGCCTGCCTCGGCGTGGTCACGGTCCTCTGCGCCCTCAGCGCAGCCGCGCTACTCGGTATCGGACGCATGGCGGCCACCACACTCGTCGAGACGCAGCAGCACCAACTCGGCGAGTCGAGCCAGGACCTGACCACGGGCGCGGCAGCCTCGTCCGCTTTGCTCCAGCGCGCGCAAACCGTCGCGCGCCGGCTCGGGCAGCTCGCCATCCTCTGGGGAATCCTGCTCGCGGTGGCCGGCGATCTAGGGACGCTCCTTGCCGTCCATCAGTGGATGCGGCACAGAAACGTGGTCCGCACCGTCGAGCCGGTGCTCCGCGAGTTTCGCTCGCTTGGCGAGGAACTCGCCGCCAACGCCCACCGTCAGGAGGAAGTGCGCCGTCGGCCCGAGCTCCGTTACATCGAGCTCACCCTGGCCGGGTATCGGCACGAGCAGAAGCGCGCCTCTTCCGCAGAAGCTGAGCGTGCGCGCAAGGAGGCCGAGCAAGCGCGGGATGCCAAGCGCGCCTCGCTCGGTCGCGCCATCAAGTGGACGGTGATCGGGTTCGTGGTAGGGCTCAGCCTTTTCGGGATCGCCGTCTTTGCATGCGCCGGCACTCCCGAGCCCCACGCCCCGACCATGGTCGTGGTCCTGGATCTCTCGAGTTCCGTTGACACCAACGCCGAGTTCGCACGGAACGTCCAAGCCGTCGAGAGCCTGATCCGACGCCTGCCGGCTGGCGAAGCCCGGCTGGTCGTCTTCGGGGTCAGCGAGGCGAGCTTCGGCAGAGCGAGTCTCGTCACCCTGATCTCGCCCCGCACGCCGGGACGTCTCGGCGAGTACCTGGCGAGTTGGCAGGAGCGCGCCATCAACGAGTGGCACACGGTGGCGCGCACACTTGCGCCAAACGCCAACGGCTCGGACCTCTTCGGCGCCCTCGCGCGCGCGGCCATCGAGTTGGCCGAAGCGCCACCTGGGCCCAAGCACCTGATTGTCCTTTCCGATATGCGGCAGGTCGGCCACGGCTTCAACTTCGAACGTTGGCCCGCCGGCGACCCCGCGCGGATCGTCGATCAGATCCAGCGTAAGACGCCGATCCCGAAGCTTGAGAGCGTCGAGGTCTGGATGCTCGGCGTTCACACCGTGGGCATCAACGAAGGCCACTGGAACCAGCTTCGAGCCATCTGGAGCGAGTACTTCCGGCGCGCAGGCGCAAGACTCAGGGCGTTCAGCCCGAACCGCCGCTGGGGAGGGCAGTAGCCCGTGGACCGCATCTTCGAGTGGCTGATCAAGCTTCTGTTCATCGCCATCCTCGCCCCGGTCCTCGTGGGCATAGCCCTGCAACTGTTTGTGGGGCTCGCGACGGTCGTGCTGCCTTGGCTCATCCTCTTGGGAGTCATTGCGGGCATAGCGGCAGGCATCAGCGCCGGGCTTGTCCTGAGGCGTCGGCTTCCGCCGCGAAACGGCGCGCCCCTTCCGCCGACCACACTGCTTGGTCCCTACCGTCTTCGCCGGCCGCGCGGCCCGGCCGGGCGGAGGGGAGCTTGATGGTCCAGTGGCTGATCGAACGCATGCGGAATAAGCAGGCTGATCGCGCCAAGGCGTTAGAGGCCATCGGGGAAGCGGCGCGCGCTGAGCTTCATGAGGCGCTCGCCGACTACGATCGATTCGTTGCTCCGGCTCGAGACCTGACCGATGGGTTCCTTCTCGGCACTGCACGATCCTCGACAGGCGAGGAGATCCCGATCCGGCTGCCGTGGGCGGCGGCCGCCGCGCACTGGCTCGTGCAAGGGGGGACGGGAACAGGCAAGACGACCTGGGTCGCGGAAATCCTGCGCCAAGCACTGGAAGCCGGCCGACCGTTCGGCGTGATCGACTGCAAAGGCGATCTCTATGACACCGTGCTGGGCCTGATCGCGGTCGCCGCGCGGAAGCTCCCTCCGGCTGACGCCGCGAGGCTCCGCGAGCGTTTGGTCGTGATCAACCCGTTCGGCAACGACCTGGTGCCCCTCAACGTCTGCCGTCCGGTCCCCGGCGTCTCGGCTGACGTTCAGGCCTATGAAGTGACGCTCGCCCTCGGGCGCCTCTTCGATACCGCCCTCGGGCTTCACATGGAGAACATCCTCAGGCACTTGCTGATTCTCCTCACGGAGGCTGGCTTGAGCCTCGTGGAGGCCCCAGAAGTCCTTCAGGACGAACTCGTCCGCGGAGTGCTGGCAAGCCGTAGCACCAATCCGGCAGTCAAGGACTTCTTTCTCGGCGCCTGGCCGGCTATCCCGCAGGTGTCGAAAGACGCTCTGCTCGGCCGGCTCCACGGGCTGCTCCTTCCAGAGAACATCCGGCTCATGCTTGGGGCCGACGACCTCCTCGATTTTCGCGGAGTCCTCGATGACGGGAAGATCCTGATGGTGTTTCTTGGCAAGGGCCCGGGCGCGCCCGAAGAACAGGTGCAGGTTCTCGGGAGCCTCGTAACACAGCTCCTCTTCCAGGCGACGTATGCGCGCCTTAGGCGAGAGCGAAAGTACCTCTTGGCCGCCGACGAGTTCTTCCATCTGCTTGACGCTCCGGCGCTCGGTCGCCGGTTCGAAACAGCGCTCACGACTGCACGGAGCTTCGGCCTTTCGCTGCTGCTCGTTCACCACAACTTCGCGCAGCTGCCGCCGTCGCTCCGGGAAATCATTCTCGGCAACTGCGACCTCATTGGAGTCTTCCGGACGGGCGGGCAGAGTGCTCTGCACTTCGGCGACTTTCTGCCCGAAGCAGAGCCCGAGATCCTCGGACAACTCTGGGAGCGCGGCCAGGGCAGAGTGTCGCGCGAGGATCTGCGCCGCCATCAACTCGAGGCGCTCCAGCGGCTTCCGAATCGGACCCTCTACTGGTACGACCGCCGCCAACCGTATCGGGCGCTTCGGCTCGGGGTACCGGACGTTCCGGCGCCTCACGCCGTCGCGCGAATGTCACCAGCCGAGCTCGAAGACGTCGTCAAGAACGATGGCTGGGACCGCGGCGCAGCCGTGCACTCCCGTGCTGCCCTCCGGGCTCAGATCGACGCCCGTCGGAAGCGGCTGCGAGACCTCGTGAATCCGCCTGTACGGGTCTCGACACCACCGAAGAGTCACGACGGCGGAGGAGAAGCTCCGCCTCGAAAGAAGAGGAGGCCAGAGATCGGATGAAACTCGCCACGCGGACAACACGCTACCTCGGATGGTCTCTGCTCCGAGGTCTCGTCTGGCTCGTCAAATTACCGATCATCGTCGCCATTAAGGCCGTTCACTTCTGGGCAGCCCGGCCCCTTTTGAAGGATGCACTCGTCTGCCGGACCTGCAGGTCCCTGATCTCGCTCCTCGGATCGTGGCAGTGCGGGGTGTGCGGCTACAGCTTCTACGGTTTCTACTTCGCCCGGTGCGAAGTCTGCGGAGCGGTGCCCCCGTACCTCGAGTGTGACCGCTGTGGGGCCTCGACCATGAATCCACTGATCTTTGGATAACCACAAACCAAAGGAGGCAGGCAAGAAACGATGGACCGGACCGAAACTCTGATCGAGGCTCGACCACCTGCTCAGGTGGAGCTGACGTCATTTCACGATAAAGATACGTCTTGCGTCACTCGGTCTCCGATTGCAATTCAGCTATCCGAGCCTTTCGCGCTTCCCGGGATCGATCCCGGTGAGCGCTCGTACGGGCTTGAGGAACTCCAGAATCGGGCGCATCCGGAGCACTCTTGCGCTACCCAAGCGCTCTTCCGAGCACTCGGCGCCGAGATTCGGCAGAAACAAGACACCGCGAGTTTCCTCAAGATCTACCCGGTCCACGAAGCGTTTGGTACTACCCGCCAGGATGTCGAGCAGACACTTTGCATATGGCTTACCCGGATTGGCTGGCGGTATCAGATCTTCGGGCCGGACGAGGAGGGCGGTGGCTGGACGAATCCGGACTTCCGAAAAGCGAGCTACCAAACGAAGACGGTCTGGATCTACCAGCCCGCAGATCCGCACGGGTCATTTCGCGACTACGCCTACACGCTCGCCTGGCGCGTCACGCACGAGATTGCCCACGCCCTCTTGAACGACGGCCTGACAGCCGACTACGGCATCGTTGGTCGTCGGCTCGGACGGCTTGGGCAAAAGAAGGTCTATCGGGCCAACGGCCGCCCCACCATCGCAACCTCACCGCTGACACTTCCCGAAGCGCTCCGGGCCATCGAGTGGGAGCACCGGGTCTTCCCGAAGCAGCGTGAGATTCTGGAGACAGAGTTCGGCGTCAGGATCAGCGAGGAGGAGTTCTTGAGAGAGAACCTCCTCAACATGGCGGATGCTACCTACCGGGTGTTGACCGGGCACTTCTCCTCCCCCGGTGACCTCGGGGTCGTCCCGCTGCCGGTGAATCGCGAAGATGTCTTTGGGCGCTCGACCGGTCTTCTCTGGTGGGCGGCACGCGAACTCGGTCTCGGGACTCTCCAAGGCAGCGGCCTCGGCCTGCGCCACCGGCGCGTGAGCATTCCGATCCCGGTCTCCGACAACAATGGCGCTCGAGTCCCCCGGGAGCACTTTGGCTGGTTCGAGGGTGAGCTTCGGAGACTGGCCTCGGGGTTTCGGAAGCATCATCGGGTCCTCGGGAGCTGGGACGGTGGCTCTCTTCGTGACGAATGGGTCGTGCTCTACGAGGTGACGATCGAGGCGCAGCAGACGCGGGAGTTGGTTGCCCTGGCCGAGAAAGCGCGCGGCGTCTTCCGTCAGGACGTGATCTTGAT
Source organism: Acidobacteriota bacterium (assembly GCA_003222275.1). GTDB lineage: Bacteria > Acidobacteriota > Vicinamibacteria > Fen-336 > Fen-336 > AA32. The sequence goes on along the minus strand of QHVJ01000247.1, from coordinate 3,713 downwards.
CGAGGTGACCGCGGTCGAGAAGATCCTCCTCGGCCCTACCGGGTTCGGGCGGTCTCAATGACGCCGACAACGACTGCGACCACTCCTCAGCAGCGGAGGTCGCGAAGCGACAGGGATCGCGCCCGGCGCGTCCGCTTGACCGAGCGGGACCTCTGGATCCTCGAGGCAGTGGGCAAGATGCGCTTCTTGACCACGAGCCAGCTGGCGCGGCTTCACTTCGACGGGTCTCGGTGGGCCTCGAACAAGCGGCTTCGGAGACTTCTTGACGCCGGGCTGCTCCGGGTCTGGATCCGGGATCTCGCCCAGGACAACGTCTACAGCCTCGCCCCTCGGGGGGCGAGGCTTCTTCGTGATGACCGAGGGGATACAGCCGAGGAGTCGTGGGTCACCCCCAGAGGCCTCGACGGGAACCTCGACCATCTCCTCGCTATCAACCAGGTCCGGATCGAGCTGGCTCTGAGCGTGCCTTCGGTAAAAGGCGAGATCGCCTGGTGGAGATCTGACTGGGAGTTGAGGGCCCAGGGCCGAGAGCGGGTGATCCCGGATGCCCTGTTCCGCATCCAGTGGCAGGAACTCGGGGAGCAGACCTTCGCCTTGGAAGTCGATAATCGAACCAATTCGTCCAGGTCTTTCTTGAGAAAGATTCTCGGATACAGCGCAGCGCTTCAAAGCAGAGGTCTTTACGGCATGTCTGATTTCCTGATCCTGGTCGTCGGACGGGATTCCCAGTGGCTTGAACGATATCGCCTTCGGCTGGTCGCGGTCCGCCTGAGGCCTCGAATCTGGTTTACGACGCTCGCGGCCGTTGGGCAACACGGTGCGGGCGGTTCCATCTGGAAGCCGATTGACGGGGACGCCAACTCTTCCTTACGAGATCTCGTTTTCTTTCCTTACGGCAAGGAGGGGAGAGCAGGTGAAACACCAACCACGACCGGAAGATAGCTCGACCTGTGAGCACGTCTATACATATATAGTCCTTGCCCATCGGAGCGAGCGACGAGCGTGAACGGAACCCAGTCTGAAGAGTACCTTTCCGTCGACCAGCTTTCGCGACGGATTCCCTACAGGCCGAAGACCATCCGGAACCTCATGTGCCAGGGGGTCTTCTTGGAGGGTGTGCACTTTACCCGGCTCACTGGCCGGCCGATCTTTTTCTGGTCTCGCGTCGAAGAGCTTTTGAGGAAGGGTTCGAGGAATGGGCGCTAAGGTTAGGGTCGATTCTCGATCAGGACGCCTCTACCTCGACCTCCACGTGAAGGGGCGCCGGAAGCGGGTTTTCTCGGAGCTTCCGGCGACCCCGAGGAACGTCGAGATCCTCACGGCCAAGGCCGAGACGATTGAGCGGGAGGTCTTCCTCGGTACGCTCGACCTTGAACGGCACTTCCCGAAGGTGCGCACACGCCCCGTCTCCGTGCGGGAGCTCTACGAGGAGTGGGCAGGCAAGAAGGCGACCGAGGTCTCGCCCCTGACGATCAAGGGCTATCGCGAGACGATCGAGCAGAAGATCCTGCCATTCTGGGGACGGAGGCGCCTTGACGCGCTGACCCCGGTCGTCTTTGACCGCTTCAAGGCAGAGCTCCAAGAGCAGAAGTTGGCACCCCGGACCGTGAACATCATCCTCATGCGGCTTCGCCAGCTGCTTCGCCTGGCCCATGAGCGCGGCTACGTGACCGACGAGCTCTGGCGTTGGGTCGTGCTTGTGAAGGACAGCCGACCCGCGATCGCGCCCTTGAGCTTCGAGGAGAAGACAAAGTTCCTGCAGGCGCTTCCGATCCCCTATCGGCCGTACTTCGAAGTCGCATTCGGAACAGGGCTCCGGCCGTCCGAGCAGATTGCGCTCACCTGGGAGCGGGTCCATTGGGAGCGGAATCTGATCGAAGTAAGGGAGGGCTGGCGGGAAGGACAACCGACACGCCTCAAGACTGCCGCCTCGCAGCGAGACGTCGATCTCCTGCCCTCGGTGCGCAAAGCCCTTGAAGCGCAACGGGTGATCGCCGGCGGGAATGCGCTCGTCTTCCCCAACCGCTTTGGCAGGCACATGAACCTCCGCAACCTCAGGCGGCGTGTGTGGGTGCCAGCGCTCGTGAACGCGGGCCTGAAGCGCCGTGACCTCTACAACGCCCGCCACACCTTCGCGACTCATGCATTGGCGTCGGGCGAGGATCCCGGCTGGGTGGCGAAGATGCTCGGCCATACGACGCTGACGATGCTCATGACGCGCTACTATCGTTACGTGCCGAATCTGATGCGACGTGACGGGATGCTTTTCGATCAGCAGCTCGCCCAGCGCCGAGTGAAGAAGACCGTCAGCATGACGTCAGCCGGCAAAGTTGGGAGAACCGCGACGCCGCCTAAGTGATAGAATTTTCTGGGATTCGGGGTGTGGCGCAGCCCGGTAGCGCACCTGCTTTGGGACACCCCGACCATTCTTCGCCTGCTACCGCATCCGTGCCCTCTGCGGTCGCGCCTTCGCCATCGTCGTGCCGCCCGAGCGTAAGCGGATTCGACTTCAGGCCAGACCGCACCGTCGCATACACGAGCGATTCGACGGGCATCCTGCTGGAGGTCCGCCGCGGCTCATCGGGCACCATGCCCTGACCCGACGTTGACAGGACGGGCACCGCGCCCGTCCCCTACGGACACGAGAGGAACTACTTCTTCTTGGCGGCGGTCTCCCCGGGTCTGACCTCGCCCACGAACTGAAACTTCTCCTTCCCCTTGAGCACGTCGGGAGTGATCGACCACGTTCCTCGACAACTCGCGCCCACGATCTTGCCCGCGGTCGGAGGGGAGACGATCGCGGTGAACGCGCTCCCGATGGCACCGAGGATGCAGAAGGCCGCCTTGAACGGAGCGTACACAACCGTCCCCAGCACGCTCCCCGCGCCGTAGGCAACCTGCTCCGGCGTGCTCTCGTTCGGGTCGGACCCTGCGGCGGCTGCACTACTCTGTCCGAGGAGCAACAGGCCAAGCAGTAGGATGACGACCCATTTCATCTGACCTTCCTCCTAGCTGTGAAGTCTCACCTAGTCCTCGCATGTGCCGCCTCCGCCTGTGCGGGTTCTGTGCGGCTCCGCGCCGCACCAGCGGCACAACAACGACTCTTGCACCCCTGACGTCGCGCTACTACACTCGCTGTGACGCTTTCGGAGCAGGGGGCCGGAGGTTCAAATCCTCTCACCCCGACCATTCTTTCGACAGTGGGGTATGCTTCCTGCCACCCGAACCGCGCTTCATTCGAGGGAGCGATGAAAGCTCAGGTCGTGATCGCGATGCTGATGGTGCTGGCGCTCGCGGCGCCGGCGCTGGCGTTCAACTGTCCGGTGGTCATCAAGCAGGCCGAGGACCTCATCAAGAAGGCCGAGGCGACGAAGGTGAACGCGGAGAGCAAGCCGCTCATCGCGGAGGGCAAGAAGCTCGTCGGCCAGGCCAAGGCGCACCACGAGGGCGCGAAGACCAAGAAGGACCACGGGGACGCCATCCGCAAGGCGAAGACGGCGGCCGCGTACGCCGAGGAAGCGATCACGCTGGCGACGCCCTGAGGCTCAGACGCGCCGGTCGTAGAAGCGACGGTCGCACTTCAGGCAGCGATACGGCCGCTGCCGCGCCAGCAACAATCGCACCCGCTCCACCACGCCCCTCCGCGACGAGCGCTCGATCTCGAACGCGCCGCACTCCGGGCAGCGGTGCACGGAGGTGGGCTTCTCTCCCCA
>QHVJ01000246.1 GCA_003222275.1 Acidobacteriota bacterium | reverse complement strand
GAGCGTCGGGCAGGCGGGCGGCCTCCATGAGGACGTCCGCGCCTCGCTTCGCATCGCCCAGGAACGTGAAGAGGAGGAAGCCGAGGTCCTGCCGCAACCGCCAGTTGAGCGGGTTGTTCCGCACGCCCTTTTCGAGGATGGCCACGCCGGCCTGAGGGTCGCCTGCTCCGACCGGCGGCTTCTCGGACAGGAAGATGGCGCCGTAGCGGTACGCGATCTCCAGGCGGGGGTCCAGATCGGTCACGACGTCGATGAGGGGCGCGAGCAACTCGTAGTGCCCGCCGCCCCAGATCCGCTGGCTTCCGTAGTACTGCACGGTGCGGAGCCAGTAGAGGTCGGCCATCAAGTCCTCGAAGCCCGGCGAGAGGCGGCGGAGCTGCTTCCCCGTGAGGTAGAGGACATCCTCCTGCGCGCGGTAGACGCCGAGGCTCGCGTCGATGTGGCGCTGCACGAAGGGCACCGCGGGGACGAGGAGCACGAATGCCCAGCGGCCCAGGCTCACACGAGATCTCGAGAACGAAACACGGTGAGGGCGAGGCCCAGCACGACGGCCAGATACGCGGCGGCGTACAGGGTGATCCAGCCGAGGTCGGCGGCGGCGACCGGATCGAAGTGGACCACGCGGCTCTTCAGGTCGAAGTTACGGAAATTGGGCAGCGCGTAATAAAGCATCCCCGACAGCCAGTTCGGCGTGCCGGGTGCCACCTGCCTCATGTTGCGGATGATGTCGGAGAAGTGCCCGGCCACCACGAGGATCACCGTTCCCACCGCGGCGAGCATGGAGGAGCTGAGGGCGGAGAAGAGCAGCGCCAGCGCCACCACGAGCAGAAGGCCGAGGAGGATGCCGTAGACGGCCTTCAGGAGGTTGGGATCGAGCGTGGCGTGCGTCGCGGCCAGGGTCAGGTACAGCCCGGCCGTCATCACCGCGACGTTGACGAGGAGGGTGAAGCCGAGCCCGACGAACCGGCCCAGGATGAACTCGCTGCGGTCGAGCGGCTTGGCCAGCAGCGGGTAGAGCGACCGTCGCTCGATCTCCTTGCTGACGAGGCCCACGCCCATGAAGACGGCGATGAGCGTCCCGAAAAGCTCCATCGCCGCCAGACCGATGTCCTTGATGATCCTCTCGTCCTGGCGGATGGAAAGCTGCTTCATCAGCAGCCCGGAAAGGGTCATCAGCACCGCGAAGAGCACGAGGTTGTAGAGGACGCGCTCGCGGACCGTCTCCCGATAGGTGTTGGCGGCCACGGCCAGGATGCGTTTCAAGCCGCCTCCCACGGCCGCCCGCCCGGCGGCGCGCCCATCTCGCGCATGAAGTAGTCCTCGAGGGACTCGCGCACGGGCTGCACGGAGAGAATGCGGCCCCCCGCCTCCTGCACCGCCGATACCACGACACCCAGGGACTTCTCCTCCACCTCCAGGCTCCAGCGCTCGCCCAGCGCCCGCTTCCTTTTGAGCCCCCGCAGCCGCTCGAGAAGGCCCGCATCGACACCGGACACCAGGACCTCGAGGTGGGACACGTCGATGCGGAGGATGTCGTCGAGGCGCCCGACGGTCACGAGCCGGCCTGCGCGCAGCAGCCCCACGCGGTCGCAGAGGCTCTCGGCGTCGGAGAGGATGTGGGTGGAGAAGAACACGGTCCGGCCGCGGCTCCGCAGGTCCAGTATGACCTCCTTGACCATGTGGCGGCCGATGGGATCGAGGCCCGACATCGGCTCGTCGAGGAACACCAGCTCGGGGTCGTTGAGGAGCGCCTGCGCCAGCCCCGCGCGCTGGAGCATGCCCTTCGAGAAGCGCCGCATCGGCACCCGGGCGGACTCCGCGAGCCCCACCCGATGGAGCAGCTGTGCCGACCGCTCCCGGCGCTCGGAAGCGGGCATCCCAAAGAGCCGCCCCGCATAGTCCAGGTATTCCTGCGGTGTCAGGTAGTCGTAGAGGTAGGGATTCTCCGGCAGGTAGCCGGCGCGGTAGCGCCACGCCCGCTCCGTATGGGGCACGCCCAGCACGCGGGCGGAGCCGCGGTCGGCGCGGAACTTCGCCGCGGGGCACGCTCAGCGTCAGCTCCTCGAGTGCGCTCCGGCGCCCCCGGTGGAGCACGCCCGTAGGATAGGACTTCGACAGCCCAGACGTCTCGAGGGCCGGCCCCCCCGCTGCCGGAGTCGACATTCGCGGGGTAGTGTACTTGAAGAAGGTGAGCGGCCGCGCCCTACCGGAGCGCCGAGCAGGTCGTCGTCTGGAGGACGCCTGCCGAGCAGCAGTTGGTGGCGGACACGCCCGTCACGCCCACGACGCCGCTCGCGTCGCCGCCGAAGGCGCGCACACCCGTGGTCGCGGGAACGACGGGTGACGATCCATAACAGTAGTTAGCGTGCGCGCTCGTCAGACCCGGTACCGTCGCCACGGCGTCGTAGTTGGCGGTCCGCGCATAACCTTGCTTGACGACGGTGGTCGAGATCGTGCTATCCAGGAAGGACGGACCGACGTAACCCGCGATGCAGGGCCCCGGCACGGAGAGGCAGCTCAGCTCGCCGTAGAACCCCGACGCCGCCGACTGGTACGCGGCCTCCGCCGAGATGACGGTGCGCGTGTCCCCGATGGCGGCCGTCTCGTTGGCGGAGACGCGCGCCCGGAGCAGGCTCGGGATGGCGATGGCGGCGATGATCCCGATGATCGCGACCACGATGAGCAGCTCGATCAGGGTGAAGCCGTCCTGCCTCCGCATCGACGTCTCCCTCTCTCGCTTCCACTCATCCGAATCCGTCGAGTGAAGCGTTGAAATGACAAGGGGGGACGCTCGTCCCCCCTTGTCCGTTACTGCAGAACTACCGAAGCGCCGGGCAGGTCGTGACCTGCAAAACGCCCGCGGTGCAGCAGGTCGCAGTGGACGTGTTCGTCACGCCCACGACGCCGCTCGAGTCACCACCGAACGCCCGGACGCCCGTCGTTCCCGCGGTGATGGGCGACGCCTGATAGCAATACGTACCGTGCGGGTTGACCAGACCAGGCACCGTCAGGGCCGTGTCGTAGTTGGCGGTACGCGTATAGCCTGACTTCTGCACGGCTGCGTTGACACCGATCGTCCCGTCAATGAACGTCGGGCCCACGTAACCGATGATGCACGGACCCGGAACGGCCAGGCAGGTCAGCTCACCGTAGAACCCGGAAGCTGCCGACTGGTACGCGGCCTCGGCCGAGATGACGGTACGCGTGTCACCGATGGTCGCCGACTCGTTGGCCGAGATGCGCGCCCGGAGCAAGCTGGGGATCGCAATGGCCGCGATGATCCCGATGATCGCAACCACGATCAGCAGCTCAATCAGGGTGAAACCCTTCTGGTTCTTCATTCACCTCTCCTTGTCACCATTCTTGGTGCGCACCTCCCACTGAGCAAGGGAAGTGCCACCAGTCTTGCTCCTAAGTCGCTGAATTTAAAGATAAATTGGTCGCAGCGGCTAGGACAATTTTTGGCAGCCCGACACTTTTTGTCAGGCTGAGGGAGGAGGGCGATGTTTCTCCAGCAGGTAGCGCAGGGACCGCGCCGATATCCCGAGGAGGCTACAGGCGCGAGCCCGATCGCCCTCGCTCTGCTCGAGGGCGCGCCGGACCAGGTCCGCTTCGATGGCGCGCAGGTGGTCGTCGAGGCTGAAGCCCTCCGCGAGCGGCTGGTCGGCGGACGGGGCCGGCATGGCGGAGGACATCTCCTTCGGCAGGCGCTCGGGCAGGATCGCGCTGCTCGTCTCGAGGGCGACCGCGCGCTCGATGACGTTCTCCAGCTCCCTCACGTTCCCCGGCCAGGGGTACTGGGAGAGGCGGCCCATCGCCTCGCTGGAGATCTTCGCTACCGGCTTGTTCATCTCGCGGCTGAATCGGACGAGGAAGTGCTCGGCGAGGAGGGGGATGTCCTCCTTCCGCGAGCGCAGCGGCGGCACCTGGATGGGGATCACGTTGAGGCGATAGAAGAGGTCCTCACGAAACCGCCGCTCCTGGACGAGGGCCTCCAGCGGCCGGTTGGTGGCGGCGATGACCCGCACGTCGACCTCGATCTCGTCCGTCCCCCCCACGCGCCGGATCTGCTTCTCCTGGAGCGCGCGGAGCAGCTTCACCTGCATCGCCGTCGACGTCTCGCCGACTTCGTCGAGGAAAAGGGTGCCGCGGTGGGCCGCTTCGAACAGCCCCTTCTTGTTCTGGTGGGCGTCCGTGAAGGCCCCCTTCATGTGGCCGAACAGCTCGCTCTCCAGGAGGCTCTCGGAAAGGGCGGCGCAGTTCACCGAGACGAACGACGCGTCTCGGCGCGGCGAGAGCGCATGGATGGCCTTGGCCACCAGCTCCTTGCCGGTCCCGCTCTCCCCGGTGACGAGCACGGTCGAGCCGGTGGGGGCGATGGACCGCACGAGGTCGAACAGCGCCGCCATGGGGGGGGACACCCCGACCATCCGGTCGAGGCCGTGGCGGGTGCGGAACTCCGCCTTCAGCCGGAGGTTCTCCTCCTGGAGGCGCTGCTTGTCGAGGGCGTTGCTGACGACGATGCGCAGCTCCTCGATGTCGAAGGGCTTTATGAGGTAGTCGTGGGCGCCGAGCTTGAGGGCGGCGACGGCGGTCTGCGTCGACCCGAAGGCGGTCATCACGATCACGACCGTTTCCGGCGCGGCCGCCTTGACGTGGCGGAGGATCTCGATGCCGTCGCCGTCGGGAAGCTTCACGTCGGTGATGACCATGGACACCGGGCCGCGGGCGAGCATGGTGGCGGCGCTGGCGCGGCTGTCGGCGAGGAGGACCTCGAACCCCTCCTTGCGCAGCATGATGCCCAGCAGCTCGCGCATGGACGGCTCGTCGTCGATGACGAGGATCTTCTGCAGGGCAGCAGTATGATGAGCCGCCGCGCCACGCGCAACCGGCGGCGAGCGTAGCGGGGCTGCAATGACCGACATCAGGCCGCGACTCCGCCGCCTCACCCCGCTGCTCGGACCTGTCCTCGTCGTGGTGGCGCTCTTCCCCGAGGCCCTCTTCGGAGGCCGGGTCTTCTTCGATCGCGACATCGGCGCCTATTGGCTGCCGCACGCCGCGACCTTCGTTCGGGTCCTCGCCCAGGGCTCGTGGCCGCTCTGGAACCCGTATGAGGGCTTCGGCCTGCCGCTCCTCGCCGATCCCAGCCTGCAGGTGGCCTATCCCACCACCTGGCTGAACGCGGTCCTCGCTCCGCCCACGGTCTACAGGATCCTCCTGCTTGGCCATGCCGTGCTGGCCGGAGCCGGGGTCGTCGCGCTCGGCCGGCGATGGGGAATGTCGGGGCTGGCCGCGAGCCTCGCGGGCACGGCCTGGTGCGCCTCCGGGCCGTTTCTCTCCGCGGGCAGCCTGCACCAGCACTTCTGCGCCGCGGCGTGGATCGCCTGGGTCCTCCTGGCGCTGGAATCGGCGCTCGCGGATCCCGGCCGGCGAGCCGCCGCCCGGCTGGGCACGGTCGCCGCGGCCGAGGCCCTCACCGGATCCGCCGACATGTGCCTGCTCACCGCGCTCGCCGCGGCCGGTCGCATCGCTTTCTGGTGGGCGGCGGATGCGCGCACGGCACGGCGCCCCGCGCGAACTCGCCTGTCGCAAGGGGGGGTCTGGGGGGGCCCGGGGGACCCCCCAGCTCAAGAGCGAGCGCGAATTCACTTCGCGCGAGCGACGACGACAGTGGCGGGCGCGGCCGCCCTGGCCTTCGTGCTGGCCGCCATCCAATGGATCCCGAGCGCGGCGCTCCTGAAGTCGGTCGAGCGGAGCCGACTCGGGCCGGGGGAGATCCTCTACTGGTCCGTGCATCCCTTCTCGCTCGTCGACCTCTTCGTGCCCCGCTTCTTCGCCGATCTGCCCCTGTCGCTCGAGCTGCGGGGGAGGCTCTTCGAGGGACGCGAGCCGTTCCTCGTCAGCCTGTACGTGGGCCTCGCCTCGTTGGGCCTCGTGATGCTCCTGAGAACCCGCGGATGGGAGCCGCGCACGTATGTCGCGACGATGGCTGCTTTGTTCGGCCTCGCTTCCCTCGGCCGCCACGTCTTGCTGTTCCCGCTGCTGCTGACGACCCCCCCGTTCAACCTTTCCCGGTACCCGGCGAAGTACACGTTGCCGTTCGCGATGTTCTGGGCGCTGCTGGCCGGATTCGGGCTCGACGCCTGGCGCCGCCCGTGGAATGCCGCCGAGCGGCGCCGGGGCGTGGCCGCGCTCGCGATCATGGCCGCCCTCGCCGTCACGGCGGGCGCGGGCGCTCTCTGGGTCAGGCGTGACGTACACCTGCCCATGCGCCTGCTCCAGATCCCCCCCGAGTTCCCCGCCGAGACTTTCTACCTGCTCACCACCAAGCTGAATCGAACGGCGCTCGTCGCTCTCGCGGCCGCCCTGCTCCTCGCCTTTCGGATCCGCCGCGAAGCCGGGGGGACGCCGCTCGTGCTCGCCATGGCCATGCTGGCCGCGGCGGACCTGGCCACCGCCGGTCGCGACGTCAACCCCGTGGCTCCGGCCGAGCTGCTCGCGCACCGGCCCAAGACGCTCGACCTGCTCGGCGCCGACGCCGCCGACCGCCGTCTGCTGTCGCCTGCGGCCGAGCTGCCGTGGTTGAACACCCACTTCGTGCGCGGAGTGGCCGGCTGGGACCGCCGGGCGAGCTGGGCCCTGGGGATGCAGGACATCCTGGCCGCGCCGATCGGCGCGCGTTGGGGCATCCGCGGCAGCTATGACAGCGACGTCACCGGCCTGGCGACCCCCGCCTTCCACTTCATGACCGGCGCCCTGCTGCGCAACCGCTCGGCGCCGGTGGCGCCGAAGCTGCTCCGGATGGGCAACGTGGGCTACGTGATCGTCGTCCAGGAGGACGGTCTGGGTGGCCTGAGCGAAGTGGGACAGGTCGCGACGATCTTCGACCGGCCGGCGCGCGTGATGAGGGTGAGCGACCCGCTTCCCCCCGCGTGGGTCGTGGGGGGTTCGCGGCCGGCGGACTCGCCGACCGCGGCCTTGCTGGCGATGGCCGAGCCTGGTTTCGATCCCGCGGCGGAGGTCGTCCTCGGGGACGGCGGTCGGGTGCCGCCGCCGGCCGACTTCCGCGCCCGCTGCACGATCCGCGAGCGACGCGCCGACCGCCTCGTCGTGGACATGGACTCGAATGCCGGCGGCCACCTCGTCGTCGCGGAGGCGTACCAGGACGGATGGAAGGCCACGCTGGACGGGTCGGAGGTGCCGGTCCGGCCCGCCAACGTGCTCTTCCGTGCGGTGGCGGTTCCCGCCGGGGCCCACCGGGTCGAGTTGCGCTACCGGCCGGCGGCGGTCTACTGGGGGGCCGCGCTCACCGCCACCGGCCTGGTCGCCCTGGCCGCGCTGCTCGTCAGGCGGGGACGGTGACCAGGACCCGGGGCAGCCGCACCTCGACCTCGGTCCCGCGGGCGGGGGCGCTGCGGATCGTGATGTCACCCCGGTGCTCGCGCACGATGCGGTAGACGATCGCCAGCCCGAGCCCGGTGCCCATCGGCGTCTCCGAATGGAACGGCTCGAACACGCGCAACTGCTCGTCGCGGCCCATGCCCCGGCCCTCGTCGCGGACCGAGAGCACGAGGTCGTCGCCGCGGCTGCTCAAGCGCACCTGCAGCACGCCGCCGCCGGGCATGGCCTCCAGGCCGTTGCGGGCCAGGTTCCAGAAGACCTGCTTGATCTGGTCGGGGTCGGCGAGGCACACGTGGGGGCCTTGGTCGGACTCGAACTCGACGCTCTGGCCGTCCCGCACCTCCGGCCCGTTGCGCAGCAGCGTGACGGCCTCCTCGAGGGCGCGCCCGATGTCCACCGGCCCGCTGGGAGGCAGGGCGGGCCGCGCCTGGTAGAGGAAGTGGTTCAGCGTCTCCGACAGCCGCTTCGACTCCCGGGTGATGATGGCGAGCAGCCGCTCCTGCTCCTCCGACATGTTGGCCTCCCCCATCAGCACCTGGGCCGATCCGCTGATGGAGCCGAGGGGGTTTCGTATCTCGTGCGCGAGGTGGGCGGCCATCTCGCCCACCGCGGCGAGCTTCTCCTTGATGCGCACCTGCTGCTCCAGCCGCTTGATCTCGGTGAGGTTCTGGAAGACGAGGAGGTAGCCGCCGGCCGGCTCCGGGGTGGCGAGCGGCGAGACCGAGACGCCGAGGTCGAGGGCGGTCCCGTCGGGCCGCCGGTAGACGACCTCGAAGCGGGCGAGGCCCTCGTAGCTGGCCCGGGCCTGCAGCGCGAGGGGCTCGAGCAGCGGGGATCCGATGAGCTCCCGGAGCGGCCTCTCCCGGATGTCGGCCGTGCGCACGCCCAGGATCGACTCGCCGAAGTTGTTCACGTAGAGGATGTGGCCGCCCGAGTCGGCGGTGATGAGGCCGCTGTGGATGCTGTCCACGATGACCTTGTTCAGCTCCCGCAGGTCGGCCACCTGCTCGGCGGCCTCTTCGAGCTGCTCCCCCACGTCGCGGAGGCTCTCGGAGAGGTAGGAGCCGATGAGGGCCACCGTCGCGCAGGCCACCCCGGTCACGAAGATCGAGTAGAGAAGGTGCTTCTCGAGCATGAACGGCACGTCGGCCAGGCCCTGCGGCGGGATGGCCCCGCTGCGCACCGCCAGGAGCACGCCGGCGTAGAAGAGGGTGGCCAGCCCCGCGAGCAGGAGGCCCTTGCCCCGGTAGAGGAGGATGCTGCCCGACAGGACGGAGATCGGGTAGAGCAGCATGAACCCGGTGCGGGTGCCGGTACCGCCGGTCAAGTAGACGAGGCCGGTGATGATGAGCAGGTCCACCACCACCTGCACGTACACCTGCGCCTCCGGATGGGGAGCGAAGCGCAGGGCGAGGACGTAGAGGATGGTCAGGGCATAAGTGGCGGCGATCAGGTAGTAGAGGGGGTTGACCGGCCGCAGCGTCTCCGACACCGCCTCCACGTAGATGGCGATGAGGAGCAGGGTCGTGATCATCACGACCCTGAACAGCATCAGCCGCTTGAGCCGCGGCTCGAGCGGAGGCGACGCGATCAACGGAGGCTGCCCCGTCCGGCCTGGATCAGCTCAGCTTGCTGATCAGGTCGAAGAGGGGAAGGTACATGCTGATGACGATGCCGCCCACGGTCGTGCCGAGGAACAGGATCATCACCGGCTCCATGAGGGTCAGGAGGTTGGCCACCGCCTGGTCGACTTCCTCCTCGTAGAAGTCCGCGATCTTGCTGAGCATGGCGTCGAGGGCGCCCGTCTGCTCGCCGACCCCGATCATCTGCACGACCATGTTCGGGAACACCCGGCTCTCCTTCAGGGGCTGGGCGAGGGTGAGACCGCCTTCCACTCCCTTGCGCACCGACATGATCGCGTCCTCGATGATGGAGTTGCCGGCGGTGCGGGCGGTGATCTCCAGCCCGTCCAGGATGGGCACGCCCGAGGAGATGAGGGTGGCCAGGGTGCGGCAGAAGCGCGCGACGGCGATCTTCTGCATGAGCACCCCGAGGACCGGCAGCTTCAGGATCATGCGGTCCACGACGCGCTTGCCCCCGTAGGTCGCGTAGTACCTCTTGAAGAGGAACACGCCGGCCACGATGAAGACCACCAGGAAGGGCAGGAGCCGCACGAACCAGTTGGACATCGCGATGACGATGCGGGTCGGGAGCGGCAGCTGGGCGCCCAGGCCCTCGAACATCGCGGCGAAGGTCGGGATGACCTTCCAGAGGATGACCGCGATGACGATGGCGGCGATGCCGATGACCGCCACCGGGTAGACCATGGCTCCCTTGACCTGGCCCCTCAGCTTCACCGCCTTCTCGATGTAGACGGCGAGGCGCTTGAGGATGGTGTCGAGGATACCGCCCGCCTCCCCCGCGGCGATCATGTTCACGAACAGCTCGTCGAACGCCTTGGGATGCTTGCGCATCGCATCGGCGAGGGTGGAGCCGCTCTCCACGTCCATGCGGGTGTGCTGGAGGATCTTGGCGAAGGTCTTGTTCTCCTGCTGGTTGCCCAGGATCTCCAGGCACTGCACGAGGGGCAGGCCGGCATCGATCATGACCGAGAACTGCCGGGTGAAGACGGCGAGGTCCTTGGCGGGGACGCTGCCGCTGAACTTGGGAAGGGCGACCTCCTTGCCCTTCTCCTTGACCGAGGAGACCAGGATCTGCTGGCGGCGGAGGACGGCCATCACGGCTTCCTTGGTATCCGCGGACTGCTCCCCCGACACGGCCTTGCCGTCCCGGTTCTTACCCTTCCAGACGAAAGCCGGCATCAGAATCCTCCTGATCTCAACGCGCTAGCGGCCCGCCGGACGCGCTGGCCGAGCCCCGGCCTGGGGCGTGGACAGGCCGACGCCGCGGTTGATCATGTCCTGCAGCTCATCCGGCCCCGAAGAGATGCCGAGGGCGGTCTGCAGGCTGATCTGCTTGGCGAAATAGAGGCTGGCCAGGGACTGGTTGAAGGTCTGCATCCCGTATTTCTCCTGGCCGGTCTGCATGGACGAGTAGATCTGGTGGATCTTGTCCTCGCGGATGAGGTTCCGGATGGCGGCGTTGGGGATGAGGATCTCCATGGCGAGGCAGCGCCCGCTGCCGCTCGCCTTGGGCAGCAGGGATTGGCACATGATCCCTTCCAGGACCAGCGACAGCTGGGCCCGCACCTGCGACTGCTGGTGGGC
>QHVJ01000100.1 GCA_003222275.1 Acidobacteriota bacterium | reverse complement strand
GTCCCGTGTTGTAGACCTCGAGGGCGGCTACGGTGAAGTCGGACCCGGCGTCGGTGGAGAAGACGGGATGCCCCGTCGGCGGGCACTCGCGTCCGGAGGCGAGGACCATGGGCCGGATCAGACCCCAGCAAGGCTGCAGCGGCTTGGCGCTGAATCCGGGCGGCGTCGGCTGCCAAGCGCCAGGAACCGGAATGGCGACGTAGGGGCAATTGTTGTAGGTCGAGTAGCCGTCGGTGGCGGCCCAGGCAAGGATCGCATCGGCGACCGCCTGGCCCTGGGCCACCGAGCGGTGGTAGACGTCCCCCTCGACCTCCGCCTGGAACTGCACGGCGAAGTCGTGCTCCAAGGCGTCGATGCCGGCCAGGTTGTCGGGCTTGAGGGAGGGGAAGATGCCGCGGATCGTCCGGGCCAGGGCGGCGTTGGCGACCGCGGGCCAGTGATGCTTGGCCTTCGCCTTGGGCTTCGGCATCCGGTTCAGGCCGTTGAGCTGGCCGGCCAGCGAGCGGTGGTTCCCGGCGCCCGGAGCGACCGCTTCGTAAAGGGCGACGGCAGCGAGGCCGTAGATGCGAGAGGCGGGCGGGGGTGGGATCGCCTCGGACTTGATCACGTCGTAGAGCTTGTCGAACCAGGTCGAGGCCACGATGGACCGGTCACGGTCCGCCGTCCCCTTGCGCGCTCTCTCCCCGACCTCGTCCGCCCGGACCATGGCCGCGCTGAGCACGAGGCCGATCGCTAGAGTCGGTCCGATACTTCCTTTCAGCATGAGTCCTCCAGCCGCGCCGAGCCCGCCCGGGCGGGCCGGGACCGCCCGCCGCG
>QHVJ01000099.1 GCA_003222275.1 Acidobacteriota bacterium | reverse complement strand
AACCGACGTCTCGGATCGGCCGCCCTGATGACGACATGGAGATTCCCTCCTGACAGGAACGTCGAAACACCCGCGGACGCGGTCGGACGATTGCCTGGGGCGCGGCTATAAGAGGCGAGCGCACTCTAACGCGGGCCGTCAGGCGTGTCCAGGCCCTGGGCCTGATGCGGCGGCCGCTGTGGGGATGTCGGTTCGAGACGGCAACCATTGGATTTACAACCCTTCACCTCGAACCGGGCGGTGGATCTGTCCCGACCGTAGACCCGCCGTGTCCGAAAATGCCTTGACGCACCCGTCCTCCGCGCGTATTCATGGAGATTAGCTTCCTTACAGAAGGCCAACCCTCCTTGCCGACTAAGGCAAGGTGCAACGGGATCGTTTGTCGAGGAGGAAAGATCATGGCACGCCAGAAAGTCACGCGTCGGCAGGTTCTGAAAGGCGCCGCTGCGGCCGGGGCGCTCGGAGCTCTAGGTGGTCCGGCGGTGGTCCTTGCGGACAGAGACAAAGACGACGATGAGGGCGAACGAATTCGTTGGGATGTCGTCAACATCCTGCCGCTAGCCGATTGTGTAAAGCCGGGTGGGCAGGCATCGGCGAGGGCCCAGGATGGGGCGAGGATCACTGTCATGGGTTCAGGGACCTTCCCGAACGTGAGGGATCGCTGCTCGCGACACGTCACCGGCGGCGGATCCTGGACGATCACCCCGGGGACGGCGCCCGGTTGTTTCGGCGGCAGCGGGAACTACAAGGTCACGGAGCTGCTCAGCTGGATCGTGGCGCCCGGAACGTTTCCCGCCGTCTGCGACACGATCGGCGCCGAGGAAGACTTTCGCGCCGGCCTGGCAAAGCTGCGCGTCAAGTATTCAAACGGGACAACCGGAGT